>JAHEYG010000081.1 GCA_023251725.1 Sphingobacteriaceae bacterium | reverse complement strand
TGATATGTTGTGGAACCCGGTTGAAATGGTTTGGAAGAACTTAAATAAGTGGTTTCATTTGGTAATTGATATTTGAGATATTGAAATTGATAAGTACCGGGTCCGAATCCCAAAATTGGTTTATCCAAAAACATTCTCCAACTACAACTCCACCGATTAAGTCTCTCTGTGTTGCTAACATCGTTAGAAATATTTGTGAGCGAAAATACCTGTTCATACAAACCCGCGCCATCTTTATTAGAATCTATTTTATTGCTTTTAAAATTGCTTGCGATTGAATTGAAGCAAAATAAGGCTACACATATTATGGAAAAGATTAAAACAAGAAAAGTATAAAACCGTGCACCAATTAAAATGAGAAGGTAAAAAATAAAACAAATTAAAATACTTATCCAGGCAGCCCTACAAAAAGAAAAGTAAAGATTAAAAATTAATAAAAGCAATGACACCAAAACAATAATTAATTTAGCTTTGTTAATTTGAAACGTTTTTGACAAAAAAGAAATGGATAAAAAGGTTGGTATGATAAATGCTAAAGCTGCTGAGTAAATAGTATGGTCGTTATAAAAAGGATAAGATACAAAACCAGACCCGGGTCTGTTAAAACCTGAATGACTTTGGGAAATAATAATGTAAACTGAAACTGCGGCTAAAGAATAACCGTACATTTTAAACATTTCCAAAAAACTATTAACTGAAGATTTCAATAATATATGGAGATAAAAATAAAAAACAATTATATAGCAATACTTTACTGTTAGTGCTTTAAAAGAAACCAACGGCATAGTGGAAAAAGCCGAGGAAAATAAATTGATAGTCGAATAGAGTAACACTAGCAAGGTAATTGGATGCATTAAGAATGCTTTATCTATTGAAACCTTGGTATTATTAAAAAAGACATTGAAAAAAAACAAAACGGCAAGTAAACCGACGAACAATTCGGATGGATAAATGATTTCAGTATTAATTCCCGGAAAAAATAATTTCACCGAAAAAGGTAGACAGATAATCATTAATCCAATTAATGAATTTGTTTCGAACTTAAATTTTGAGAAGTTAGGTTTGTTTAGTTCTAACATTTTATCTTATTAAAAATCGAATAGCCTAAAAATTTCTTTTATTAAAGTAAATATAATAATTAATCAGGTATAAAATCAATTGTTACGAGGCAGATGTAGTTTGATGCATTTTTCAAAAAGCAAAAACCCTCAGCCCGAAATATTCCGATAAATCGGAAATAAATCTGTGAGGGTTTTTTCGGTTTGGCACCGGTGATCCCGCCGCGGCTCGAACGCGGAACCTATAGCTTAGAAGGCTATTGCTCTATCCAGTTGAGCTACGAGACCAAAAAATTATACCAACAGCAATCATTTGAGTGGCGAGGTAAACTCGCCATCGCGAGCCTTGCCTCGCGACTACGAGACCATTTTTATTATAAAAAGAACGAAATTTCAGGGCACAAATTTAACAAAAGAAATTAATACAAGCATTTAATAAATTAAGAAGGATTAACCCGCAATTATTTGGTATTTTTAACGTTTTTATAGTGTGTACGATTTATCAGTTATAATTGTAAACTACAACGTTAAACACTTTGTTGAACAGTGTTTGCATTCGGTGGTTAATGCTTCCAAAAATTTAAAAGTGGAAGTGTTTTTAGTAGATAATAATTCGGTCGACGGTTCTGTTGCGTTTGTAAAACAAAAATTTCCGGAAGTAAAACTTATTGCCAATAAAATTAATACCGGTTTTGCTGTGGCCAATAATCAGGCTATTCGCCAGTGTTCGGGCAAGTATATTTTACTGCTCAATCCGGATACAGTTGTTCAGGAAGATACTTTTGAAAAAGCCATTCAGTTTATGAACGAACACACCGATGCCGGTGGTTTGGGAATTAAGATGGTTGACGGCAAAGGAAATTTTTTACCCGAGTCAAAACGCGGTTTGCCAACTCCATCGGTGGCGTTTTACAAAATATTTGGTTTGTCAAAATTATTTCCCGGTTCAAAAAAATTCGGACAATACCATTTAACTTATTTAGATAAAAATAAAAATCATGTGGTGGATGTTCTCAGCGGCGCATTTATGTTATTGAGAAAAGAAACATTGGATAAAGTGGGTATACTCGATGAGAATTATTTTATGTATGGCGAAGACATTGACCTTTCTTATAGAATAACTTTGGGCGGATTTAAAAATTATTATTTTGCAGAATCCAGTATCATTCATTACAAAGGCGAAAGCACAAAAAAAAGCAGCGTAAATTATGTTTTTGTTTTTTATAAGGCCATGGCCATTTTTGCTCAGAAACATTTTAGCAGTGGTAACGCAAAATTATTTGGTTTCTTAATTCATCTCGCTATATATTTAAGAGCAACTACAGCCATTGCGGCGCGTTTTTTAAAGCAAGCTTTTTTTCCGGCTATCGACTTTATTTTAATCTTATTGGGATTATATTTAATAAAAGATTTTTATGAATCGGAATTTAAATTTGCGCAGGGTTTTTATCAAGAAAAATTAATCAATATTGCGTTTCCTGTATACACTTTAATTTGGATGTTCTTTAATTTTTTAAGTGGGGGTTACGATAAACCCACTCGTTTGGTAAAAATGGTAAGAGGGGTTTTAGTAGGAACGGCCACTATTTTAATTATTTATTCGCTCTTGCCCGAAAGTTATCGTTTTTCGAGGGCCTTAATTTTATTAGGTACAGTGTATACTGTTTTAATTTATTCAATCACCCGATTAATTTATCATTTGGTGAGAATAAAACGTTTTGCTTTTAAACTCGAAGAAAAAAGTAAACGCATTATTATTATTGGAAGCGAAGAAGAATTTGACCGCGTGTACAATTTATTAAAAGAAACCAGAATTAATGCCGGCTTTGTTGGCTTTGTAAGCAATAACGAAAATGGACTGAAAAACGCTTCCTTTATTGGAAATTTTAGTCAGATAAATGAAATTGTGGAAATACATTCTATTAACGAAATTATTTTTTGTGCACGTGATATTTCCTCCCAAAATATTATTGAACAAATGTTAACGTTGGTTACAAAGGGTCTCGATTTTAAAATTGCACCACCCCAGAGCCTCTCCATAATTGGCAGCAACAGTATTGATACCGCCGGCGATTTATATGTAATTGATGTAAACAATGTGGGTAAGCCCGAAAATAAACGTAAAAAACGATTGTTCGATTTAATGTCTTCATCCTTGTTGCTTTTATTTTCTCCGATTCTTATTTTTATTCAAAAAAATAAATTGCAATTTATTGGTAATTGCTTCAGAGTATTTTTTGGAATTTATTCGTGGGTGGGATATGGTAAAGCTCCGCGAAAAGATTTACCGGAGTTAAAACCTTCCGTTCTCACGCCGGCCGATGCTTCCAATATTGATATTGCAAATGATAAAATAAATTTATTGTTTTTGTCTTACTCTAAAGATTACAAAGTAGAAAAAGATATAAAAATTATTTTTAAAAACATGAAAAATTTAGGAAACTAAATTTCTTCGCTGCTTAAAATGCGGTAATCTTTTGGTAAATAATTATTAATTCGGTTATCCAAAATTTTTGCCCATCCCAAACCAAAATTTTTATAAGTCATTAAACAAATTCCTTTTTCGGCTTTCAGATATAAATTTTCTTTTTTTAAAAAGCTAATCGCTTCAGTTCGGCTTAAATTTACTTTATTAATTTTATCACTTAAAAAAATGCTCTGAGCAAATTCGTGATTCGGTACAAAGTCATCGTGTTTTATTTCGCCGAGTGTGGTACCACAATTTTTAAAGTACAAACCAATTCCGTGCCGGTGCCAAAAATCAAGCAGGGCGTTGCTCATTAATTTGTACTCGTTTTTGAATTTAATAACCGAATGATTTTTATTTGCAATTAAATAATCTTCCAGCACTTTCGTTTCTTTGGCCGAAATTTTTTCTTCCCGATGGCTATCAGCAGTATATTTTTTTTTATTTTGTACTATATTACTTTCAGAGCTTTGCTTTTTCTTTAGCGCTGCGCAAAAAAATCCTTCACTTTTTGTGAGATAGGGATAAAATCTGTAACCCAATTTGTTATTGGTGAGTCCCCATTTTTCTTCTACCGCAACATTTACAATTTCCATTTCAAAATCTTTTATCAGCCATTTTACAATCGCTTCATTTTCTTCCTCCGAATAAGAACAGGTAGAATAAATTAATAGCCCATTCGTTTTCAAACACTGTAAAACATCTCCTAAAATTCGCTTTTGCCTGGCGCTGCATAAATTAACATTACCTAAACTCCATTCTTCAATGGCCGAAACTTGTTTTCTGAATAATCCTGAACCACTGCACGGAACATCGGCCACAATAACATCAAATACTTCCTTTAAATTAGAAAACATTATCGGATCATTATTGGTTACAGCCACATTACAAGTGCCCCATTTATTTGCATTTTGCGATAAAATTTCGGCCCGCGGTTTTATAACTTCATTACTAATTAAAATACTTTCTTCGCTAATTAAACTATTCACTAAAGTTGATTTCCCTCCCGGAGCAGCACATACATCCAGTACTTTTAAATCTTTTTTTAAATCAACACATTGTTTTAATACATGATTTAAAAACATAGAACCTGCTTCCTGAACATAATAACATCCTGCATGAAACAAAGGATCAAATGTAAAGGAGGGCCGCTCGCGTAAATAAAATCCCGAATCGCACCATTTTACCTTTTCGCCCAATTCAAAATCCAATTCAACCGGCTTAAACGGATTCAAACGGATGGAAGTAGTTTTTTCTTCATCGTTATGAACCGCCACAAAAGCTTCCTCATCAAAACCTTTCTGATTTTTTAAACTGTTTAAAAGTTGTTGCGGTAACTTCATTATAGGTTTTCTTCTTACAAGTGTAATCAATATTTTAGCAGAATGGAATCGGACCTTCATAAAATCTTAAAAAAAAAATTGAGTCCCGCCGTTGCCGCACAAAAAATTGAGAGCTGGTGCGCTTATCAGGAACGCTCGCAACAAGAAGCACGCAATAAATTGTACGAATACGGTTTGCATAAAAACGAAGTCGAACAAATTATTATCAATTTAATTGAGCACAATTTTTTAAACGAAGAACGATTTGCCCTAGCTTATGCCGGCGGAAAATTCAGAATTAAAAAATGGGGTAAAATAAAAATTAAATCTGCTCTAAGAGCCAAACAAGTAAGCGAATATTGCGTTAACAAAGCCCTTCAACAAATTAACCTTAACGATTATTTTGCTACCTTAGAAAAAATAATTTTGCAAAAAAATAATCAATTAAAAGAGGCTGATAAAATAAAAAGAAAACAAAAATTATTTTTATTCGCTTCCTCAAAAGGGTACGAAAGTAATATTATCTCAGAAATATTAAAGGAACTAAAAGATGGTTTATGAATTTAGATTTAAAAAATAAAAGAGCGCTCGTTTGTGGAAGCACTCAGGGCATTGGTAAAGCAGTAGCAATCGAATTGGCTAATTTGGGTGCTAACGTTACACTCGTGGCGCGCAACGAAGAATCTTTAAAGCAAACAAAAGCCGAATTAAATACAAGTGTTGGACAGATACATTCGTATTTGTGTGTAGATTTTTCGGAACCGGATAAATTAAAAATTTTACTCGACTACTACATTCAACGTTATTCGCCGGTACACATTCTGGTAAATAATACCGGTGGTCCGCCAAGTGGACCAATTGCCTCAGCAAAAACCGACGAGTTTATTTCGGCATTTAACAATCATCTTATTTGCAATCATATTTTAGCACAAGCCTGTATCGAGGGAATGAAAAATGTGGGGTACGGACGAATAATTAATATTATTTCAACATCTGTAAAAGCGCCTTTACCAAATTTAGGAGTGTCAAATACCATTAGAGCGGCTGTTGCAAATTGGTCAAAAACATTGGCCGGCGAATTAGGTAAATTTAATATTACGGTAAATAATGTTTTGCCGGGTGCAACAAATACCGGACGTTTAGAATCAATTATTAACACCAATGCAGCCAAAAACCATTTAGAAATTAAAGAGGTAAAATCGAAAATGCAACACGAAATACCAATGGGTCGTTTTGCCGAAGCTTCCGAAATTGCAAGTGCGGTGGCCTTTCTGGCCTCTCCGGCAGCCTCTTACATCAATGGAATTAACCTCCCTGTAGATGGCGGGCGTACCTCAAATTTATAAGCCCTTTTAACAACCACATGTTTACAAATTACTCAGTGGTTTCCCTATAGATTTCTTTTTTACTTTAGTTTTGCTAGAACCGAATTTTTGAACTATCTTAAACACCTTAAATTACTAAGATGAAAAAGGTATTAATTTTAATTAGCATGTTGCAGTTTGCTGTTGTGGCAAATGCACAGTTCGGTGTTAACGTGGGCATAAGTGCCCTTAAATTTACGGGTGATGTCGGCGAAAAAAACAACTCTAATTTTTTCAGCGATACAAGGCTGGGATGCAATATTGGAGTCGATTATCGTATAGGAAAAATTTTGGGGATAAACCTCAATGGAATTTATGGTACTCTCCAGGGTACCGATAACTCCACCGATTCCCATCGTAATTTTAAATCAACCGTGTTTGGCGGCGAGCTAAATGTTTTCGCATTTTTCGATAAAATAGGTGGTAAAGAGCGCGAAGTGGCACCGTTTATTTCGGCCGGTTTGGGTTATTTGGTGTTTGACCCTTACGGGGATTTGCGCAATGGTAATGGAACTTCTTATGTGTATTGGTCAGATGGTTCTATTCGAAACTTAACCGAATCAAAAGCAAATGATCCATTGGCGCAAACGTTAAAACGCGATTATAATTACGAAACTCAACTTACCGATACAGTTGCAAATTACGGTAGAAGTTGTTTGTATCTCCCAATAAACGTTGGCGCAAAATTTCAAATAGGTTTCCGTACCAGTTTCCGTTTATCCATAAATTATAATTTGGCATTCAGCGATTATATGGATAATTATAAAAGTGGTGGTAATGATAGTTGGATGGGAGCAAACGCCTCCATCAACGTTCACTTAGGAAAAAAACCAAAAGATATTTATTCTGATATTGATTTTACTGCACTCGACCATAGCGATTATGATAAAGACGGTGTACAAGATGTAAGCGATCGTTGTTTGGGAACTCCTGCCGCAGTAAAAGTAGATGGGCATGGTTGTCCGCTCGATGATGATAACGATGATATTCCTGATTATTTGGATAAAGAACCAAATTCTAAGCGAGGTGCAAAAGTGGATGGAGCAGGTGTTACCATCAATGAAGAGGATTATGCACACCGACAATTAGAATGGGATTCAACTGCCGTTGAAAGAAGCGAAGGATTTAATACCATGCCATCATTAGCTTATTTAAAAAAGGTAGAAACCAAGTCAAAAGAAATAAAAGAGAAATCAGGAAAAACAATTTCTATTCCTAAAGAATTAAAAGGAGCCGATTTAAATAACGATGGACATATTACAGCGTCAGAAATAACAAAAACAATTGATGCTTTCTTTGAGGGCGATGCGGGATTTACTGTGGAGAGGATAAATCGACTCATCGACTTCTTCTTTGAACAATAAATAAACTATATGATAAAATACCTGTTTGTAACCATCAACTCAATAGCATTATTTTTTTACACAATGTTTTTCGATAGTGGAGGGGTGGTTGTCAACGGGAATTTTCCTCAAAATATTAAACCGGGTTCAGAAGTATCCGCAGAGTTAATTGTTAAAAAAGGCAGCATGAGCGGTTTTGCGAAATTACAGATAGAAGTTCCCGAAGGTTTTACCGTAAAAGAATCTGAAAGTAAAGGCGGCACATTTTCGTTTGTATCAGGTATTGGCAAATGGATTTGGACCGGATTGCCCGGTGATGCCGAATTAACTGTTAAATTTTTATTGGTCGTTGATGCTTCGGTAAGCGGTTCAAAAACCATTGGTGCAAAATATTCTTACGTTGAAAATAATAATAAAGTGGTTATTGAGATGACGCCTGTTCAGGTGATGGTGGGAGAAGGAAATGTGGCTGCCGTTGTTACAGAAACAAAAACTGCCGAAACTCCTACCGTTCAAACCGAAAATACGAGCGGCACAAACACAACTTCCGCTATGAGCGAAACTTTATCTGCCGATGCTTTAAACAAAGAACCTAACACTAATATTTCAGCGACGCGAGTGGTGACAAAAGGAACAAATCCTAATGAATGGAATATAGATGTAAAGGTTAAAAAAGCCAATGTAAAAGGCTTTGCAAGATACAGCGATAATTTACCGGAAGGTTTTTCTGCCAAGCAAGGCAAAACAAACGGCAGTTCTTTTTCGGTAGCCGATAATAAAATAAAATTTGTTTGGGTAAATGTTCCAACTACCGATGAAGTAGAAATTTCTTATACACTTATGGGAACCATAAAAACAGAAATTACTTTAGAAGGCGAGTTTTCTTATTTGGAAAGTAATCAATCTAAATCTTACAAACTTTCTCCCGAAAAAATTACTGCACCTGCTGCTGAAACGCCGGTGGTTACAAATACCGAAACTACGCAAACAACAAATACAGTTGTTGCAAGCACTCCAACAGAAACTACAGCTGCAGTTGCCACAAACACTGTGGCTGCTGAAAATACAAATACTGTTACTGCTACCGAAACAAATAATCCGGTTGCCACCAATACAACAAGTTCCAACAGCGAAAATACACAAACAACGTTAACAAATAATGCCCGTACAGACGGAGGAAATGTTTCTTATTGCATTCAAATTGGTGCTTTCACAAATCCAAATGTTTCTAATTCAACATTGGCGGGCTTGTATAATATTTCCGAAAATATAAGAAGTGAAATGAACGGTGGTTACACAAAATTTTTGGTCGGAAAATTTGAAGAATATAAATTAGCACGCAATCACCGCGAAAACGTAAAAGGCAAAGGGGTGAACGGTGCTTTTGTTACAGCGTATAACGGTCCCAAAAGAATTACAGTGCAGGAAGCTTTAATGATTTCAAACCAAAAGTGGTACAGGTAGAACCGGAGGTATTATTTTTATATTTTTTTTATGAAATGGTCTAGTTATTTAATGATGTTTTTATTTTTAGTGAACATTACGTTTGCTCAGAAGGATACATCTAAAACTACGCCCTCAACAAATTCTTCACCAACAGTTGCCCCTCAAAAACAAGAACCTTCCCTTCCTTCACTCGAAAATTTTAAACCAAAAATTTCTTTGGGCGCCGGCATGTTATCTTTTTGGGGCGATTTATATAGCGACCATTACCAGGCGCCGTGGACCGCCCGAATTGGTTACGATTTAAATATTTCGCATCGTCTTAATCGCTACCTGCAAATTAATTTTAACGTGATGTTCGGAAAATTAGGCGCCGATGAAAACGAACCAACGCGTAACGAAAATTTTGAATCTGAAATTCGTTGCGGTGGATTCAATTTATTGTACGATTTTGGAAATTTTATTCCCGATAATTATAAAATTCGCCCGTGGATAAGCGCAGGCGTTGCAGGTTTTGAATTTCTATCTAAAACAGATTTGTTCGATAAGAATGGTGAAAAATATAATTACTGGAGCGATGGTTCTATAAAAAATATGGCCGAAGGAAGCGCCGGTTCACAAAATGCAAAAGATTTAGTAAGAGATTATGTTTACGAAACGGATATACGAGAACGTAACGCCGATGGTTTCGGAAAATATCAGGAACGTTCGTGGGCATTTCCATTGGGATTTGGCGCGCTTATGCAAATTACCGACCGTTTCGATTTTAAAATGGGTGTTCAATATTATTTAACCAATACCGATTACATTGATGGCATTACCGATAAAAGTTTAGGCAATAGGGTAGGAAATAAAAGTATGGATCAATTTGTTTATGCCTCCTTTGGTTTGCAATATGATTTGGTGTTTACTAAAAAAGATAAAACCGATACTATTCCGGATAGTCATTACGATGGAGTGGATTGGCTGGCAATTGATAATGCCGATTATGATAAAGACGGTGTAAAAGATTGGGATGATAAATGTCATGGTACTCCGGTAGGTGTAAAAGTAGATGCGTTTGGTTGTCCGCTCGACGATGATAAAGATGGCGTACCAAATTATATGGATGATGAAAATCCTTCGCCAAAAGGATTCGAAGTTAATTTACACGGTGTTGCATTAACCGATGAGTTTTGGCAAAGTTGGTTCGATCATTATTTTGATTCGTTAGGATTAGATAAATCTACCGAAGTTATCGGTAACGCTTATGCGATAAACCCTGTTAAACCAAAAGTGGTTAGTCCTGAACAAAAAATGTATACGGTAAATTTAGCTACATACAAAGGCGGTGTACCAAGCGATGAGATGGCTTATTTATTAAGTATTGGAGATATTAAGTCAACAGTTTTAGATGATGGAACTACTGTAATATACACTTCCGGAAGTTTTGATGATGTACTTAAAGCGGTAGAGCGACGAGATGAATTTTTTGCTGAAGGAAATAAAAAAGCTAAAATAAATTATTTTAAGGATGAGAAATTAAATGATGTTACGAGCGAAGAATTAGAAAAATTGGTGAAAGAAGCTAAAGCGGGAGGAGTAAAAACCAATACTGTTGCTGCCAATAACACTAATCCTAAAAATAATGTAACCACTAATGAAAATACATTTGCGAAAGGCGATATTGTTTACCGTGTGCAATTGGGGGCCTATAAAAATAAAATTTCAAAAGCAGTGTTCAAAAATAAAGGTGGTGTATTAGAATTAAAAACCACTGATGATTATTATCGTTACGTTACTAATGGCTGTAAAACAATTAAGGAAGCCGCAACTTTAAGAGCAGATTTAGTGTTGATGGGATATCAGGATGCGTTTGTTACAGCTTATAAAGATGGTCATCGTATTCCGATGAGCGCCACTAAAGCTACTATGGCCACTAACGAAAAAGAAGACTTAAACGAAAACAAAGTATTTAATTCTATTGACAAATCGCTCATTCATTTTAAACTTCAATTGGGATCTTTGAAAAAACCGGGAACAGAAAGTAGTATGGAGGAACGAATAAAAGATTTAGACGTTGTTGATAAACAAGCTACGTCAACGGGTATGATTCGTTACGTTACCGGAAATTATTCAACTAAGGATGCTGCCGAAAAAGCCCGATTAGAATTAGAAAATAAAGGTTTCCCGGAAGCATTTATAATTGCCACATTTAAAAACGAAATCATTTCTATTCAGGAAGCTATGGAATTGTTGAAATAATATTAACAGTATTTAAGTTTATATTTGGAGGCTTTTGTTTAGATTTACATTAATTAAAATTAAGACCAATGAAAAAAACAATCATCACACTATCGGCATTATTTATTATGACTTCGCTTTCTGTATCTGCGCAAGATCAGGATGGAGACAAAAAACAAGAGCCTAAAAAAGAAAAATCAGGAACTTCCGGTGGCGGAACACGTATGGCAATAAATGAAAAAGGTTTACCCGGACATAAAAAGGAAACCGGCAACACTAATAAAACAACCGGAACTTCTACGGTAGCTACTTCTCCTCCAGCTGAAAAAAAAAGCGAAGATCCAAAGTAAAAAAATAAATTAATCTCCTATATAAAGGCTTTCCTCTAAAGGAAGGCCTTTTTTTATGGGATTAATCGCATTTTTAATTCCTAATTTATATATTTGCCAATCAAATTAATTTCAAAAAACACAGTTATATGAGCAAAATTAAAGTAGCAAATCCGGTGGTAGAATTAGATGGCGATGAAATGACCCGCATCATCTGGAAATTTATTAAAGACAAATTAATTCTTCCATACCTCGAAATAGATATTAAATATTACGATTTAGGAATCGAACACCGAGATGCTACTAACGATCAGGTAACAATTGATTCGGCTGAAGCCATTAAAAAATATAGTGTGGGAATTAAATGCGCCACCATTACGCCCGATGAAGCCCGCGTAAAAGAATTTAAATTAAAACAAATGTGGAAATCACCCAACGGAACCATTCGTAATATTTTAGATGGAACCGTTTTTCGTGAGCCAATAGTTTGTAAAAATGTACCGCGGTTAGTTCCAAACTGGACTGCACCCATTTGTATAGGTCGTCACGCGTTCGGCGATCAGTACCGCGCTACAGATTTTGTTACAAAAGGAAAAGGAAAATTAACAGTGAGTTTTACTCCCGAAGATGGAAGCGCTCCCCAATCGTTCGAGGTTTTTAATTTTAAAAGCGATGGAGTTGCTTTAACCATGTATAATACCGATGAATCCATTAAAGGATTTGCACATTCTTGTTTCAATACTGCATTATCAAAAGGATGGCCATTATATCTCTCCACAAAAAATACAATCCTAAAAAAATACGACGGTCGTTTCAAAGATATTTTCGAAGAAATTTATCAGAAAGAATTTAAAACAAAATTTGAAGCTGCAAAAATTGTTTATGAGCATCGCTTAATTGATGATATGGTGGCCTCTGCACTAAAATGGAATGGCAATTTTGTATGGGCTTGTAAAAATTATGATGGCGATGTTCAGTCGGATACTGTTGCGCAGGGTTTTGGTTCTTTGGGATTAATGACTTCTGTTTTAGTTACGCCGGATGGAAAAACTGTAGAAGCAGAAGCAGCTCACGGAACTGTAACGCGTCACTTCCGTGATCATCAGGCCGGAAAACCAACTTCAACAAATCCAATCGCCAGTATTTTTGCATGGACAAGAGGTTTAGAATTTCGTGGTAAATTAGACGGCAATAAAGAACTTATAAATTTCGCACAGGCTTTAGAAAAGGTTTGTGTTGAAACTGTGGAAAGCGGGAAAATGACAAAAGATTTGGCCGTTTGTGCTCATGGCAATAATGTAAAGCATGGCGAGCATTATTTATATACCGAAGAGTTTTTGGATGCCCTTGACGCTAATCTTAAGAAAAAATTGGGCAAATAACCGATTTTTCAAAAATACGTGAAAAAGCCTCATTTTGAGGCTTTTTTTATGAATTTTAGATGATTTTAGGTGATTTTCAGTGAAAAATACTCAAAAATTAAATTTCCTTATATTCAAAATAATCCTATTTTTGACGCCACTAACTAAACTAAACCCTAACAAAAATGAAGTTAAACGAAATTCAGGATCTTATAAAATTTGTTTCAAAAAGCGGGGTAAACGAAGTTGAATTGGAAACAAAAGAGATTAAAATCGTTATCAAAACAGGCAAACAACAATCCGCTCCGGTTTACGTTCAGGCTTCCCCGGCCCAGGTAACACCAACCATTGTTTCGGCCCCAACTCATCAACCCTCTCAAATCTCAGAACAAAAAACAACGAAAACACCTATAGGTAACGAT
>JAHEYG010000080.1:9866-13367 GCA_023251725.1 Sphingobacteriaceae bacterium | reverse complement strand
CAATGGCCAAAATAAACCTTAATAAGCATAACGAAGTGCTTGCCTTTATTAAAGCAAATCCATTATTATCCTCCAAGGAAATACATGAAGGGCTGAAAATAGATGTTGGATACGCCACCGTAAAAAGAGTTTTACAAGATTTAATTTCAGAAAATCTTATTGAATATGAAGGTAAAGGCAAGGCCACAAAATATCAATTAAGTGCGGCTTATGAATTGCTTCATCCGGTGGATATGGAAGAATATTTTAAAAAGGAAATTGATGAACGCGAGATTAAAAAAAGTTTTAACCACTCTTTAATTAACGATACTTTAAGTCGTGCCATAGTTTTTACAAGCGAAGAACTTGTTCAACTCAATAATCTGCAAAAAAAATACAAAGCGAATATTGCTAAACTAAAAAAAACCGAATACAATAAAGAGCTTGAACGATTAGCGATTGACCTGATCTGGAAATCGTCGCAAATTGAAGGAAATACCTATTCGCTTTTAGAAACAGAAAGATTACTGAAAGAAAAAGAAACCGCGGCAGGAAAAACAAAAGACGAAGCAGTAATGCTATTAAATCATAAAGACGCTCTGGATTTTATTATTGAAAATAAATCATACCTCAACAAATTAACACTTTCACGAATTGAAGACATTCATAGCTTATTAATAAAAAATTTGGGTGTTGACAGAAATATCAGAAAGCGCAGGGTTGGAATTTCCGGAACTAATTATAAACCTATTGATAATGAGTTTCAAATTAAAGAAGCCATTAGGGGTATGTGTAAATTAGTGAACCATCAAAAAAATGTATTTGTAAAAGCATTATTGGTTTTGGTATTAATTTCCTACATCCAGCCTTTTGCTGATGGAAATAAAAGAACCGCCAGAATCATCAGCAACGCTTTACTTCTCAATTATAATTACTGTCCTATTTCTTTTAGAACAATAGATTCCACTGAATATAAAAAAGCGCTTTTAATTTTTTATGAATTAAATAACATTACTGCTTTTAAGAAAATCTTTATTAGTCAATTTGAATTTGCGGTAAATACTTATTTTTAAATTCCTAATAAAGCGGGGCAAGCATTCCATTAAAATTCAATTCTCACAAAGCCCCCACAAACTCAATTAAAAGTTTGCATACATCTGTATAATCTGTTAACGGCAGAGTTTTCTCAATATCAAATACATCATGGTAAGCTTTTATCCCGCCAAGGGTATAAATAAAAAAACAAGGCACGCCTTTTTCGCTGAACCAATAATGGTCGCTTATTTTTGCTTTGCCCCGCTGCCGTATTTCTTTCACCAAACTTTTTTTGCTGTTAATTGAATTTAATTTTTCGAATTGCGTTTTGTATTCGGTAGCGTTTACCACCATTATGCCTTCGTCGCCGGTTCCCAGCAAATCGAGATTAATTAAAAATTTTACAGCTTTAAAATCAAATCCGGTTTGTTCTGTAAAATGTTTTGAGCCGAGTAAGCCTGCTTCCTCTCCTGCAAAAAATAAAAAAACTGTTTTATACTTAGGTGGATTTTTAGAATAATAATTTACTAAATTCAATAACATACTTACCCCGCTGGCATTATCGTTTGCACCGGGGAAAAAAGTAGATTTTCCCATACCGCCCAAATGATCGTAATGCGCCGAAAAAACAATCATAGTATCGTTATTTATTTTACCGGGTATAAATCCGCACACATTTTTGTTAATGTATTTAGTGAGCAATTTATTTTCAATTTCTACTTCAATGGTTTTTAATTCGGTTGCAGTATTTACTGTAGTATTGTTTTTCAATAATTCAATAGCGCAATAACTCGCCGCTTCGGTAGCTACACTAAAGGTTAATTTTTTTGTAAGCTCTACCATCATATACGAATTGGTTCTGCCGGTGTAATGTAAACTGTCTTTTTTTACCAAATCAAATTTTCCTATTTGTCCGCTGCTGCCCGGCGCCAAAATAAAATCTATCCCGGGTTTTAAAAGTTTACCATTGAGTTTTACTTTCATTTTACCCGGAAAAGTATTCACATTAAAATCGAACCATTGAAAATAACCCGTTGCAAAAAGCGGTTTTGCTTTAAAGCGTTCTAATTCGGATGAAATATATTTTGCCGCTTTATCGAGACCGTTATTAAGATATCCTCTCCCAAAAAAATCTTTCGAAGTTAATTTCTTTATCACCTGCCGCGCATAAACAGTATCCTGCCCCAGCGAGCGAAGCGAGCAAATAGAAATGCAAAGCAAAATGTAAAATGCAAAAAATTGTTTCATAATAAACGCAATATCCTCCCTTCTCCCTTGGAGAAGGGTCGGGGATGAGGCTAGAATCTCTTTTGATTAATTTTATACAACTGTTTCACCATTTCATGTTCCTCAGTCCAGCGATATAAATTTTTAAGTTCATTTAAATACGCTACGCTCTTTTCAAGATCAGGCATCGAATTTATTTGATCCATCGCTAAATTATATTCGGTAGAGCTGGTGTTAAATAATTCGTTTATCATTCTGAATTTATCATTCAAATTTAATTCGAGCTTTTTTACATTTTGATTAGAGCCCGATTTTATTTCGCCCGGTTGCGATGCATTAAATGCTAAAATTTCGTTTTGCGAAATAGCTTGCGCCGATTTTATTTCTTCTTCTTCCTTACCCGTAGTTTTTTCCATTACTTTTAAATGCAAATTCAAACTCGGAGATAGTTCGGTTTGTCCTTTTAAAAATTTATAAATGGCAATTTGCTCATTTAACACATTAATTTTTTCACCCAACTTTTCAATATCATCCACCGATGGATGAATGTTTTCATCCAACTCAATTAAAATGGATTTCACTTCGAGCGCTGCCAGTTTAAATTGTTCGTATGCTTTATCGGTCGACATTCTTAAAATAAATTAAATATAATTTTTGCGTTTAATTTTATGTAATTTTACAATTAATACGTTTACCAATAAAGTTTAATTTTAACGCCTTTTAAACAATGTTTTTAGAAAACACAAAGTCGGCACAAAAACGCGGGTGGATAGAAGTAGTTTGCGGCAGTATGTTTTCGGGAAAAACCGAAGAGCTTATTCGCCGTTTAAAACGGGCGCAATTTGCTAAACAAAAAGTCGAAATTTTTAAACCTCAAATCGATAATCGCTATCACGATTTAAAAGTAGTTTCGCATCAGGGTAACGAAATTCACAGTACGCCGGTTCCTTCGAGTTCAAATATTTTATTAATGGCGCACGAAGTGGAAGTGGTGGGAATTGATGAAGCGCAATTTTTTGATATGGAGTTACCGGGCGTTTGCAAACAATTAGCCGATTCGGGAATAAGAGTGATTGTGGCGGGACTGGATATGGATTATTTAGGAAACCCATTCGGACCTATGCCGCAATTGCTCGCTTGCGCGGAGTATGTAACAAAAGTTCACGCCATTTGTATGCATTGCGGAAATCTCGCGCATATTTCGCACCGTAAAATAAATAACGATAACTTAGTGCTATTGGGCGAAACCGAAAGTTACGA
>JAHEYG010000080.1:0-9766 GCA_023251725.1 Sphingobacteriaceae bacterium | reverse complement strand
TTACGAAAATTCAAGTAAAATTGAATTGCATTACTCCGATAAATTTTTCATTCTCGAAATTCCGTTTTCCGACAGAGCTTCGGTGTTAAATGTTACCACTTGCGTGGGAGCTTTAATTGCACTGAAACTTAATCCCGAAGATTTTGTAAATGAATTTAAAAATTTACAAGCCATAGCGCTGCGACTCGAAATTAAAACCGGAATCAATAATTGCATTTTAATAAATGATTTTTATAATTCGGATGTGAACTCTTTGCAAATTGCCCTGAACCATTTACACCAGCAAAGCCGGAGTCATAAAAAAACGGTTGTACTTTCTGATATTGAACATTCGGGACAAACCAACGAACATTTGTATCAGGAAATCGCGAAACTTTTATCGCATTACGAAATTCAGCAATTGATTGGTATTGGAAAAAATATTTCGCAACACGAAAAATTGTTTACGCAGGAAAAATTATTTTTCGATTCTACTGCCGATTTTATTAAAGATTTGCATTCTAAAAATCACCAATTCATCAATTCTACAATTCTTTTAAAAGGCGCGCGCAGTTTTGAGTTTGAAAAAATAAGTGCTTTGCTGCAGCAAAAAAGTCACGATACGGTTTTAGAAATAAATTTAAATCATTTAACCAATAACATTAATTATTATCGCGGCTTATTAAAATCAAAAACACAAATTATGTGCATGGTTAAAGCTATGGGCTATGGCAGCGGCAGCAGCGAAATTGCGCAAACCCTACAGCATTTAGGAATAAATTATTTAGCTGTGGCTTATGCCGACGAGGGAGTAGAACTGCGCAACGATAATGTTATTTTGCCGGTGATGGTGATGAGTCCGGAGCCCGATTCATTGGAAGATATTATTAATTACAATTTAGAACCCGAAATTTATTCGTTTAAGTTATTAGAATTATTCAATCACCAATTAGATAAAAGCGGAGTGATGGATCCCTACCCAATTCATTTAAAAATAGACACGGGCATGAAACGTTTGGGTTTTGAAGAACATGATATTGAGAAACTGGGAGACGAATTATTAAAATCGCCGTTGGCCCATGTTAAATCGGTGTTCTCTCATTTGGCGGGAACGGATAATCCGGACTTGGATGAATTTACCAATGAGCAAATAAAATTATTTGAAATTGCCTGTGCCAAGTTGGAAAGTAAATTAGGATATTCGTTTTTAAAACACATTTGTAATTCGGGGGGTGTTTCGCGTTTTAAGAATGCGCATTACGACATGGTGCGACTGGGAATTGGGATGTATGGTGTGGGCGTAAATAAAGGGGAACAAAATAAATTACAAAATGTGGGTTCTTTAAAAACCAGAATTTCACAAATAAAAACCGTGTACAAAGGACAGACCGTTGGTTACAACCGCAACGGTAAAATTAAAAAAGACACCACTATAGCTATCATCCCCATTGGATACGCCGATGGTTTTAAACGCGAATTAGGAAACGGAAATTTTTCGGTAAGCATAAATAATGTTTTATGCAAAACTGTTGGTAATGTTTGTATGGATATGTGCATGATTGATATTACCGGTATTAATTGCAAAGAAGGCGATGAAGTAATTGTTTTCGAAAATTTTGAACAGATAAAAAGCATGTCCGAAACTTTGCATACTATTCCCTACGAAGTGCTCACCGGAATTTCTAGTCGGGTGAAGCGGGTTTATTTGCAGGAGTGAAATGATAGCATTCAAAATGCAGCCTTCGACTACGCTCAGGGTGTTCCCGGAAAAATAACAAGGTATAAAGCGTCCTGACCGTAGTCCGATAGCTATCGGACGAAGGAACGGCTTAATCAACTACAATCCATTTCACAACTAACGGTCTCGCAATGACAGATGTTTCGACTTCGCTCAACATGACATGCTTAAATGCCAAACATCACGTGCCATCCTGAACCTGGGTGGAAGGATCGGTCTGCGCGTTAGTTTTATTGATTAGTACAATATCAATTCCAGAATTTTCTTCAGCCACAATTCATCGGTTTTATCAAAAGAAGAATAGTGATCGCTATCCACGTCCAACACCGAAATAATTTCGCCGTTATTGTAAATGGGAATTACAATTTCTGATTTTGAAAGTGAACTGCAAGAAATATGTCCGGGAAATTTATCTACATCTTCCACTATAACGGTTTCACCCTTACTCCAAGCTGTTCCGCAAACACCTTTTCCTTTTTGTATGCGCGTGCACGCTACCGGACCCTGAAACGGACCGAGCACTAATTCGTTTTCTTCCACCAAATAAAATCCCACCCAAAAAAAGTTCATTCCGTATTTTAAAGCGGCGCATACGTTGGCTAAATTAGCAATCACATCGCTTTCCCCCTTTACCAAAGCTTCAATCTGCGGTAACAACTCGCGGTATTTTTCTTCTTTATTGCTTGCAGTAATTTTTAAATCATCGGCCATAAAACAAATTTATTCATCTTTAATTGATATACAATTAATTTTTTCTCGCGTAAGCTAAACTCAATACATTTATTTTTATTCCCTCGGCTTTGCTTAAGGCCTGATAGCAGGCGTCAATAGTGGCACCTGTTGTAATTACATCATCCACTAAAATAACCGTTTTATTTTTTAACTCTTCAGGGTTTGTTAAATCAAATTTATCTTTTACGTTTTCCCACCTGTCGAATTTTCTTTTTTTAGTTTGCGTACTTGTAAAATCGGTACGTAATAAATTAGTTGTTACCAAGGGTAATTTCCACACCTCGCTAAATCCTTTCGCCAATTCTTCGCTCTGATTAAAGCCGCGCTGCTTAAATTTTTTGGGATGCAAAGGCACCGGAATAATTACATGCGATTTAAAAAAATCACGGTCCTCCTTTAAATACGCTGCATACCAGGCACCGAGTTGCTTCGCCAGTTCTTTATTGCCTTTGTATTTTATTTGATGAAGCAATTGCTGAACTCTTCCGCTTTTTTCGAAAACATAAAAACTTCCCGCAGCCAAAATAGGAACTCTTCCGTAAAAAACCCGGTCGAGCTCACTTTGCTCTTGTAAATGAAAATTACTTTTGGGTAAATTGACAAAACAATGATTGCAAATAAACTCCTCGTGCTTAAACAAAAGATTCTTGCAAGCCAAACAGTTTCTTGGGTAAATGAGCGAAAAAAAGTCTTTTAACAACTGCATGAGTTCACAAAGTGATGTTTAAATATCGTTTACAATAAGTTAATTTAAGACGCTAAAATACATATTTTTGTATAAAATTGAGTAATGGAAGAACAGCAAAAAGAGTCGAAAAAACGCGGTGCACTGCTTTGGATTTTAATTTTTCTTTTAATGGGAAGCAATGGCGTGACCGTTTGGTTATATTTAAAAGAAAAAAATAAAGTCGCCGACCAAATAATAATTACCGAAAAAGTTTACGTTGAACGCGAAAGCGTAAAAAGTGATTTGCTGGCTTTGCAAAAAGAATATTCTACTTTAGAAACTAACGACAGCGCGCTCAATGTTGAAATTGCCACCAAAAAAACGTACATAGAGCAATTATTAAAAGAAGCCGAAAAACACAAAGGCGATGCCTGGATTATTGGTAAACTAAAAAAAGAAACCAACACGCTGCGCGAAATAATGAAAGGTTATGTGAGAACCATCGATTCGCTGGGAACACTCAACAAAAATTTAATTGTTGAAAAAGAAAATGTAATTAAAGAACTCGATCACGAAAAAGGAAAAATAACAGGACTCAATAAAGAAAAAGACGAATTAAAAGCCACTATTAAAAAAGGTTCCATCTTATCTTGTTTTAATATTGTAGCAGGAGGCGTTCGTTTTAAAAGCGGTGGCACCAAAGAAAGTGCCACAACAAAAGCCAAGAAAACCGAAAAAATAAAAGTAACTTTTTCATTGGGCGAAAATAAAATTGCAAAAGGCGGTGAGAAAACTATTTACATCCGAATTATTACACCCGACGGAAAAGAAATGGTCAAAAATTACGACGACAATTATAAATTTTCCTTCGATCAATCGAACGGCTACTTTGCCGGAAAGGAAACTATTAATTATGGTAATGTAGAAATTCGCGCAGTAGCGTATTGCGAAGGTAACGGTCCGCTCGTTGCCGGCAATTACATTATAGAATTAACTTGCGACGGCGTGGTTATTGGAACCTCGGCTTTGAAGTTAGACTAGCCACTAATTTTCACTAATCTAAATGCAGAATTACGTGAATGTAAACACAGATTAGTGAAAATTCGTGTAACCTGCCTGCCGTAGTTTGGCTAGCGCGACGGCAGGCAGGTTAGTGGCGCCTTTCATTCTGTACTCTAATAGATTCTTCGTGCAACAACTGACAAATTTTTTCGATATGATTTCTGGAGAGTCCTAATTTTTCTCCCCACTGAGTTCGCGTACGTAAAATTTCTTGCCACCGCTCTAATTGAAAAACAGTTATGTTGTGTTCTTTTTTATATTCACCAATTTCTTCAATTACCGAAATGCGTTTTTTCAAAACATTTATCAGCTCATCATCAATTTCATCAATCATCGAACGAAACTGATTTAATTTATCGGTAAATTCAATGTTGTTGCTAAAAGTTTTCGGGAAAGATAATTGTGATAATAATTCAATTACTTTAACAGGCGTTAATTGTTGCTGTGCATCGCTCAATGCTTTATCAGGATGAGGATGCGACTCAATCATTAATCCGCTCATTCCTAAATTCAAAGCTTTTTGCGAAACACTAAAAATTAATTCGCGCCGACCGCTAATGTGACTCGGGTCGCAAATAATGGGCAATTGCGGTAACAATGTTTTTAATTCGATGGCAATTTCCCAAAAAGGTTTATTGCGGTATTTACTTTTCCCAAAAAAATGAAATCCGCGATGCACCGCAATAATTTTATTAATTCCCGAATTATAAATTCTTTCAATGGCTCCTAACCATAATTGCAAATCGGCGTGAATGGGGTTTTTTACCATCACAGGCACATCTACTCCTTTTAATACATCGGCAATTTCCTGAACCGAAAACGGATTTACAGTTGTGCGCGCGCCAATCCATAAAATATCTACACCGTGTTTTAAAGCCAATTCAACATGTTGCGCATTGGCCACCTCAACCGTAGTTTTTAAATTATATTTTTCTTTTACTTCGCTTAACCATTTTAATCCGTCTTCGCCCACTCCTTCAAATGAATTTGGTCGCGTGCGAGGTTTCCATATTCCCGAACGAAAAACTTTTACTTGCCCGTTCCCGTCAGGGCGGGCTAAGGCCTTTTGCGATAATTGTTTAGCCGTTTCTAAAACCTGCTCACGCGTTTCGGCACCACAAGGACCCGCAATAATAAGCGCCTCATCGCCCTCAGTAATATATTTATTTATGGGAACTATTTCCATTATTCAATTAACTCAACTTAGAATGCCTCTTCTCCCCTCTCCCTTGGAGAGAGGCTGGGGGTGAGGCTGTAAAAATCGGCTTTATGCCTGCAATTTCCAAATTACCATGTTTACGGTATATGATTACGAACTCTTATTACGGATTTTTGACTGATGAATTTTGGCGAATTACAAAATACCAAACCTACCAAATGGCAAAACAATTGTTCGCTGCTTCCTTTTATAGAACTTTGCAAAAAAAATAAAAAATGTTGTAAGAGTTTTAAGAAAGGCGACCGCTGCAAAAAATGTCCCGGAAGGAAATAAAAATTACTGCAAACCTTTGTTATACGTATCGGCAATTAACAACCTTTTTTTGTCGCGTTTAAATTTAAAAACGGTTGAAATTATTTGACCAGTTATCATTATTGTGCCTCCAAGAATCAATCCCCCACCTAGCCAATAAGTAAAATCATTTTTAGGATGAAGTAAAAATGCCCCAACTAAACCTGTGGCAAATGCTCCGCCTCCAATTATTAATCCAAATGACCCTGCCTTCTTTTGCTTCATTCTATAAATATCCATTTGGTCATATAATTCTTGCATGCTTTTTGAAACTTGTTGGTTTGGATAAACTAAAATTAAATTATATAACTTCTCGTCGCCTATATGACGTTTTTTATATATTAATCTTTTTAAAAATGAAACTTCTATTAATGAATTATTGTAATTTCCATCTTCTATTTTAGAATTTGTTTTTTGCCCTTCTACATTAAAAGTATCTATAAGACCACTGAAATATTTAAGTTTTTTTATATCGCTTTTGTAAGAAATATACACCGGTCCGTTTAAATTTTCAAAGCGGTTATATTTAATTTCATATTCACTCACCTCTTTAACTTTAACAGCTTTTAAATCCCCATTTTTAAAATAGATGGTGTCTTGTGAAAAAACTTCCCTGGATAAAAAAATAAATAAAAAAATTCTATTCATTATACATATTTACTAATTCGGCGGTTGCTCTATAGCGTTTTGTTTTAAAACTTTGTTTTAAAATATTTCCTACTACATAAGCCGAAACTCCCACCAATAATCCCACGGTACTAACAATTGTTGCATTGCTGCTTTGATTAGGAAAAAGACTTCGGCTTAAAGCAAGAGCGGCTAAATAAATTCCAAGGCCGGCAACCGGTGCACCAAAACCAAAAAGCAACTGATTTCTTTTGTACTTTTTCATTAAATCGAATTGTGTTTTTAAAGCTTGTCTTTTTTGAGCCTTGGGATATTCTTCAATTAATATTGATAGTTCGTCGTTATTTATACCGCGATGGCGATAAAAAATACTTCTGTTAAAATACTCTAATCTGTCGTTAACCGCAATTATACTAACAGTTGTTTCGTGAGTATCAATGTTGGGATTATCGCTTACATTAAATTTGTCAATTTGTCCGTTCGCATATTTAATGCTTTGCACCTTGTATTTGTCGGCAGTATATAAGGGCCCTTGCGGACTCTCGAAACGATAAAATTTTATTTCCGAGGCAGTAATTTCATCTACCTTCACCTGTTTAATTTCTCCATTTTTAAAAAAAATTGTATCCTGCGAAAATATTTTCCCACAAAAAAATAAAATAAATATTATAATTTGCTTTTCCATTTTATTGTTGTAGCCCCCTGTTATACATGTCGGCAACTAAAAGTTTTTTTTCGATGCGTTTGGATTTAAAATACTCTGCATTTACCAGTCCTGTTAATAATATTGTGCCGCCAATCGCTAATCCAAAATATAAAGGAGGCGACCAAATAGGAGTCCCATAAGAACCTATACTTGAACCTACGCCAATTAAAATTGAACTTAGTCCTAAACCTAATCCTATAAATCCAAATAAATGTTGTTTGTTTTGATACTTCTTCATTTCTATAAACTGTAACATCATTTTTTCGGAATATATTTTATCATGATAACTTAAAATTAAAGTCAATATTTTATCATCACCTATACGACGTGTCTCATAATACATATTCTTGCTGCTAACAATTTCAATTTTTGAATTATTAAAGACATTTTTAGTTTGAATAACATTTGGTTTTTGTATAACCACATTAAACGAATCAACATGTCCGCCGGCATATTTAATTTTTTTTATTTCGTTGGTGTAAGAAGTATAAATCGGTCCGCTTAAACTTTCGAATCTAAAATATTTTATTTCAGTAGGATTTACTTCGTTTACTTTAACCGATTTAACTTCACTGTTCCTGAAATAAATGGTGTCTTGAGAAAAAATTTTCCCGCAAAAAAATAAAATAAATATTATAAAAATATTTTTACTATTTAATTTAAAATTTCCCATAGGGATGCCTTTGACACAACATTACTGCAAATGTTTATTATAAGTATCCACAATCATCCTTCGCGATTCAAATCGTTCGTGTTTAAATACAGCGGCAATTATTTGTCCTGTCACCGTAAATACTCCTCCAATTATAAAACCAAAAAGCGGATAGTATGAATTATACCAATTACCGGAGTTTGAAGCAATAACATTAGCTCCTGTAATGGAGCCTAAGCCAAGCCCCAGCCCGGTAAATGCAAATGTAAACTGTGCGCGTTTATGCCGTCGCATTAAATAATAATCTTCGCGCATAATTTTCCCAACCTTTTTATCTTTAAAATTGGTGATGACAACCAGCAATTGTCGCTCGCCTAAATTTCGACTCATAAAAGATAATCTTTTAGTAGGGCCAATAATAATCCGCGGATCTTCGGGCTCTGCTTTTACAATGGGAGTAACTGTAGCTTCGGTATTTGCCTGCTGCAATATGGCGTTAAAAATATCAATGTGTCCGTTCGAATATCTAATCGAATTAATTTCGTTTTTATTAGAATAGTAAGCGGGGCCGGTTAAATTATCGGCTCTTATATATTTTATCTCACTGCTGTGCACTTCCATAATTTTAACCAGTTTAACTTCGCCATTACGGTAATAAATGGTATCCTGTGCCATAGCTGCGAAAGAACAGAGCAGAAAAAATAAAAAAAATCGATTCATAAAATGTTTTTTTAGATATTAAAAATTTCAAATTTTAATCAGGGCAAATTATTATTATACAGTTCTATAATTTTTTTTCGTTGATTAATTGCTTTATTTTTATTCATGGTAGCGAAGGCACAACCTAAGGTTCTAATTATTCCTCCTGCAAGAATTCCTCCAAAAATTAAATTAAAGTTAGGTGGATAACTCCACATAGAAACAACCGAAGTTAAAACCGGTACGGCAAATCCAATTCCAAGTCCACCAATCAAAAGCAAGGGTCGAACACGCTGGTAGATAAGTAATTTATCAAACTCCAGTTTTAAAGCACTTCTTATTTCTTGTTTAGGATATTTAAAAAACAAATTCAGTAATTCGGTATTACCATAATATTGTTGGTTAATATTAAATTTATTTTTAAGGCCAAGTTCCAATAGTTTTTTTGGATCTTGATTCTTAGGCGGAATAATGGCAATTGTTTTTTGCGGAGTATCATTAAACTTTTCAATAACCCCATTCAAATATTTTATGAAACTAATTTCACCTATATCCAAAAAATAATCCGGTCCCTCTAAATTATCACAGCGTTTATATTTTAATTCCGACTTCCCCACTTCGGCCACTTTTACGCATTGCTTCAATCCGTTTTTAAAATTAATAGTGTCCTGAGAAAAAAATTCTCCACAAAAAAATAAACAGATAATTAAAAAATAATTTTTACTATGTAATTTATAATTTCCCATAGGGATGCCTTTGGCACAACATTTGTAATTTAAAATTATCACAGGCCGTTATTATACATTTCAGCAATTACTTTTCTTTGATTCATCATTTTATTTTTATTCATTTTAGAAAAAGCACATCCTAAAGTTCTAATCACTCCACCGGTAAGAGCGCCGGCCACAATAATAGTAACTGCATTGGTTAATCCCGAAATTCCAAACCCGCCGCCAAATAATGTTACAGCAGTTACTACAATTGGTACCGCAAAACCTATTCCGAATCCTAAGGCCAAAAAACCTGGTGCTGCACGTTTATAATTCATCATTTTTTTGTACTCGTTTTGCAAATTGCTTCTTATGGTTTGGTTCGGATGATTAGAAATTAATCCCATTAGTTCGATGTCTATAATAATTCTTTGTTGAAACATTAATTGTTTACCACCCAAAAATTCTAAACGATTTAATGGGTTCTGATTATTTTGGTTCTCATTCTGTTGATTTTGATTCTGCTGATTTTGATTCTGCGATGGAAGAACCACATTTAATTTTGGGTCTTTTAAATCATACCTTTCAGTAACGCCGTTTGAGTATTTTATAGAATTAATTTCGTTTTTATCTGTAACATAAATCGGCCCGGTTAAATTATCCCAACGCTGATATTTTATTTCG
>JAHEYG010000079.1 GCA_023251725.1 Sphingobacteriaceae bacterium | reverse complement strand
TTGCTTATTTTGGATTGCAATACCGTTATAGTTTTGATAAACGCGATAATAAACCCTATCCCTTAAAAGGTATTACAGTTGATTTAGGAATTGTAAAAGACGGATTAAATTATATTTATGATGAAGCGGTAAATAATTTGTATGTGTGGGGTTCGTTGCGAAAATACACACAATTGTATAAACGTTTTTATTTGGCCAATCTAATTAAAGCGCGTTATTATACCACTGATAAATTATTATATTATTTTAACCGTGCTTTGGGATATTCTGATTTTATAAGAGGTTACGAGTATTATGTAATGGACGGACAGAATTTTTTTCTCAGTAAAAACTCCTTAAAATTTCAACTCTTAAAAACTAAAGTGTGGGAACCAAAATTTTTAAGAAAAATTCCGCAGTTCAGTACCATTCCTTTTGCAGCGTATATTAATTTAAATTTTGATGCCGGTTATGTGCAGGATAATTTTTATGGAAAAAATAATCCTTTAACCAACAGTTGGCAATATGGTTATGGAGTTGGAATAGATTTAGTAACGTATTACGATATTGTTATTGGTTTGGAATATAGTTTTAATAAACTAATGCAAAATGGATTTTTTCTTCATCTGAGCGCGGGGATTTAGAATTTTTATATTTTAAAAACACATGACTTCTACCTTAGTAATATCCCCAATGTCTATTGGAATTAAATTATCAGAAGCTCGCGAGTATCTACCAATAATAAATGAATTGTAATTAAATTCTTTTATAAACACAGTATCAAAAAAATAAATTGTTATTGAATTATCCCAACTTGTAATTCTCAATCTGGTTTGGCTATTTATCTGTAAATTTACTATTCTACCTTTATTATCATTACATTCTACAACTCCAATTCCATTTACAAAATGTTTTCCTTTTTGAAGACTATTAATGGTTCTAAATAAAGTGGCAAAGTCCAGCGCTTCGTAACGAAAACGCATAGTGCTATCATTTATTTGTTTTAATGTTTTTTCAAGATTAGATCTGGTCATTGTGTAAATTGAACATGATGACAATAAAAAAACGCAAGTAAAAAATAATATGAGTTTAAAAATATTTTTCATTTCGAAATCTCTGTGCAACTCTGTTCCTCGGTGGTCTCTGTGTTGATTTTTTTTAATAGTGTTGGTTCTTCTAATGCGCCTCCAGCCAATTAACTCCAACTCCCATTCCTACTTCTACTGGAACTTTTAGCGGTAATGCTTTTTGCATGTGCTTTTCTATAATAGGTTTTATTATTTCTAATTCGGGTTTAAAAACATCAAACACTAATTCGTCATGCACCTGCAATATCATTTTCGATTTAAAATTCTTCTTTTTAAATTCGTGATGAATATTAATCATCGCTACTTTAATCATATCCGCCGCCGAACCTTGTATGGGAGCATTAATGGCGTTACGCTCGGCAAAGCCTCTAACGGTCTGATTAGTGCTATTAATATCGCGCAGCCATCTTTTTCTTCCCAACAACGTTTGCACATAACCGGTTTCGCGCGCAAAATTTACAGTGTCATCCATGTATTTTTTTATGGAAGGATATTCTTTAAAATAATTATCAATTAATTCTTTTGCCTCGGTACGCGAGATAGCTAAATTTTCGGCCAAACCAAAGGCGCCTTGTCCGTATATAATTCCAAAATTTACGCTCTTGGCTTTGTATCGCATTTCTTTCGTTACTTCTTTTTCAGCAATCCCATAAACTTTTGCCGCCGTTGCGGTATGAATATCTTTTCCTGAAATAAATGCTTCACACATATTCGGGTCGCCGCTAATAGAAGCCACCACGCGTAATTCAATTTGTGAGTAATCGGCACTCAACAAAACAAAATCTTTGTTGCGCGGTATAAATGCTTTTCTTATTTGTCTTCCACGTTCAGTACGAATAGGAATGTTTTGCAAATTGGGATTATCGCTGCTTAATCTCCCCGTTACAGCCACCACCTGATTAAAAGAAGTGTGAATGTGATGTGTGTTTGGATTTACCAAATCGGGAATCGCATCCACGTAAGTGCTTTTTAATTTTACTAATTCTCTGTAATCTAAAATTTTTGAAACAATAGGATGTGCATTTTCTAATTTTGATAAAACATCTTCGCCGGTAGCGTACTGACCAGTTTTTGTTTTTTTAGCTTTGTCAGTTATTTTTAAGTATTCAAATAAAATTTCGCCCACTTGTTTAGGCGAAGAAATATTAAATTTTGTGCCTGCCAATTTTTGTATTTCAGCATCTACTAATGTAATGTCAGTTTCTAATTGCGCCGAAAATTCCTTTAACCCTTTTACATCTAAATTAATTCCTTCGCGTTCCATGTCGGCCAACACTTCAATTAACGGAACTTCAACTTCGGTAAATAATTTTTCGGTCTCGGTTTTTTTAAGAAGCGGAAAAAAGATATCTTTCAGCTGAAAAGTAACATCGGCATCTTCGGCTGCATAATCCTTAATGGTTTCAATGGAAACATCGCGCATGCTGATTTGATTTTTGCCTTTTTTACCAATGAGGTTTTCAATACTTACCGGCGAATAATTTAAATAAGTTTCGGCAAGCACGTTCATGTTGTGCCGCATTTCGGGTTGAATTAAAAAATGCGCTACCATAGTATCCCACATTTTATTTTTTATGGTGATGTTGTAATTGCGCAGCATGTGATAATCGTACTTTATGTTTTGTCCGATTAAAATTTTGGTTTCATCTTCAAAAATGTTTCTAAGTTTTTCTAAAAGTTCCTGCGCTTTTTTTCTTTCAGCGGCAATAGGAACATAATATGCTTCATGTGATTTAACCGAAAAAGATAAGCCAACAATTTCTGCCTCCAGCGAATTTAATCCTGTAGTTTCCGAATCAAAACAAAACTCTTTGTGTTTCGCAATAACTGAAATCATATTTTTTAGCTTCGTATCATTATCCACCAAAATATATTTGTGATCAACGTTGCCGATGGTTTTAAAATCTTTTGCAGGTTCCGAAACTTCTCCGCTAGCCAAATTATTTCCATTTTGCGCCGTAAAAAAATCGGCAGTACTAAACATATCGGTTTGCGATGAAACGGATGTTGCTGAAGTTTTCGATTTTTCATTAGAGGATTCGGTTTTTACAGCCAGCGTTTCAACTCCGCCAATATCTTCCCCCAAAATATTTTGCGCAATTCTTCGGAACTCTAATTCCTTAAATAAATTTTTCAAAGCTTCTTTATTCAAATCCTTCCGCACCAATTTATTTTCATCAAACTCAACCGGACAATCCAAAATAATAGTCACTAAACGTTTCGACTGAACCGCCATTTCTTTATTGTTGTCGACTTTTTCTTTTAATTTCCCTTTTAATTTACTGGTATCTAAATATAAATTTTCAATGCTGCCATAATCTTTTACTAATTGTATTGCCGTTTTTTCTCCCACACCCGGAATACCCGGAATGTTATCGGCTTTATCGCCCATTAATCCCAACACATCAATTAACTGACTCACCGATTTAATTTCCCACTTCTTACAAATTTCTTCAATGCCTAAAATTTCAGCTTCGTTTCCTGAGCGTGCGGGTTTATAAATAAAAGTATTTTCATCAACGAGCTGACCGTAATCTTTATCCGGCGTCATCATATAAGTTGTAAACCCTAATTTTTCTGCTTTTATTGCGAGTGTTCCAATAACATCATCTGCTTCAAAGCCGGGTAAACCTATGGTTTCAATATTAAAACCTTTTATCAAATCAATAATGTAAGGAATGCTTTTGCGTAAATCATCTGGCATTTCGTCGCGATTGGCTTTGTACTCTTTGTATTCTACATGGCGCTGTGTGGGCGCATCGGTATCAAACACCACGGCAATGTGCGTTGGTTTTTCTTTATTTAAAATTTCAAGAAGTGTATTGGTAAAACCAAAAATGGCGGAAGTATTTAAACCTTTTGAATTAATGCGATGATTGTTGCTGAAGGCAAAATACGCGCGGTAAATTAAAGCGAAGGCGTCGAGTAAAAATAATTTTTTGTCGGTGTCTTTGGTAATCATTTTTTAAAATTTATTTTTTGGTTGCGAATAAAAATGAACTATTTTAGAACCCCTAAGATATATTAAAATTTGAATAATTAGAATCCGGAATCGGGTGCTTACTCGTTATAAATAACTTCCAATAAAGTTTGCCCCACCGCTTTAAGTGTAGTTTTATCAATATTGGAAAGATCGTCGCTAACCCGATGATGATGCTCAAAAAAATCACCGTTATTATTCGGGCCGGGAATGTAATGAATGATATCAATGCATTTTACTTTGGCAATCTCGTTAATGGGACCGTTGTCGTCGGTCATTTCAGGAACATCAATGTCGGAGAAAAAACTTTTATAACCTGCCTTTTCGGAGGCTTTCCAAACTTTATTTAAAATTTCACCGGCATAAACACGAGAGGCGCCTTCCCTCGGAAAAATAGCGCCTTTAGCGCCTACCATATCCAACAAAATACCAAATCGTGCACTGTAATTTGCTTTGTGCGGACTGTTAGCCCAGTATTGAGAGCCAAGGCACCAGGATTTTGCCTCGCGTGCTTCGCCGTAATCTTCAAGATCAAATAAAATAATATCAATGCCAAGTGTGGGTTGTTTATCTTTTATTATTCGTGCAATTTCTAACAGCACGCCAACTCCGCTGGCGCCGTCGTTAATTCCCGGAACGGGTTTGGTTTTATTTTCGGGTTTTGGATCACGGTCGGCCATAGGCCGGCTATCGTAATGTGCGCACAATAGAATTCTTTCTTTATTTGTTGGATCAAAAGATGCAATTACATTATCAATACGCCATTGTTTTCCATCAAAAGTGGTAGCGCTGCCACCTTGAATTTTTACAACAGCGCCGTATTTTTTTAGTTTGCTTTCTAACCAGGCTATACATTTATCGTGCGCTTTGCTTCCCGGAGTTCGCGGTCCCATATCCGATTGCGTTTTTACAAATTCGAAAGCTGTGTCGGCATTAAAATCAGGTGGCACAACTCTTGGTTTTTCCGGTATAACGGTCTCGTTAGGGCTATTTGTAACAACAACGTCTGTTTTTTTTTCTGGCGTACAAGAAAAAATACATGCAGAAGAGAGTAGGGTAAAAGCTATTTTATTTATGGAATTCATTTTTTAAACACAGAGTTTAGGAGATACAGAGTTGCACCGAGAAAAATATTAATTTATTTTACATTTTCAAATCATCAAATTTTAAACTGCCGACTGCCACTGCCAACTTTTTCAATCATTAAATCGTTTCATCTTTAAATCGACCACGTTGCTCCATCCTTCCCATCTTTTATAACAACGCCCGCTTCGTTTAATTTATTACGTATTTCGTCGGAGGCGGCAAAATCTTTATTATTTTTGGCTTTTATTCTCATTTCCAAAACCAATTGCATTACTTTTTCAAGTGCAGAATTAGATTTAGAATTTTCTTCATCCGCTTTTAATCCCATAATATCAAAAACAAAATCCTGATATATTTTTTTAAGAAGATCAATATCTGTTTGCGTTAAATTTATTTTTTTATCGTTGACCGAATTAATAATTCTTACTGTTTCAAATAAATTAGCAATTAATACCGGCGTATTAAAATCATCATCCATCGCCTCGTAACATTTTTTTTGAAGCTCAGCAATATTTTCATTGGAAGAAGCCGCTGCGGAAATAGTTTGAAGTGTTTTGTAACTTTCCATCAAACGGTAAAATGCTTTTTCGGAACCCTGCAAAGCTTCATCACTAAAATCCAAAGTGCTGCTGTAATGAGTTTGCATCATAAAAAACTTTATGGCCATTGGATGATAACCTTTTGATAAAAGCGGATTATTACCGGTCACTAATTCCATTGGTAAAATACTATTTCCTAAACTCTTGCTCATTCTCTGTCTTTTTACAGTAAGCATATTTGTATGCAGCCAGTAATTGGCCGGACTTTTTCCGCAATAAGCAATATTCTGTGCAATTTCGTTGGTGTGGTGAGTGGCTTGCAAATCCATTCCGCCTCCATGTAAATCAAATTTTTCTCCGAGATATTTTGTACTCATTGCCGAACATTCAATGTGCCATCCCGGAAAACCAATACCCCAAGGGCTTGGCCATTTCATTAAATGCTCAGGTTTGGCTTTTATCCATAAAGCGAAATCAAGTCTGCCTTTTTTTTCATCTTGTCCGTCTAGTTCACGCGAACCCTCTAAAAGATCTTCCAGTTTACGATTGGTGAGTTCGGTATAATTATTTGTTTTAGAATATTTTTCAACGTCGAAATAAACTGTGCCGTTTATTTCGTAAGCAAATTTATTTTCAATTATTTTTTTTGTGATTTCCTGTTGTTCAATAATGTGTCCGGTTGCTGCAGGTTCTATACTTGGAGGAAGTGTATTGTACAAATTCATAATTTCACGGAACCCAACAGTATATTTTTGCACGATCTCCATAGGTTCAACTTGTAACAGTTTTGCTTTTTTAGCAAACTTATCATCACCTTCATCACGATCACCCTCTAAATGTCCCGCATCAGTAATATTACGCACATAACGCACTGTGTAACCTAAATGCAACAGATAACGATACATCATATCAAAAGAAATAAACGTACGGCAATTGCCTAAATGCACATCACTGTAAACAGTAGGACCGCACACATACATTCCCACAAAAGGCGAGTTTATCGGAATAAATTTTTCTTTTTTACGGGTAAGTGTGTTATGGATATGAAGATTGTGTGTCATAAAATTAATGCGATATCAAAGAAAGGAATAAATAAACATAAAAAAAAGACGGGAGCACCGTCTTTATGTTTTATTTTTAATTAGAGTTTTGAATGCTTTTAATTTTCGATTTGAGTATCGCCAACGTATTGACCATTTTTGTAAACCGAAACGCGTTGCAGAATGCCATTCTCGTCGTAAATAAATGCTTTACCTTCCATTAAACGGTTGTCTTTAAAAACGCCGTCTTTAGTAATTTGTTTGTTGCGGTTATACAGCGTATGCTGACCATTTAAAATTATCGGACCTTTTGCAGCCACTGCTTCGTTTGGTTTTTCGTCTTTCTCCACTTTTATTTTCGGCGCATTTTCTGCAGGATCATCTGATTTTACAATTAATGGTTTTTTAGGTTGAAATTCTTTTATGGAAGCAACATCAACATTTCCATCTGCAAAATTCTTTTCGGCTTTTGTATCGCCGTTTTCGTAATATTCTTTTATGAGTCCGCTTTCTTTTCCATTGGCAAAATTTCCTTCAACGGCAACCTGACCATTATCGTAATAATATTTTTGTGGACCATCGCGTTTACCGGCAGCACTAAAAGCAAACTCGTGTTGTACTTGTCCATTCTCGTGATACAATTTATAATTTCCTACCCAACGATTGGCTTTCCAGTTTCCTTCTTCAGAAATTTTTCCGTTTTCGTGATACATTATAGCGTATCCATCGGGGCGACCATTAATAAAAGTTAATTTATTTTTCATATTACTGTTACAGTAATATTCTATCCACACTCCTGTTTTACGGTTTTCCTGATATTTACCTTCTTCTACTTTTTGTTCGGCTGTATAGCAAGTACCGGGTTTGTGTTTACCGCGAATAATCCATTTACCTTGTTTTTTCCCAACAGCATCGGTTAGGTTAATAGTGTCTTTACCCGCCATTTCATAAGATTGCGACTGAGCATTGCTAAGTGAATAAACAATAAGGAATAGTATTAGGGTAAATTTTTTCATCATTGTATCTTATTCAAATATACTAAATAACCTTTTGTTTTTAATGTGTTTTAGATAAAATGTAATTTTTGTTCGATAAAATCCCATAATAGTCCGTACACGACTTATTTTACGGATGTACCGGCAAAAAAGTTACATTATTTTGAATTTTTTTTATTGAGGTTTGTTAACATATTTTGAACAAGCGTTTCAAGGTTATAATGAGCTTTCCAAGCCCAATGTTCATGGGCTTCTTTATCATTAATTGAAGCCGGCCAACTATCGGCAATTGCCTGCCTGAAATCAGTTTCATAACTAATTTCAAACGACGGAATATGTTTTTTTATTTCATTGGCTATTTCTTTAGGATTAAAACTTAATCCCGAAAGGTTATAACTGCTTCTTATTTTAATGTTTTCGAAGGGTGCATGCATTAATTCAATGGTTGCTCTAATGGCATCTTCCATATGCATCATTGGTAAAGTGGCATTTTCGCCTAAAAAACAGGTGTATTTTGCTTTTTTTAATGCTTCATAAAAAATATGAACAGCATAATCGGTGGTTCCGCCACCCGGAGCCGATTTCCATCCAATTAATCCCGGATAACGGATACTTCTCACATCCACACCATATTTGTTAAAATACCAATTACACCATCGCTCACCGGCTTGTTTACTGATACCATACACTGTGGAGGGCTCCATAACTGTAAATTGAGGCGTATTATTTCGTGGGGTAGTAGGACCAAAAACAGCAATAGAACTTGGCCAAAATACTTTTTTTAAATGCTTTTCTTTAGCCAATTCTAAAATGTTAAATAGGCCTTCCATATTTAGTTTCCATGCAAATAAGGGGTTTTGCTCGCCTGTTGCCGACAATAAAGCGGCCAATAAATAAACTTGTTTAATACCATGTTTTTTAACACAATTAAAAAGAGCGTCTTTATCTAAAATATCGAGCTTTTCGAAGGGATTATTGGGTAGGGCAGCAATGGGTTTTAAATCGGCAGCTATAACGTTGGAAGAATCGTATAATTTGTTTAAGGCTTCGGTGAGTTCAATGCCAATTTGCCCGCCGGCACCAATAATTAGTATTTTATCCTCTTTATTATACATGATTTTGATTATACCTATTTAAGCGTTTTTACGCTAACTTTGCAAACGTAACATTATTTTTTGATTTGTAGAATTTTAGAATCGCAGATTTTTATTCACCCCACCAATTCAAAAATTCATCAAATCACCAATTGGATTAAATGGCTCAGTTAATTAACCGGATAAATAAGGAAGTTCTTAAAAAACAACTTAAAGAAGAATCTTTTAAGCGAATTACGATTTCGTTTTACAGTTATATTAATATTGAAAATCCGACTTTAATGAGAGATGAATTATTTAAACAATGGAGCGATTTAAATTGTTATGGAAGAATTTATTTAGCACACGAAGGCATTAATGCGCAAATGAATGTGCCCGAAAATAATTGGGAGGAGTTTGTAAAACAATTGAATTCTAATAATTATTTTAATGACATTCCTTTAAAATTAGCTGTAGATGACAATGGAAAATCGTTTTACAAACTGGTTATAAAAGTGAAACAAAAAATTGTGGCCGATGGAATAAAGGATAAAGATTTTGATTCTTCCAATACCGGAAAATATTTAAATGCCAAACAATTTAACGAAGCCTTAAATGACAAAAACACTGTTGTGGTTGATATGCGTAATCATTACGAGAGTGAAGTAGGGCGTTTTGAGGGGGCGTTTTGTCCGGATGCCGACACCTTTAGAGAAGAATTACCATTGGTAATTGAGCATTTAAAAGGCATGGAAAATAAAAAAGTATTAATGTATTGTACTGGTGGCATTCGTTGTGAAAAAGCCAGTGCATATTTTAAATACAAAGGATTTAAAGATGTAAATCATTTGCAAGGCGGTGTTATTCAATATGCCAAAGAAGTTAAAGAGCAAAACTTAGAGAGTAAATTTAAGGGTATAAATTTTGTGTTTGATGAGAGAATTGGCGAACGAATTACTAAGGATGTTTTATCAAATTGCCACCAGTGTGGTGAGCCCTGCGATAGGCATGTAAATTGTAAAAACGACGATTGCCACCTCCTATTTATACAATGTTCTGATTGTGAGGAGAAAATGCGGGGCTGTTGTACCACAAAATGCAAGGAAATTGCGGCTTTACCTATTGAAGAACAGCGAAAATTAAGAAAAGGACGTATTAAAAACGGACCGGAATGCCTATCGGTTTATAAAAGCAGATTACGACCAAATTTAGCGGAAATCCTAAAAAATAATTTATCTTTATGAGGTATTTAAAAATCTTTAAAATGAAAAGAGTAATAATTTCAATTTTGATTTTGCCGCTTATTGCATGTCTTTATTTTGGTTGCGATAAACCTCGGCCTGTTGAGGAATTTGATATTACGCCTGCTTACACAAGCGATTTTGTAATTGCTCCGGCTACTTTTACTCCGGGGGTAAATGATATTTACTCTACAGTTTATCCAAAAATCGGCCCCATTTGGGATGCGCATAAATTAAACAGCAATATTGTTGGAGACATTTATCTAACCGCCTTTAATTTTAAAATTGCTGCGCCGGCCGGACAAAATCTTAATTTTGCTAAAACTTATGATTTTTATATGCAAGCAGGAAATCAAAAAGAAGTGAGAATCGGTACTATGGATCCTTGGATGAATGCGACTCCGACACAAACTTTAGTGAGCAGTTCTATTATAACCACAACAGCAAGTCCGTGCCGAATTAAAATTAATGGAGACTGTATGCCTGATCAGGCCACTTGTACCTCGTACAAAAGTGTAAATCTTAAAAATTATTTTATTGAGAATTCCATTCGGGTTAGAATGCGTGCCACGTTTTCGAACACCATTGCTACAACAGTTACCATTACTGCCAGTTATTCTGTTCACGTAAAAGGAATTCTATAAGAATTATTTCTTATGCCCATTTATCATAAATCAGGAAATTTTCCGCAAAAGCGCCACACCGTTTTTCAATCCCCGAAAGGGAAATATTACTACGAACAATTATTTGGCACCGAAGGATTTCATGGTTTCTCATCTTTACTTTATCATGTTCACCGGCCCACACAAGTAAAAGAAATAATTAAAAGTTATTCGGTATCACCAAAAATGGCCATTGATAAAAACATTAAAGCGCTTTTATTAAAAGGATTTTCAATAAAACCTGTCGACGATTTTTTAGACAGTCGCAAAGCCGTTTTATTAAATTCAGATTGCATCATTGGTTTAGCCGCTCCTAAAAAAAGCATGCATACTTATTTTTATAAAAATGCAGATGCCGATGAACTTTTATTTATCCATAAAGGAAAAGGAACGTTAAGAACTTTTATGGGAAATATTAAATTTGAGTACGGCGATTATTTAATTATTCCTCGCGGCATGATTTACCAAATGGAATTTGAAACCGAAGACAATCGGATTTTTTATGTAGAAAGTTTTCATCCCTTATATACTCCTAAACGTTACAAAAATAATTCGGGACAATTATTAGAACACTCACCATTTTGCGAACGTGATTTTAAATTACCCATGAATTTAGAAACTCACGACGAGACCGGCGATTTTTTAATTAAAATAAAAAAAGAAGGAATGATGCATGAAATAATTTATGCAACGCATCCTTTTGATGTGGTTGGATGGGATGGATATAATTTTCCTTGGGGATTTTCGATTCATAATTTTGAACCTATTACTGGTCGCATTCATCAGCCGCCACCGGTACATCAAACTTTTGAAACGCCTGCTTTTGTTGTTTGTTCGTTTTGTCCGCGTATTTACGACTACCATCCTAAATCAATTCCCGCGCCTTACAATCACAGTAATATTGATAGTGATGAGGTGTTGTATTATGTGGATGGTGATTTTATGAGCCGCAATAATATAGAGCAAGGCTACATAACGTTACATCCCAAAGGCATTCCTCACGGTCCCGCACCGGGGGCAATGGAAAGAAGTATTGGCCAAAAAGAAACGCAGGAATTGGCAGTAATGGTGGATACTTTTAAGCCATTAATGGTTACCGAAGATGCCATGGCCATTGACGATGGCAAATATTATAAAAGCTGGGTTGAGTAGCACACTCGTATTTATGAACCGGCACCCCCTTTCACTTAGTAAACAAACCATAATGAGGCACGGTTATTGCTTTAAATAATGCGAAACAATTGAAACTTTTTTTAAAATATAATTTTTTAGTTTTTATTTTCCTTTCGGGAAGTTGGAAATGTTTTTCACAAGTTTCGAGTCCGGATAGTGTTTATCTAAACCTCGATGGATTTAAGGATGATACTGTAAAATTTAAAAAACTTTGTAAAAACCTTGCCATTTCAATAAATAATAAGCAAGTAGAAGTAACCGATCGGTTTTTTTATGAAGCAGTAAAAATAGCTGAACTCACAAATTTTAAACGTGGTATTATCATTCTCATAGATTTAACAGGACATTTTTATATTGAAAGAGGCAATTATCAAAAGGCGCTGGATGATTTATTTATATTAAAAAATACAGCTGACAAATTAGACGCCCTGGAAGCTAAATCACAAATATTAAACAGTATCGGAATTTTATATTGGTATCAGCAAGAATATAAAAACGCATTACTTTTTTATAATGAAAATGTAGAGTTGATGAAAAAAAGCAAATTGGAATTTCAATTAGCGGCTACGTTTAATAATATGGGGCTGGCCTATCGCTCAATGGGAAACTTAGAAAAAGCCCTGTTTTATTATAATAAAGGTTTAGAGTTGGGAATAAAAAGAAAAGATTTGAGAACCTGTGCGAATTCTTACAATAACATTGGCGTAATTTATCAGAAAAAAAGCGACTATTATAAAGCGCTTTATTATTTTCAAAAATCGCTCGATTTACGTAAGCAAAGAAGAGATAGTATAGGCATTGCTACTTCGCTAGGAAATATGGCGGCCATTTATTTCTCGCTTCAGAAACTTAAAGATGCAGAAATATATTATATGCAATCTTATGGAATTTCTAAAAGATTAAATGATTTGGAAGGCGTGAAAGAAGTAAGTTCAGGTATAAGCGAATTGTATGAATTACAGGGAAAACACAAAGAAGCCTTAGAATATTATAAAACCTATACGCAGGTTCGCGACAGCTTAACCAATGAAGAAACTAAACGCGACGCTTTAAAAAAGGAAATGGAATTTAAGTTTGAACAAGAGGCTCAAAAAAAATCAATCATCGCTGATGCTGATAAAAGACGACAGACTATTTTTACTTATTCGTTTGTTACAATCATAATTGTTATTTCTTTATTTTCGATTTTATTATATAAGCGATTCAGATTAAGTCAGAAACAAAAGGCAATTATTGAAATTAAAAATAAAGAAACATTAGATTCAATTAATTACGCCAAGCGCATTCAGCAGGCGATGTTAAAGTCGGAGGAATTTGAAAGCAAACATTTACCCGAACATTTTATATTTTTTAAACCGAAGGATATTGTGAGTGGCGATTTTTATTGGACATTGGAAAAACAAGATCATTTGTACATTACAGCGGGCGATTGTACCGGCCACGGTGTGCCCGGAGCATTTGTTACTATGTTGGGAGTTTCGTTTTTAAATGAAATTAATGCGCACGATAAATTAATTCCACCGGCCGAGATGTTGGATAAATTAAGAGAGCGAATTATTAAAGAACTCGGGCAAAACGGTAAAGAAGATGAAAATAAGGATGGGATGGATATTTCGTTAGCGCGGTTAAATTTAAAAACTAACGAAATGCAGTGGGCGGGCGCGAACAATCCTTTATTTTATTTTCAAAATAATGAATTGCACGAAATAAGAGCCGACAAACAACCGGTGGCTTTTTATACCGACAT
>JAHEYG010000078.1 GCA_023251725.1 Sphingobacteriaceae bacterium | reverse complement strand
GGTCATAAAAGAATTGTTATTTGGGGAAATGACAGAAGCAGCGACAGTGTTTACATGGCTCGTGTACGCAATAGAAATTTCCGCCACTGGAATGGATTTTGGCTGGGAATAAACGGATTTATCGATTCGCGTCAAAATTTTAATATCGACAAGCCATACAATTATATGGATTTGGATTACACAAAAAGTTTCGATTTTCAATTGAACTTATTACAACACAACTTTCATCTTTACAAAAATTACATTAATCTGGCAGTTGGTTTTGGTTTTGAATTTCACCAATATAATTTTAGCAATAAAACAAAACTTAATGCAGATAGTTCTTTTACCTGGGGAAATGTAGATTCAACCAAAACTTATAACTACCAAAAAAATCGCTTTTTCAATACTTATATTAGCGTTCCGGTGTTACTCGATTTCAACACGAGTTCTAACCCAAAAAAATCTTTTCATGTTTGTGCTGGAGTAGTCAGTCAGTTCTTAATAGCTTCGCAAACCAAACAAGTGTTGCTTGAGAATGGGAACGAGCACCAAAATATCCGTAACGATGATTTTAATTTAAATCCCTTTCAGTTTTTAGGTTACGCCAGCATCGGTTACGGGAGATGGACTGTTTTCGGACAATACGGATTAAATGAATTATTTAAACATAATAAAGGTCCCGAACTTTACACTTTTAGTTTTGGTGTTCGACTTTTAGGTTTTAATTAATATCTTTAGCTTTAATTAACGCAAACCCTTTCGTTAATACGGAAGGGTTTTTTAGTTTTGTTTATGCGTATTATATTTTTTTTAATGTGTCTTTCCTTTTTATCCTGTGAATCCCAAACTTCCATTACAAACAGCATTATAAATCCCATTGGCAAAACCATTGAAACGCGATTTAATGTTCCTTCCGGATTTACAAGGGAAGACGATAACACTTCTGCTTTTGATAATTATTTACGAAGTGTTTCTTTAAAACCAAACAATAGCGTAGTTTTTACATATAACGGTTCCGTAAAACAGCCAAACGATGTTTACGAAGCAGTTTTGGATATTGATGTGGGCGAAAAAGATTTGCAACAGTGTGCAGATGCCGTTATGCGTTTGCGTGCCGAATATTTATTTGAGAATAAATTATTTTCTAAAATCCATTTTAATTTTACTAATGGGAAGGCGGCAGAGTTTACAAAATATGCCGACGGATTTCGCTATTCTCTAAAAACAAATACGTGGATTAAAACAGCAGAAAAAGATTATTCGCACAAAAGTTTTAGAAATTATATGGATTTGGTTTTTAATTATGCCGGATCTCTTTCGTTGAGCAGAGAACTAAAACCTGTAGTTAATGTTTCTGAAATTAAACCCGGAGATGTGTTTATTAAAGGCGGTTCACCCGGACATGCTGTAATGGTAATGGATGTTATCAAAAATGAAAAAACGAAAGAAATTTTATTTATGATGGCGCAAAGCTATATGCCTGCGCAGGATATTCACGTTCTTAAAAATTTTAATAATAAGAATAATAGCCCGTGGTACTCGATTGCATTTGACGGAAATTTAAAAACTCCGGAATGGACCTTTACCAAAAATCAACTGATGCGTTTCAGTGAAGATTAATTGAGAATTGAGAATTGAGAATTTCCTCATAAAAATGCCTTTCGGATTAACCAAAAGGCATTTTTATTTATTTATTATTATAGGATATTTTTACTTTGCAGCGAAGGCGTGAACGATAATATTTTGTTTACCGCTTTCTAATAAATTAATAGTTTCGCTTTGTTTATGGAGAGCGGTATATTCTTTTTCTTCGGCATTTCCCATAACTCCTAATTTTGCTGAGTTGCTTGGTTCTGCGTAAGCTTCTTCGCGCATTTCGATGGCCATTTTTAAAGCGCGCTCGCTATCATACATTAAACTTTCGGCGTGATCAAGTACATCCAAATCCTTTATTCCATTCTTAAGTGCTTTGATGGTCATTTTATTAAGTTCGTATCTTTCGTAAGAGATTTTTGCAGTTAATTCGGAAATTTCGATTTGTTTTGTTTCGTATTGTTTGTACACCAAATTAGCGGCTTCAATTAATTTGTTTTTTTCGAGTCCCGAAGATCTTAGGGCTTCAAAAGTACGAATGCCGCTTCTTAACTTTTGCAAACTTAAACTTAAGTCGTCGCTCTGTTTAACTAATTCGAGGAGCGCGTTTTCATTAGTTAAAATTAATTTCTGACTGTTGCCGCCCAAAGTAAATTGCGAATTAAAATTTAAAGCTAAGCTTACGGGGGTTTGGCTTTTTACCATTACATGAACAATAATTGCCAACAATGCGCTGAAATAGATTTTTGTTTTCATAATCGGGGTTTTTTAATTAAGTTAATACTATAATGAGTTTTAAATTTTTATTTTTATTTATTGAGTTCGTGAAATAGTATTTTAAAAGTAAATTTTATTTTAATGTTTGTGTATTTACTTTTTTGTACGATGGCATTTCAAAAAAGTTCGTTTTTTTTGAATAATAGTTTTTCAGACAGAAAATATTATTTCAATTCGGGTTGCATTTCTCCAATGAAAATCAGGTTTTAAATCAATTTAGAAAATTTATTGAAAATATTATGTTATGCAAGCATAATATATGCAGAAGCAGGCATGTTTGAATTTAAGTCCAGCTAATTCCTTTTTTCAAAAGGCCTTGGGTTATTTCTTCAAGAGAATTTTTTGCGGGCTCCTCATTATATTCCCAGCCGGCTAAAGCGGGCAGACTCATTAAAATAGATTCGGTGCGTCCGTTGGTTTCTAAACCGAACTTAGTTCCTTTATCGTAAATTAAATTAAATTCAACATAACGGCCCCTACGAAGTAGTTGCCATTTTTTTTGAGTCTCATTAAAAGAAATATTTTTATTTTTATTAATGAGATAGCAATAGGTAGGCGCAAATGTTTCTCCAACTTCTTTCCAAAAGGCCAGATTTTTTTCGAAACTCATATTTTCATCTGTATTTAAGCGATCAAAAAATATCCCTCCAATGCCGCGGGTTTCGTTGCGGTGTTTTATAAAAAAATAATTATCGGCCCAGTCTTTAAATTTTTTGTAATAAGAAGCGTGATGTCTATCACAAACTTTTTTTAATTCACCATGAAAATATTTTGCGTCTTCTTCTACAATATAATGCGGTGTCAAATCAATGCCTCCGCCCAGCCATTTGGTTCCGTTCGACATTTCGAAATACCGAATGTTCATGTGAATAATTGGAACCATCGGATTTTTAGGATGAATTACAATCGAAATTCCGGTAGCATAAAATTTAGAATCTGTTGAAATTGTATCATTAACAGAATGTTGGTTCTCCCTTAAAAGAAATTCAGGGGTGTTACCGTGTACTGCCGAGAACATCACTCCGCCTTTTTCAATAACGCTTCCGTTTTTCATAACGCGCGATCGCCCGCCTCCACCCTCTTCTCTTTTCCAATTCTCTTCCAAAAATTTTCCGCTGCCATCCGCTTTTTCTAAAGCAATGCAAATACTGTCCTGCAATTGTTTTAACCACCCGGTAATATGTTCCTTATTTATCTCCACAAAGTGTTTTGCAATTGATAATTATTGTATTTAAAAATATAAACCCCCTTGTTTTCAAATCCGGTAAATTCATCAGGGCGATAAAATTTAAATCGCGTGTAATTTCCGTCAAATGGTAATTTATCTAAAGCAATTACAAAATCTGGCCCAATATTTTTTAAATTCTGTAAATAATATTGCGCAATGTCGAATCCCTGAAAATAATAATAATCGCCCGGGTCGCTCGACATTTGCTGCTGATAATCTTTTATTAAGAGCGTATAAGAATCTAAGGCAGTTAAATTATTTTGCGAAGGAAAGGTATAAGATAATTCATTTAAATACTCGTGGTCAATATTTTCGAACGTCACCACATTTTGCCATCCTGCCAACATAATGTCCTTTTTATCTTTATACACCGAAAGCTGTGTAATGAAATCGGAAAGAAAAACGGGATTATTGGTTAACAAAATAACTACGTTTTTTATTGAGGGAGTATAATTGATTTTAAATCCTGCCAATCCTTTTACTTCAAACACACTATCTTTAGTCGGTAAATTTAATTCTTTTAAATGCTGATTAAATCGCTGCTTAAATGCCTTAATGTATTGCGCGTCTTTTGGTGCGCCGTCATTAATAATAAAAAATCGCGCGTTGTTCCGCAACGAATCAATGCAATAATCTGCAAGTGATTCAAGCATGGTGAATTGAGACGGACTAACTTTTGAAGCATAATTGTTTTTAAATAAAATTTTATTTTGCTGAGTAAACGGCGAAATAACCGGAATGTTAAGTGTTTTTGCATTGCTTGAAACTATTTTAAACCCGGAGGCATACAAAGGACCAAAAATTAAATCAAGCGATTTAAATTCTGTAGTTTTACAAGTGGTTTCAAGGTTTAAGGAATCTTTATCATCACTATCGAACAATAAAAGATTTATTTCAAAATCTTTAGCAGATAATGAATCAATGGCCTTTTTAAATCCAAGATAAAAATCAACGGATAAAGATTGCATTTGAGGAAACGCAGCTTTATTTTGAACCAAAGAGCTCACATCAATTAAATCTAATTCGCTCAATTTAAATGGCAGGAATAAAGCCACATTATATTTAGTTTTTTTTGGTTTGGAAATTTTTACTACCGAATCTTTTGGAATTACATTCACCACAATGGGCTTTTGTTTCTCGGCAACAATCAACATCTGACCTGGTTTAATAGCAGAAAATACTTCCGGGTTTAATTCCCACAATTTTTTTTCGGTAATATTATAAAGTTTACAAATAGAAAATACAGTTTCTTTTTTGGCCACCCGATGGTAAACGTACCGCACCGAATCGTAAACCGGAACCGGCTTGGTAATGGCCCCCGGGTTTACAGGAATCTTTAATTCTTGTCCGTTTTTTAAACCGTCAATGGCTTCATCGTTTTCGGCCAGCAAAATATTTATGTCGCAATTGTACAATTTAGCAATGGCATACAGACTCTGACTTTTATCGACTTTATGGATAAAATATTTTTTACCGTTAATAGTTTGAATAATCTTAGATTTTTCCTGAGAGAAGGAGGTAAAAGATGAAAGTATAAAGATGAAAGACAAAGCAATTCTTAAATATGAAATCTTATCTTTAAACATTCTATACTTTCAACTTACGTCTTTAATCTTTTGACTTAATACTTTAATCTTCTTCCTATTCCCACTCAATTGTAGCTGGCGGTTTCGAACTGATGTCGTACACCACTCTGTTCACGCCTTTTACTTTATTAATAATATCGCTCGACATTTTTGCCAGAAATTCGTAAGGCAAATGGCACCAATCGGCTGTCATACCATCGGTGGAACTAACGGCCCGCAGGGCTACCACATTTTCGTAGGTACGCTCATCACCCATTACTCCCACGCTTTGTACATTTAATAATATGGCACCGGCTTGCCAAACTTCGTTATATAAATGGTGTGATTTTAATCCTTCAATAAAAATAAAATCCACATCCTGCAATACTTTTACTTTTTCTAAAGTAATATCTCCCAAAATACGAATGGCTAATCCGGGACCCGGAAACGGATGTCGCCCTAAAATATTATCGTCAATTTTCAAAGCTTTTCCCACTCTACGAACTTCATCTTTAAATAAAGAGCGCAAGGGCTCAACAATTTTTAATTTCATGTAATCAGGCAAACCACCAACATTGTGATGTGATTTTATTGTGGCACTCGGACCATTTACCGAAATACTTTCAATTACATCCGGATAAATAGTACCCTGTGCTAACCATTTTACATCAGTAATTTTATTCGCTTCCTGATCGAACACATCAATAAAAACTTTGCCAATGGCTTTACGTTTTTTCTCGGGGTCATTTATTCCCGCTAAAGCGGAATAAAATAAATTTTTCGCATCCACCCCTTTAACGTTTAATCCCATGTGTTTGTAAGATTCTAAAACACTTTCGAATTCATTCTTCCTTAGCAGACCGTTATCTACAAAAATGCAAAACAAATTTTTTCCTATCGCTTTATTTAAAAGAACGGCCGTCACGCTCGAATCCACACCACCCGATAAACCTAAAACTACTTTATCGTTTCCAATTTTATTTTTTAATTCAGTTACTGTTCTGTCAATGAATGATTCTGAAGTCCACAACCCTTTACATTCACAAATATCATACACGAAATTTTTTAAAATTTGAGTACCTTGAGTGGTGTGAAAAACTTCGGGATGAAACTGAATGCAAAAAGTTTTTTCTTCTTTTATCTGATAACCGGCCACTTTTACATCGTTGGTACTTGCTACGATTTCGAAGTTTTCAGGAATTTTAATAATGGTATCGGCATGACTCATCCACACCTGAGAATTATTTTCGATGGATTTAAATAATTGATTTTTATTATTTACAAAACTCAAGTTAGCGCGCCCGTATTCGCGGGAACTCGATTTACCAACTTCACCACCAAAAAAATGAGCCAAATATTGCGCGCCATAACACACGCCCAACAATGGAATTTTACCTTTTATATTAGTTAAATCGGGCTGAGGCGGATTTTGTTCGCGTACGCTATGCGGACTACCCGACAAAATAGCACCTTTAACGCTCTCATCAATTGCCGGAACTTTATTATAAGGATGAATTTCGCAATACACATTGAGCTCGCGAAGGCGACGTGCAATTAACTGGGTGTACTGTGAACCGAAATCGAGAATTAAAATTTGCTCCTGCATAATTAGGAGGCAAAATTACGATTAAAATCGTAAAATTTTCTGCAATAATGAGATGTGCATAAGATTATTTTGATTATTTATTGAAACAAAATAATAATAGAAAGCATCCTCCTAAGTTGCCTTAGGTGCCTTAAGTGTGAACTTTTTCACAGAAAGATAAATTTGAAACCCCACCATAAGTGTTACACCGAACGAACGGCTATCATCAGCAAAATTATTATGCCCAACAACAGCATGGTCGTACCTGTATCTGAAATGAGCCATTATTTCCAAACCCAAATTATCACCCATAAATCTTGTATATCCAAATCCGCCATAATAAGTATTATTCTGGCCATTGAATTTTATCCTCGCTATTTCGTAAGGATTGTTAGCGTCCCAGGTTTCAAATTCATCTCTGTTTTGGTCGTAAGAATAATATAATTCCCCAATGAAAGCATTTTTATCAAAACGGTAATAATATCTGCCAAATACTCCAATTCCTTCGAGATGCGACCTTAGGGTTGTGGCGGGTAAAGGATCGGGACGAATTTGTTTTAATTCGCCCCACGCGCCGGTAAATCCAAGACCGACAACAAAATTATTAAAAATAAAATATCCTATTTTTGGATAAACTGCTAAGTTCCAATTTTTGTTCTGCCACTGCGCATCGGGGTCAGCATAATGTTCGTCGTATATTCCTGTTAAACTTCCGCCAACTAGAAAACGTCCGCGTTCGGTTTGTGAAAATGAGAAAAATACTAATGTTGATAGAATGAAAATAGAAATAACTTTTTTCATGTTAAATAGGTTGATTGATAGAAATAACGCCGACCAAAAGATAATATTGTTGGTTTAAAGGTTTTTGCTATAAACTCTCAATGAATTCCTTTCGTAAAATGATATCAAATTGAATTAATTTTTCATCAATTTAGAAAAAAGGCTATATTTGCCATCTCAAATTTTGAGTTTCGGGGTGTAGCGTAGCCCGGTATCGCGCCTGCTTTGGGAGCAGGAGGTCGTCAGTTCGAATCTGGCCACCCCGACACGTGTAAAATTAAGCCTTTCAGAGCATCTGAGAGGCTTTTTTTATTTCTAGGGGATGCAAAAGCAGTAAATAAAAAATTCACTTTCCCTTTTTACTCAAGAAAAAAAATGTCTTACATTTAGGGTATTAATCAAAATCTTTAAATCCATGAAAAATATTTACTCCCTGCTTTTTATAGGCGTCGTCTTATTTTTATTTATTAATGCCGTTATTATCAAAGAAAAAGACCCTTTAAATAAACGTATTTTCGAAACCAAATTATTAGAAATAAAAGAAGGTCAAACCAATATTAAACCTAAAGCCGATGAGTTGGAGTTTAAAGACGGAAAAGTTTTTAGTAATGTGCTTAACGAAAAACTTTCTTACAAATGGATGAAATATACAATCAACAAAGATTCTACATTTATCGATTCTAAAGAAAAAGAAAATCAATATTTTGAAGTGCAGGTAGATTATGTGGATGAAAATGATCAAACCATGGTAATGATTTGCAAAATTGATAACGAAACTATCACCGGTGAAATAAAAATTTCCAAAAAAGAAAAATTAAAAAAGAAATTTACTTTTAACGGAACCGAAAAATTGAAGAAAGGAAAATCGAGCAGTGAATGAGTTTGTAATTTAAACTCCGTAAAATCTATAGTTATACTATTTTTACAAAAAGTAAATCATGCAATTAAACTGGACCAAACCCCACGCTTCCGAACTAAGCACTTATCAAAAAAAATACATCGACCTTGTTCCGGAAGGAGATTTAAATCAAATTCTTGAAAACAATTTTCAAACTACTTTAAAACTAGTAGCAAATCTCTCGAAAGAAAAATTAAATTATAGATACGCCGAAGGAAAATGGTGCATTCCTGAACTATTAATTCATATTATGGATTGCGAACGTATTTTTTCTTACCGCATTTTATGTATTGCTCGTGGTGATAAAACACCTTTACCTGGATTTGATGAAAATAATTACGCGAAAAATTCAAATGCCAACGAACGAAATTTTACCGAGATTTTAGAAGAGTTTCAGTCAGTGCGAAATTCAACCTTAACTTTATTAAAAAGTTTAAACAACAAAACAGCATTGCAAAAAGGAATTTGTAACAACACCGAAATTTCAGTACAACAAATTGCTTATATGTTGGCAGGACACGAATTGCACCATCAAACTGTTTTAAAAGAAAAATATTTATCTTAAAATAAAAAAATATGAAAAAAGTAATTACCTCACAAAATGCGCCGGCTCCTATTGGTCCGTATAGCCATGCTAACTTAGTCAGTCCGGGCAGTATGTTGTTTGTATCCGGGCAAGTTGCTAAAGATCCGCAATCGGGCAAATTGATTTTAGAAAACATTAAAGACGAAACCTGGCAAGTGATGCAGAATATAAAAGGCATATTAGCTGATGCCGATATGGATTTTAGCAATATTGTTAAGACAACGATTTTTATGAAGGACATGAATGATTTTGCGGCGATGAATGAAGTGTATGGTTCTTTTTTTGAGGGAAATTTTCCGGCGCGCGAAACCGTTGGAGTTGTTAGGTTACCGTTAGATGTTAATGTGGAGATTTCGGTTATTGCTGTGAAATAAATTATGGTTGAATTTATAGCCCTCCTCGAAAAATTTGGCAAGCAAGGCGAAAAAACGGGCTGGACTTATTTTATCATTCCCGCCAAGGTGGCTAACAAAATAAAAGCTAAAACCAAAAAATCGTTTAGGGTAAAAGGAAAATTAGATAATTATTCTATTAAAGGAATTGCTATTTTACCAATGGGAGAAGGAGATTTTATTATGCCGGTAAATGGGCTTATGAGAAAATATCTGAAAAAACAAAAAGGCGAAAAAATTTTGGTGCAATTGCAAGAAGATAAAACACCGGTATTACTTTCGGAAGATTTGCTATTATGCTTGGAGGAAGAATCAAGAGCCAAAACATTTTTCAATAAATTGACAAAATCGCATCAAAATTATTATTCTAAATGGATAGAGGGTGCTAAAACCGATGCGACCAAAGCCAAACGCATAGCCCAAGCGGTTAATGGATTTAAAATGCAGCTGAATTATCCTGAAATGATGCGTTATTATAAGGAAAACCGAATGCATTAAAAAATGTGTAAGTGAAATAATTGAACAAGCGAACATTTGAACCAGCGAACAAAAAACAATTATCAACCATAAACTATCAACTATCAACCATAAACTATCCAATCCACACAACTCACCATAAATTAAGGTCATTAATTGCCTCCCATCACACCCTAAATCGTTTAGAAATATTATTTCAACATTTAAATTAATATGTCAGAATTTTTTTTAATTTTGTTTAATACAAATACCATTATTTACCAATAAAAAAACACACATGAAAAAACTTTACACTCTCATTTTAGCGGCATTATTATTTTCTTCTTCAGGTAAAGCGCAGTTAAGTTTAACAAAAGCTGCAAACGAACCGGTAATTGGCGATGTTCAAAGAACAAAAAGTTTTGATTCAACTACTGCTATACCCAGGAATACAGGTACCGCACAAGTATGGAATTTTACAAGCCTTGCTACTAATACAATAAATGTGGTTATTAATACATATACAACTCCCGCTTCCATTACGGGCGGAGTTTCTTTTACCAATGCCAACATAGCCGCCACTACCGGAACAAACAGTAACTTTTATAAATCGGGAATATCAACTTTTGAATTAGCAGGAAGTAAAATTAATACTCTTACATTAAATTTTTCAAACACCGCTATTTTATCGAGTTGGCCGATGCCGTTCGGATATAGTAATACTGATTTAGCTGCAGGCACAGTTACTGCTTTTGGTTTTCCAGGAAACTTTACCGGTACAATAATAACCAATGTAACAGGCACTGGAACCCTGCAACTTCCATCCGGAATTACTTTTACTAATGCCTTGCAGGTTAAGGCCGACTTAACAACAATTGCTACCGTAACCATACCTTTTGTTGGTACACTTACATCAACGGTTTTGGCAACTACGTATCAGTACTTTGATATTTCTCAAAAATTTCCCGTTTTAACGCACAATATACAAACTGTTAAAACAAATACAAGCAGTAATACAGCCATTACAGTTGATATAAATAATAATCTTTTTGCAGGAATTAATGAATACACTAATTCTGTTTCTAATTTAAATTTATATCCTAATCCATCAAACGGAAATTTATTTGTTTCATTAAATAACGAAAATTCAGAAAACGTTTCTGTTGAAATATCGAATTGTATTGGACAAGTTGTAAAAAAAGTTTCTTTAGAAAATACTAAAGGTGTAATGACAAATTCAATTGACTTAAATGGATTAAACAACGGAATTTATTTTGTAAAAACTATTGTGGGAAATAAATCAAGTACTAAAAAATTAATACTGGAATAATGCCTCACAGGCTCGGCAACCGATTTAAAAACAAATAAAAAAATAAATCATATGAAAAAAATCTACCTATCACTTTTAGCAAGTGCATTTACTTTTCAGTTTGCAAATGCTCAATTAACTTTAACCAAAGTCACTAACGAACCTGTAATTGGAAATGTATTTAACAGAAAAGGTTTCGACTCTGTTGGTGTCATTCCAAAAAATGCAGGCGCCGCTCAGGTTTGGAATTTTTCTTCCCTTGTTTCAAATACAGCTGTTGCAACCAGTATTTATACAACAGTTGCTTCTATTCCCTCCGGAACTGCGTATCCCAGTGCAACAATTGTAGAATCAAATGGTGCCGGCTCTTACAATTTCTTTAAATCGGCAGGAACAATATTTGAGCAAGTAGGATACGAAGATCCGTCGCCAAATACAATTTCGTTTACAAATACCGCTATTGGTGCCAACTGGCCAATAGGATTTGGCTATTCTTTAAACGATCCTTTGGCAGGACCGGCTTCAAACGCCGGAACTCCCGGAACTTGCAATGGCTATATTCTTACTCAAGCAAGCGGAAGCGGAACTCTTATTTTACCAATGGGAACTTACACTAATGTTTTGCAGGTTAAAACTACCCAAGAACTTGATTTAGCATTTTTAGGGGGAGCATTAACAGTAACAATTATTGCTATCGACTATAACTATTATCACAGTTCACAAAAATTTCCGCTTTTAAATGTAGCGTACCAAACAACATCCGGGTTTACAAGCGGTTTTTCGGCAGCAATCAAGATTAACAATAATATTATACTTGGTACAAATGAAATTAATTCCATTTCCAATTACATTATTTATCCCAATCCCGCTACCGAAAAATTAAATATTGTTTTAAGCAATGATAAAGCAGAAACTGTTTCGGTTCAAATTGTAAACCAGCTCGGACAAATAACTAAATCGGAAGATTTAGGTAATCAAAATATAATTAATCACTCGTTAAGTTTAAGCGGAATGGCAAAAGGAATTTATTTTGTTAAAACCACAGTGGGAAACAAAAGTTCTGTTAAAAAATTAATTGTTGAATAAAAAATAAATTAAACTCTTTGAAAGTCCTGGCGATTTGTCAGGACTTTTTTATCCGCCCGTGCCGGTACGGACGGGTTTTCTATTTATTCCAAGTCTTTATTACCTTTGTGAACAATGAAAAAAAATAAAAGGTGGTTGTTATTATTGATTATCGGATTTCCGTCGACCTTTTGGTTATTACTTGAAACCAGTACGATTAATTCTAAAAAACTTCCTTATTACGGTCCTAAAAAACTAAATGGTGCCGACACTGTTTATTATTCCGTTAAATCAGTTGATTTTTTTTCGATTCAAAATCAGAACCTGATTTACAAAAATTTTGATTCTGTAAATTATCCCGTATTAGCTTTATGTTTTGTTAAGGAGAACTATAAGAAAGACGGTTACCGTAACGGCGGTTTAAGTGATTACACTCAATATAAAAAAGATGATATTGAAAAAATTCCACTTTTACTTATTTATCCAAAAATAGATTCTATTAATACAGTTGCCAATAATTTAAAAGACACTTTAAAAATTACTTTATCAAACATTGAACAATGTTATTGGAGGAAATCGTCGTTCGACAGCATTAATTATTATTATTTTAAAGAAAAACCTGTTTACATTGATTATAGTTTCATAGTTTTACTGGATAAACAAAGGCATATCCGAGGTTATTACGACGGCAGATATGTGGCGGAGATAAAACGCTTGTTACAAGAATACAAACACATTCGCTTAAAAGAAGAAAAAGATTATTTAATTAAAGCCAATGAAATCAAAAATATTCCCAACAAATAAATTTTTATTAATAAGTGCCTCCTGTTTATTGATTTTTTCCTGCGGCGAAAAAAAAGAAACAACCGACACCAAAAAATTTCTTCTTCCCATAATCGGCGAAAAAGTGCTGGCCAACATTGGCGGCACCGATACCCTTTATCACACAGTAAGCAGTTTCAAACTTCTTAACCAATATAGAGATACCGTGACAGAGAACGCTGCTATAAATAAAATTTACGTGGCCGATTTTTTCTTTGCAACTTGTCAGAGTATTTGTCCGCAAATGAGTACGCAGTTAGTTCGAGTACAAAACGAATTTAAAGACGACATTAACTTTTTAATTTTATCGCACACTGTAAATCCCAAACACGATACATCTGAAGTTCTTTTAGAATATTCTAAACAATACGGCGCTATCAAAAATAAATGGCATTTTTTAACCGGTTCTAAAAAAGAAATTTATGATTTAGCCAAATCTTCTTATTTGGTAAGCGCTATGGAAGATGACGGCACACCCGAAGGTTTTTTACACAGCGAATTATTGTTACTGATAGATACACAAAAAAGAATTCGTGGAATGTATGATGGTACGGATAGCGTGCAAGTAAATAAATTAATTGCAGATATTAAGTTACTAAAAACAGAAGCCACGAATTTCACTAATGTTCACTAATTTGTGTTTATTTGCATTTTGATTTGTGACAATTCGTGTAATTAGTCGAATCTCAAAAAGTCATTTTTAGATTTTGTTTATAAAACAAAAGGTCAAAAACAGATTGTAGTAAATAAAATAATAAGTTAATGAGCCTCCGTTTCCAGAGGTTCATGACTCGT
>JAHEYG010000077.1 GCA_023251725.1 Sphingobacteriaceae bacterium | reverse complement strand
TAATTTGGAACATTAATGGAAAAGCCGCTAACGAAAATTCTTTATTGTCGAGGAATTGTCTTGCGAAGACGATGTCCGCGCGCATTGAACATAACTCCCTTATAGGCTTATGTTTTCTAAGCTAATCTTGCTAAAACAGCAAGATTGGATTAGGTTTTGTGATATTATCTGCAATGTAAATATATTCATTTTATCCGTTTTTTTGCGCTCGCAGTTAACTCAAGATAATTTTCTTTTGCAACAAATTTTTGCCTTTCAACCAGGGGACAAATCGTCCCCCAGTTGGTGTTGAGGGCCTCATCTCTTTTTTTCATTTTTTTGATATAATCCTTAACATCAATTGTAGTTGTAAGTATTTGTATTGTGTTTTTGCTTTCAAATAATTTAATGCTTCTCATATATTAAAGTTACCATTATTTTAATTATAAATTATCAAAAGGAGAAATTACTTTTTGGATGCTTAAATTACTTACATGTGTATATATTTCAGTAGTAGTACTCCGGCTATGACCCAAAATTTCTTGAATATATCGTAAATCGGTTCCGTTTTCTAATAAATGAGTGGCGTAACTATGCCTCAGCCAATGCAAAGTAACCGGTTTGCTAATTCTGCATTTTTCGAGCGCTTGTTTTAAAACACTCGCTAAACTACTTTCATCATATTTATTGGTTTTATCCTGCCCCTCAAATAACCATTCTTTTGGTTTATAGGCATCATAATAACTTCGTAACAATTCAAGAGTTTTTTCCGATAAAGGAACAAGTCTGTCTCTCCTACCCTTCGACTGTTTTATGATTAACAAATTTCTTTTCGAATCGATGTTGTTTAATTTTAAATTTAAAAGTTCACTTCTCCTAAGGCCGCAACTGTAAATTAAACCTAACATGGCTTTATGCTTAACATTACTTAATGCTCCCAATATTTGTTTCACCTCTTGCTTGCTTAAAACATTAGGTAAATGTTTAGCCCGCTTAGGACGATGAATTAGCTCTGGCTGCATTTTTTTATTTTCTACTGTGCTAAAAAATAATTTAATAGCGTTTACTATCTGATTTTGAAACGAAGCCGAAAATTTATTTGCCATAATGTAATTGTTATTAAAATCAATTAAACTCTGGTTATCCAATTCTTCAATAGGTGTTTGACCGTAATATCTTATAAATATTTTTAATGCGTCGATATAAGTTAAAATAGTACTACCAGCATAACGCCTCGAAACCAACCATTTTTTAAACACCGCTATTTTTTGCGCTTGCGATTCGTTTAATTCATGCAGAATAACTTTGTTTTTATTAGCAGGTTTAGGTTCTACTTTTAAAGGGATAGGTTTATGATTGGCTAAAGCCTCATAATTAACAAGAGCCTTGCCCTTAAAACAAACAAACACATCGCTCAGTATATTGTTTTTATTTTCGACATACCACGCCTTATGAGTTTGACTCCAACGGCAATTTCCCAGCGATTTTACGGCTATTTGTAATTCGTTATCCAAATCAAATTTAATTTTAATGCAATTCATTTGCCGGTGCACTAACGGCGATAAAATAACATGCTTCATATTAATAAATATTGTTTTCAAAATTAAGTCAGTAATTAATAAAACCTTGCTACGAATTGTAGCAAAATTGAAATATTTTTAAATTGTAAAATAAAAAGCCTGTTTTCTTAAATAAAAACTACGGTACATCGTAGGGTGGCCTTAAATTATCGCATTTACCCATTTTATCAAAATCGGTACAATTTTTACAGACACTGCATCGGTTTTTATTAACCCGCATACGTATCGCCCTTTTTACTCTGGTGCGCTCATCAAAATTTAAGGGCATTTTAAAATATACTTCCACCGGAGTTCGCGGCCGGTGCTTATAATGCGGGCGCAACACATTGTAATCCATCACCGTCCAGTCTAAATACGAATAAAGAGTTTCAATGGTTTCAAATTTCTGGTTTCGTAAATACCTTCCCTTAATGGTGCGATTAATGGATTCGACCGGTGAGTTCGAAAATTTTATATCCTTTAGCGCTCTTATTTTTGTAATACGATGTTCTGATAAATTAAAAATAAATTTATCCATGTATTGATTGTGATTTTCGCTGCCGCCATCCGTTACCAAAAAACTATGTGTTTGCTCAGGATGTTTTTTAATTACAATAAGCGCTTTACTTAATGCTCGTTTAACCAACTCAAAACTAATTTTTTCGGCCACTTCAAATCCCAAAATCATTCGCGAATAATTATCCATTACAAAAGCAATGCAAATATTTTGTCCGTTTAGCAGCGGATAATAAGTGGTATCTACATGCAAATATTCATTAGCGTAGGTTGAAACTATTCCTATTCTCTTAATTTCTTTTTTTATCAATTTCTTTTTCACACTAAATAAATTTGCATATTTATACCAGCTGGCTAAACTGGCCACCACTTTTTTTTGCCGCAAAGCCAAACCTGCTATAGAAACTATTGGCCAATGATCAAACTCAGTATCGGTGAGCATTTTTTTAATGGTATTAATTTCTTTTATTTGCAATTGGTGCGGACGACGTTTTGCACACAGCGATGTAAAAGAATCTTCGCAATTGAATTGCGATTCCAAAATCCAGCTTTTGTATTGTTTAAACGATATACCAAATATTTTTAACGCCGGTGCGAAGCCCGTATTTTTTTTAAGAAGAACAATACTTTCTAACACATTTTTTCGGAATGAATGATTGGCCGATTCTTTTTTTATAATGGGAATAAGGAGCGGATGTAGTTTTACCCAGGCTTTTGAAATTGCTATCAGAATTTTATTTGCGGCTGTTAGTTTTTTATTTATTTCGGCGCTTTGCTGAGCTTCGGTAAATAAAAAACGAAATTCGCTGCCAATGTATTTCGTATAATCGGTTTTTCGCCACGAAGAAATAGTGGTATACGGGATTTGTTTTCGAAAATGAGGAGGCAATATTTCTTCATTACCTGAGGCATAAAGAAATATGATGAAGCTGTCGTACTTTTTTTTTCATTTTTGTGCAACAATAAGAAGAATGCTTGCAAAATAAAAATATTTTTTTTGGAAAATTAATTTATGAAGCTCAAATCCTATTGGGAAAATATTTATCTCTTAAATTAAGAAAATAACTTTCCACCAGTTTAGTCATTAGCATTCCCACAACAACACTAAGCAGCGTAGTAATAATAAAATTAAGATAGTAATTATTATAAAATCCGTATCGGTTTTGAACTTCGGCAAAAGCGTAATTTATAAAACCATGAATAATATAAATCGAGTAAGAGTAAGTTCCTATTTTACTTACCCCGTTTACAATAGGGCTTGTAAATATTACATTAAGTTTTTTGTTGATGTTTTCGCTCACCAGAAAAAACATAAGCACAATGGCAAACGAAACATAAAGTAATGTAAAACCAATTGTTTTTGCAAAAAACGAATTTACAGGATTAATAAATGGTGTCCAGGCCAATCCCAAAATAACAATAACAAGAAATGAAATTTTATACTTTTCAAAAATTATTTTTAAGTATTCAATTCTAAAATAAAAAAAGTAAGAAATAAAAACGCCTGTTAATAACGAATCAATTCGTAAATGTGTCATTGCAAAATTTCTTTCCACTTGTTCGGGATAAAATAAATTAGTTACTACCCGCAAGCCTAAACAAACTATCATTACCAAAATGATAATAATTTCTATTTTGCCTAAACCTTTTTTTGTATTTTCAATTTCCAATTTTAACCATTTATTTTTTATTGCTACCCAACTAAAAATAGCCAGAGCAAAATAAAAATGTTCTTCAACTGCCAACGACCAGCTTCCATCAAAACTGTACCCCCACCCGCTCACGTAATTCTGAACAAAAGTTAAGTCTGCAAACATTAATCCATAATTTAAATTGCCTTTCGCCAAAATGGGAATTAGATACACCAAATAAAAAATATAATACACCGGGTAAATTTTAAAACCACGGCGAATTAAAAAATTAACCGGCTTAACGTTTCCGAATTTCAAATATTCTTTAAACAAAAGTCCGGATACAAAAAAACCGCTAAGCACAAAAAATAAATCCACGCCAATCCATCCCATAAAATAGTAAGTAAAATCAAAAATGTATTGATGGCGAAATAAAACGAGAATAATAGCAAGCCCACGTAAAAAATCGAGTTCTCTTAGGCGGCTTATCTTTGCAGGCATTTTATTATTATTTTTTGTGAAAAGAAATTATTTCACGGCACCCTTATTCCCAAAACACAAACATCATCGGTTTGTTCTAATTTACCTTTCCAGTTTTCGAAAGCTTTTAATATTACAAGTCGTTGTTCATTCATTTTTAATTTACTATTGCTTAACATCAAATCGTAAAATCTTTTTTTCATAAACTTTTTTCCCTTTTCCCCGCCAAACTGATCGGTAATTCCGTCGGAAAACAAATAAATACAATCGCCACTTTGCAATTCAATTTTATTTCCCGCAAATACTTTATCGGTATGGTGCTGTCCTCCTATGGGCGATTTAGTAGGAGAATATTCTTTCAATTCTCCATTTCTAATTATTACGAGCGGACGGTTGGCTCCTGCATAATGCAGAATTTTTTTATTTATGTTCATTGAGCAAAAAGCAATATCCATTCCATCTCTGTTCTCGGGTTCTTCATCTTGTTTTAAAGCTTTTCGCACCCGCTTGTCTAATTCGGTTAAGGCACCTTCGGGCCTGGTTATTTTTTTTTCGATAACAATGGTTGAAATAAAATTAGAACCAATCATACTCATTAAAGCGCCCGGTACACCATGGCCCGTACAATCGGCACATGCAAATAAAAAATAATCCTCCACGTAAGTGTACCAATAAAAATCGCCGCTAATAATATCTTTGGGCTGATATAAAATAAAATAATCTTTTAACGCCCCAGGAACCAATTCGTGTGAAGGCAATATAGATTGCTGAATTTTTTTGGCATAATTAATACTATCGGTAATGTCTTTATTTTTTTCACGAATAATTTGTTCGGTTAATTTTTGCTGGGTAACATCATTATTAAAAATACGAATCACTTTATTTTCGGGCATCAACCTGGCCCGCTGCGAATAATAATGATCCTTAAATCTTATTTCGCACACGTAATTTTCTATTTCACCGTTTTTTAATTTCCCGAAACATTCCATAAAATTGGCTAAAATAGGATGTTCTAATTTTTGGGATTGGAGTTCAGGAAAAATTTGTTTACAAGCAGGATTAATATAAGTAATTATGCCGCTCAAATTAATTTCAATAATGGGACTAGGATTTTGTTCGGGAAACGAAGCTAAACGCGATAAATTAAACTGTATTTTTTTTTGCTCCGTTAAATCAGAAGAATATACTCTTATTAAATTATTTGTGGAAATATAAAAAAGTTTTTGCTCAAATACTTTTTCGTTAACCGTAATCTCACAAGTAAAACTATTTATTTGCTTAAGGTCGCTTTGATTAAACTGTTCTTTAACTATTTTTAATAAGGGATGGGAAAGTCCTTTTTCATTTATATCCGGAAAATATTTGTTAGCCGCAGGGTTCGAATAGGTCACTTCTCCGCTCAAAGAAACTTCAATCACCGGATTAGGATTTTGCTCCGGAAAGGAAGATAAACGCAGTAAATCACTTTCGCTGGAATTCATAGGGTAATTTATTTTTTGAAGATAGTAAATCTTCTTACAAAACCCTACTCTATCACTAATTTCTTCATCACTTTAAAATCTTTTCCGCTAATGCTTACAAAATATAATCCTCTGGCAAATGCACTTGTTTTAAATGTCAAATATCCCCCTGAAAAATCATTCATTGTTTTTTCTAAAACAATTTTTCCAACGGCATCCAGCATTTCAATTTTAATCGTTTCGTTTCCCTTAGCAAAATTTACATCCACACCAAAATAATCGTAAGCAGGATTTGGGTACAACAAAATTTCGCGCTCACTAATTTTTTCATCAATTGCAGTAGGAATTGCCGCACCGGTGATAAAACTAAAACGGTATGCAGAACCAAAATCGACAGGAAAAGTTTTAAAAATAGTTCCTGTTATTTTCTTAAATTTTAAAATACCACTTCCCTGCGAAGGATTGGCCCAAAAATATAATCCATCGCCACCGGCATCATTAATTTTAATTTTATAACATCCGGGTGGTAAATGCACCGTATCTTTATAAGTTAAATTATTTCCAAGCGTACCAACCACTCGTTGTTTTACAATAGCGCCGGCCGAATTAAATATTTGCCAACCGGTTTCAAATCCCAAATTATTCGTAATTAATTCAACAATAATAATGGTATCGTTAATGTAATTAGAAACTTTATTAGACAACGAACGCAGTGTATCATCAAACTTAAATAGGTCGTTACTTCCGTTAGGATTTGAACAATATATTTTAAATGGCTGCGCATTAACTGTAGGATTAATTACACCCGGTAAAGTCACCGTATCTGCTTTATAAGTGGCTAAATTTCCGGTCCAGTTAAATAACAAAGGCGTTTGTCCGCTTAATGCATAATTAATGTTTAAGCTTGTCAGTGTTGCCGTACCGTTATTACGGATAATTATTTGCGGCTGCGAACAACTTGGGTTTAATCTTATATATTCATCGATTAAACCCGGATTAAATAATTCCTCTATTGAAGCGTCATTGGCAAATTGCGGATTTAAACATTCAATTAAATGCGCCACAATAACTTCGTTACCCTGGTTGGTAGGTTTAAAAGGATACGAAACATTTATATCAAAGGTGTGTGTAGATGCGCCGCTCACCGGTTTATCAAACGCATATGGAAATACCACTGCGCCGGGGCACCATCCTCCCCTGTCGTACACCCATGTGCCGCCTTGCGGATAAAGCGCATTATGTCCGCACCCGCGCCAAACATTTACGCTGTCAACAATACTGCCGTCGATTTTTAAACTGCGGTAGCGCGGACAAAACTCCGAACAATAATTTACAGTATCGGCGCCGTGGCCGGTGTGGTTAATGCGCATACGGGCAATATTGGTTTGTGCCAGCATACTAACGGTTTGTGGCTTGGTACTGTCGCTCACTTCGCTCCACCAATAATTTTTATCCCAAAGTGTCGTAATTTTTACCGGTTCATAAACAGGCGGGCCTTCAATAAAATTAAAAGTGAGGGTTAAATTCCAACCCACGTTGGTGCCTTCGTAGCCGGTGTGAATGTATCCTACTTCTACCGAATCGTGTAATAACAATTGGTAATCGGTAACATCCATGTGCCACTGAAATTTCCAGGAAGCGCCAAAACCATTACCATACGGTGTGATAAAGCGGACAATCTCCATATCCTTAGAAGGAAAATTTTTTCCGCCGACTCTTCTTAAAATAACATTATCAATATAATCCCAGGCGCCACAAGGCATACCCGCCGGACATTTATATTGCATGGTAACAAAAACTTTTCTGAATTTTTTGGAAGGGTTAGGAAACACCACCCAGTTTTTATATTCGTTAAATCCAAAACCCGGATTAGTAATAATAGTTTGACTGTTGTGAGAAATTATTTTGGTAGTATCGCCGGGTGCCGAAAATAAACTGAAAGAGAATAGAATAATAATTGCTGAGAAAATGTTTTTCATTTGAGGTTTGTTTTCTCAAATATAGCGATTTTTCTAAATCCGTTTAGAGTTAAAGAACTTTTTTATAATTTCAGAACATTGTTTTTCTTGGACTCCTAGTGTTACCAATGTCTTGGGATGTAAAAGCGTAGGAGAAATATTTGCGAAACCGCGTTTTTGGTCGGATGCACCATAAACTATCCTCGTAATCTGCGACCAATTAAGAGCACCCGCACACATGGTGCAGGGTTCAAGCGTAACATACAATGTACATTCTAATAAATATTTTCCTCCAATAGCATTTGTGGCCGCAGTTATTGCCTGCATTTCGGCGTGAGCTGTAACATCGTTTAATCTTTCGGTTAAATTATGGCCACGCGCAATTATTTTATTTTGCGAAACAATTACTGCGCCAACAGGAACTTCATCGGCATCAAACGCTTTTTGCGCTTCTTTTAAAGCCTCCTTCATAAAATAATCGTCGTTGTAAATTTCCATTTATTTTGAGTATTGAGATATGAGTGTTGAGATTTTAGAACTTTGTACGTTAAATTCAAAAATTAATATTAATTAATTACATCTATCAATTGCAATCGCATTTAATATCCTGATTGGTAATATTAATATCCACAATTTTAGAAATACTATCGCAATCCAATATCACAAAATTAAAATTGTACTTAAATTCTTTTTGCGGCTGAATGAAATATTGTCCGCATGGCTTGGCGTGTACTTCGGTTAAATCGTAATTCACTTCAAAGTGTCGCATTTCAATTTTAAGCAGAAGCTCATTAAACTTTAAACATTTTAATTTGCATTTTGCTTTTTCGCTGAGCTCGAAAGGTTGATTCACCAATTCCTGCATTTTCATTTCGTTAGTACTAACACATCCTCGATTACCAAACATTGCGTAAACAACTAGGCATCCCAGAAAAAAACCAATACCGTAAAAGCGAAGTCGTTGCCAGAAAGTCATAATGTAGTTAGTGAGTTGTGAATTGTAAGTTGGTGAATTAGAGAATTAGTAAGTTTTAATTAGTGATTTGTGTTTGACGAATTAGAGAATTAATGGGTTTTAATTGGTGAAGTTTTAATTTACAATTTTTGAATTTATGCCGAAGACACTCCTTCGGAGCGACTGACAATTTACAATTCGAGTATTGTTGATTTCTAATTCTTTATTTTTAAATTTAATTCTTCATTCAACATTTAAAATTCCTACATCGCTGCCATCAGCAAATTAATATCTTTAAACGGTAAATTAAATGCTTCGCCAAGATATTGATTGGTTAAAATTCCGTTATAAATATAAACGCCATTGCGAACGCCGGCATCTTTTCTTACCAAACTTTCAAAACCGCCTTCGTCGCCCATATTCATAATGATTTGCGAAAAAATACTACTGAATGCATAAGACGCAGTTCGTGCAACGCGCGAAGGAATATTTGGCACGCAATAATGAATTACACCGTGTTTATTAAATACAGGTTTTGTGTGATTGGTAATTTGTGAAGTTTCAAACACACCGCCTTGGTCGATGCTCACATCAACAATTACCGAACCGGTTTTCATTTCGCGAACCATCGCTTCGGTTACAATACAAGGTGCGCGCCCTTTTGTTGCACGCAAAGCACCAATTGCCACATCGGCCGACTTTAAATGTTTTTCTAATACTTTAGGAACAATTACCGAAGTAAATATTCGCGTACCCAGCTGACTTTGCAATCTCCGTAAACGTGATGTTGAATTATCAAAAACTTTTACAGCGGCTCCTAATCCTAATGCTGCGCGTGCGGCAAATTCACCAACGGTTCCTGCACCAATAATTACTACTTCGGTTGGAGAAATACCGCTTATGCCTCCAAGTATTGCGCCCACTCCTCCGTTAACATTGCTCAATAATTCGGCAGCAATTAAAATACTTGCGCCTCCTGCAATTTCTCCCATGGCACGAATGATCGGAAAAATTCCTGCATCATCTGTAATTAAATCAAATGCTACACAATTTAATTTTTTTGTAATTAATTTTTTTAAGAAATCGTCGGGGTGTGTTGTCCATTGCAAAGCCGATAATAAAGTTTGTTTGGGTTGCATCATTTCTACTTCTTCTAAAGTGGGAGGTGCAATTTTTAAAATTAAATTGGCTTTATAAACTTCTTGCGGAGTGTGAACAATTTCAGCTCCTGCCTCACTGTAATCGTTATCCTCAAAATTAGCAGCTTTACCCGCGCCGGCTTCAACAACAATGCGGTGACCGTTATTAATTAACAGCGCAACAGCATCGGGCACCAATGGCACACGGTTTTCCTGAAATGCAATTTCTTTGGGGATACCAATGTAAAGTTTTCCTTTTTTGCGCGCCACTTCCAGCATTTCTTCCTGCGGTGCCAACACTCCTTTGGTGAGCGAAAACAAAACATCTTTAGTCATTACCATAATACCGAAATTTGTTTTTAATAATTAATTATAATTGCCATGATATTTTGGTGCGTTGCAATCGTCGATACTTTTTTTCAGGGGACGATAAATTATTCCAAAACGCAATTCAAAAGTTCTGCTGATAACAGTGGTGGTTATCCTTGGCGGCTGAAAAAACAAATCGGGGTTCCAATGTAATTCTATGAAAGGATGAAATCTTTTCCAAGTAAAAAATTCGCGGCCAATGGCTACATCGCCACTAAACCAAAATGCAGGAAATGTACCGGCCACCGCTGCATAAATTGGCGTTGATCTCGAAAAATTAAATTCAAGTTTACCACCCACCATCACATACCAGTCACCGCGATCACCCTGATACCAAAAATATTTTAAATAATTATTCCATTGTATGTATTGGTAAGTATTAACGCCCAATCCTATTTCAGTTCCTGTAAGCCAATCTCTTTCTTTTTCAACAGCGCCTTTACCTGTATACTCAATTTCGGTTTGCCAACGAATGCGGTCGTATCTTAAAAATTCTAACAAAATGCCAGCGCCCAAATTAATATAATCGCCCGATGTGTGATTTTGCGGATAGTAATCGTTAAAGACCGGATTGTTCGGATCTTTAGCTAAAGCACCTGCATTAATGTAAGTGTGAGCGGTAGTATTTGGTCCCACAAAAATACCGATGCCTCTGAAAAAATTTCCGTACTGCGAAGAAGCACTGAAAACAATTCCCACTAAAAAAATAAAAAATAAAATCCGTTTCATCATATTTATTATTTATGCGCTTATGGTTTCTATTGAAGAATTAACTTTTTTAACAAGCCCTTGTAATACTTTACCGGGCCCTATTTCTGTAAAGGAACCCGCTCCGTCGCTAATCATCTGCATAACGGTTTGCGTCCACCGTACAGGCGCCGTTAACTGAGCCACTAAATTTTTCTTTATCAGGTTAGGATCAGAAACTGCCGAAGCAGTAACGTTTTGATAAACGGGACAAATGGGATTACTAAAACGGGTTGAATTAATAGCGGCTTCTAATTCTAATTTTGCCGGCTCCATTAGTGGTGAATGAAATGCGCCGCCAACCGGAAGTTCAATTGCTCTTTTGGCGCCGGCTGCTTTTAATTTTTCGCAAGCTATCGAAATTCCTTCTTTGCTTCCCGAAATAACTAATTGACCCGGACAATTATAATTAGCGGCCACTACCACATTTCCGTTATCGGAAATTTCTTTGCAAATATCTTCTACAATTTTGTCATCTATATTTAAAATGGCCGCCATTGTTGACGGATTAATTTCGCAAGCGCGCTGCATGGCCATGGCTCTTTTGTAAACCAAATTTAAAGCGTCTTCAAATTCTAAAGTTTTATTGGCTACTAAGGCCGAAAATTCTCCGAGCGAATGCCCTGCCACCATATCCGGTTTAAATCCAACTCCCAATGTGGCGGCTAAAACAACAGAATGTAAAAATATAGATGGCTGAGTAATTTTTGTTTGACGCAAATCTTCTTCAGAACCATTAAACATAATATCGGTAATTCTATATCCTAAAATAGAATTGGCTCTTTCAAATAAATTTTTTGCTAACGAAGATCCATCGTACAGTTCTTTGCCCATTCCCGAATATTGAGAACCTTGACCGGGAAAAATATAGGCAAATTTCATTTTACGTATAAAAGAAAGTTAAAACGATAAAGTTAGACGAAATTTGCAATAAATCAAGTTTAACTCCCGAGGTTTTATTTAACTTTTAGGTGTTAATTATCAATAGATAATCTAGAATAAGAATAAGAAAAATACTATTTATCTCTCTTTTTTAACCATTCGGTAATGGTGGGACACAATTCTTTTTGCGATTTACTTCCTACAAAAACACCAATGTGTCCGCCTTTAAAACTATAAAGTTCTTTATCTTTTGTTCCTACATAATCATTTAAAGGCTTAGTAGCCGCAGGCGGTACCAAATGGTCTTCGGTAGCGTAAATATTTAATAGAGGACAAACCAGATTTTTTAAATTAACTTCTCTTCCTCCCACCACCAATTCGCCTTTAATTAATTTATTTTCCTGATACAATTCTTTCATAAATTGCCTGAAACATTCGCCCGCCTGATTCGGACTTTCGCTTATCCATTGTTCCATTCTTAAAAACATTAAAAGTTTTTCTTTATCCTCTAAACTTTTTACAAGCGTTTGTTGTTTCTGCACTTTCATCATTGGCTTAAGCATATCAAAACCCTGATTTAAAAAATCGCCGGGTATCAATCCATTAAAACCTTCAACTAATTTATCAAAATCCATATTCTTACTCCACCTAAAAAGTAAACCATCATTAGTACTAAAATCAATTGGTGTAACTTGCGTTACCAGATTTTTTATTTTATTGGGATATAATGTAGAATAAATTACGCTTAAAGTTCCGCCCTGACAAATACTTAAAATATTTATTTTTTCAACCTTATTTTCTTTTCGAATGGTATCTACACAATTATTAATGTAGGAATTTACATAATCATCAATGCTTAAATAACGATCGCTTTTTGAAGGATTGCCCCAATCAATTAAATACACATCTAAACCGGCATTTAATAAATTTTTTATGTAACTACGGTCTGGTTGCAAGTCCAGCATTTTATAAGTATTTACTAAAGCGTAAACAATTAAAACAGGAGTTTTGTAAGTAGCGGGAGTTTCTCTTTTGTAGCGATAAAGAACTAATTTATCTTCGGTGTAAACGGCCGTTTTTGGACTGGCAGCAATTTCCACTTCTTTAATTTGATGAAGGGTGTCGTAACTCTTCATCATTTTCTGGCTCATGTCGGCCATTTCTTTAAATAAATTGTTTTCCATACAACAAATTGAGTTTTAAATGTAATACTTTTTTGGAAGTTTTGCTTTATAAATAAAAATAATTTAGTTCTAAATGAAGAGAATAATGGTTGAGAAATGATGTAAAAAACAAAAGGCTGCCCCACAAACACTAAAAGGGGACAGCCTTTATTCAGCTACGAATACTGAAATTATTTTTTCTTGCTTTTAGAAGCTTCTTCTGAAGCAACTCCTAATTTATTTTGCAAATCCTTTACGGTTTTTTTAAGATCGTAAATGGTTTTGTATAATTCTTCAACTTCAGAGCGAAAAACAACAGGATAGTTTTCGAACATATTTTCAAATTGCTTCTCAAATTGTTTTTTAACATCCATGCTTAAATTAAGCGCTTCGCCTTTTACTTTAGAAAATTCTTCGGTCGCAAATAATTCGCTTAATAACTGCTCGTTAACTTTAACCCAGTCGTTATACACTTCGTTATAATCAGGAACTTCTCCGGCTTTAACGTTTTTGTATTTCTCAGAATAATCTTTAGCAACAGTTTCTAAAGATTTTTGAGTGGTGGTATATAAAGTAGCTTGTAACTCGTTTTGTTTGATTACGAATTGAGCAACTTTATCCATTAAAGCAATCGAAGCTTCAACATTTTCTTTTTCTTTACCCGGGTTAACCAGTTTTAATATTGGTTCAAATGTTTTTCCGAAAACATTATTTACTTCGCTATACAATTCTTTTAATTTGTCGAAATTACCGCTGAATAATTGTGGGTATTGTTTCGACATATTTTGAATTTGCTCAAAATATTCTTTACTTAAATTATTTTGATTAGCAAAAAAACCGTGTACCTGTTTGGTTGCATTCTCATAAACATCTTTCAAATTAGAGCCGGCAAAAAAGTTACCGAACATTTCTTCAGTAATTTTTTTGTAATTATCAGCATTGTAAATATTTTTCCAGGTTTCGGCACTAAAATCTTTTGCCTGAATAGCTTTTATTAATGGCTGAAATAATTCCTGTGCTTTTAAATACACATTGTTACTTTCAAACATATTCTTAAACATATCTTTATATAAAGGATTGTTAAAGTTTTTTGAATACGTTTCGTAAGATGAATTTAAAGTATTAATCCAACTGTTATAAGTAGTATTCCATGGTGAGTTTAAAGCGTTAAATCCGTTTGCAAAATCAGCACCCGGTTTACCAAAACTCGAAAAAGAATTATTAATGTTCTGATTAAAATCGGTCATT
>JAHEYG010000008.1 GCA_023251725.1 Sphingobacteriaceae bacterium | reverse complement strand
CACCGGTTCCATAACCATCATTAGAATCGCCTGAACCACCGCCACCACCCATAAATATTTTTCCGGTAGAGTAATCTAACGGTCGGCCACCAAACCCACCCATCACGCGCCTTGCATCTCCGCCCCACGTACCGGATCCGGGTGCAGTTAAATTTGGATTTTGGTTATTAGAAGAAAATGAATAGCCGCCTCTTCCGCCTCCTGAAGAAACATGCGCAGAAAATAAAGGTGATTCCAAATTCCAGGCGGCATTAAATCCTGCTACCGGGTTTCCGTAACCGTCGTAAGGCGCTAAAGATCCGCCATTACTTCCACCGCCGCCGCCGGCATTGTGCGCTGTCCCTCCTCCTCCACCGTTAGCAATGGCTCCCCTGCAAAATACGCCCGAATATATTTTATACCGATTGGTATCACCGGCAATGCTTTCTCCTTTATAAGCGCCTTCTACTCCTGAAACATGTCCGAATTTATTGGCGCCGCCAACCGTTGATAAATTTTCAAATCCTCCGCCTCTGAAACCTTTTCCGGTAACACTAAAAGACGGAACTGAACTTAGCACGGCATTATTCTGAACTTCAACAACAGCTATACCGCCGGTTGTTCCGTCCCAGTTAGGTGAAGTAATAAATCCAGCGCCACTAACCGTAAGAGAAATATATCTTGGAACCCGAATAACCTGCACTTTTCCCAAAAAATTATAGCTTTTTAAAAGCGCGCATTCTAAACTAAAAGAAGTTAAACTTAAAACAGAATTTATTTGTGCATATTCATAATTTCCGCAAGTATTATAATTGGTAATGGCGCCATAAGTTGTATTAGTGGGAATTGAACTATTGGGATCAGGAAATAGTGTATCCTTACCACAATTAACGCTGGTACCTTGCATTTGAATAATTAAAATTAAATCGCCCACTCCGTAACTCGAAGTACTTCCAACACTTATTGTTGTTGCTCCGGCAGCTGCGCTTCCGGTAAGAGGAGTGTACGCGTTAACGATACTATTGGCAACAACAATATTTCCTATACCATCTTTCCCCATTTGAGAAAAAGCATTTGCTGAAAACAAACAAAAAAAGATTATGCAATAAAAATAATGTTTCATGTTAATTTTCATTTTAAAAAACCGCCTGAAGCTCTTGGGGAATTAGAGCAAAATCGGCAAAGGCTAATTTACAAATTAAATTCTATTTTGGCTTTATCAAAAATATAACTCTTTCTTAAATAATTGCATTCCTTGTATCATTAATATTAACCGTTAATTGATTATAAACAAAAAGTCCCTCCCGATTGGGGAAGGACTTCTTAAACCTAAATAAACCAGAAATAATCCGGGCATTTTTCTTAGTTCAGTTTAAACGGAGGAATTTTTCCTTCGGTCATTAACTGTATACTTTTCTTTTTATGCTCCTCGAAATTACCGAAAGCCAATGCGTCTAGCATTTCTTTGCGGCTCATGGCAGGATTACCAAATTGTTTACGAATTTCTTCGGAACAACGATCCACATATTTTTCGAACTTAATTGGAGCCCAAACATATTCTTTTTTAATAGCTTCCTTGTCAAATTTAAATTCTTCAGGTAAACCGCCTTCAATTTTTGATTTAATGGCAAGACCCTCGTAAATTTTTGGAAGCTGACGATTGTCAAATAAAAACGGCTTCGAAATCATGATAACATGTTTCTTACGTTTAGGATCAATCATTGACAAACCTTCTATTCTCAATCCCTTTTTTTTGAGGTTGTTGAACTTGGTTTCAAAGTTTTTTAATATTTCGAACATATAGGATTGGATTAGTTATCAACAAAGTTACTACGTAAACCATTAGTAAACGAACTTATTAGACGAAGGATAAAAATTAAGACGAATGAAACGGTTGTAAAGTTGTTGCTAAACTGTTAATTACAAACAAGCCTGTGTCCATTTTAGGCATAAGACATTGATTAATAATTATTTAAATAATTAAATAAAACCTTATTTCCGTTTCATATTGAATTTTCTTCTATCGCCGAATTCAAGTATTTTATCGATAAACTCGTAAGGATGATAGTGATTTATGGCGGCCTGATGATAAATGCAGGTAGCCGGAGTCATCCCAGGAAGGGAATTAACTTCGATAAAAATCACCTCAATTTTACCGTTTGCAAAAATTCTTACAAAAGCATCGATGCGACAATAGCCCAAAATGTTGAGCACTTTTGCTGCCTTGCCCAAAATTTGTTTTACCTGATTCGAAATTTTCTGTCGCACTTTTTTATCCTTTGCGTAACGAGCCGGAGTAATGTTTTGGCCTTGACCCGCCAAAAATTTTTCTTCTAAACTTAATATATCTCCTTCTGCCAAAGCCTCGGAGGCTTCAAACACTTCGTATTCTAATTTTTTATTTTTGAATTTGGTTAGCATTCCGCCGGTAATTTCTAAAAAATGTTTAGCCTTATTTTTAGAAATTAATTCTTCAACAAGTATTACCGACTTTTGAGGAAATTCTTCTTTTAATTTAATGTGCAAAATTTCGGCAGCTTTAGAGTCTAATTCTTCATTGCTGCGAAACATTAAAGTAGCGAAAGCTTCAAACTCTTGCGGCGTTTTTATTTTTTTTACAGCGCTGCTGCAGCCATCATCCACCGGTTTTGCGATGAACGGATATTTTACTTTTTGCAGTAAATAATTTAAAATTTCCGGTTTATTATTTTGCCAATCGTTTTGGGTTACCAAGCGGTGTTCGGCGACTAAAAAGCCATTTTGTTTTAAAATTTCGTTGGTACGGAATTTATCAATGGTAATTTCGGAGGTGGCTTTATCTGAACCGTTATAATACAAATTCACTTTTTCTAATTGTTCCTGTACCGACCCGTCTTCGCCCGGGCGACCATGCAGCGCAATGAAAACGGCATCAAAGTTTTTTCCCAAATCGGCATAAGTAAATAATTGAGGCGCTTCTAAATTTTGTGTAGAAGCATATTTATCTGTTACAGTGTGACATTCTTTTATGATTTGATGGATTATGAGATGAATTTTGTAAGACAAGATTTTTTCTTTTATATCGTCGGCATTATCTTTTAATAAAAGATTAATTGGGATTTTATACATTAAATGTTTTTCATTATTTCCCGTAAGAAAAACCGGAACGGGTAAATATTTTTCGGATGAGGCCAATTTCTCGTAAATATTTCTTCCACTTTCAACAGAAATGTGTCGTTCGGAAGAATAACCTCCTAAAATAACGGCCACTTTTATTTTTTTGCGGGAAGCGTGTTTTTCGTTATGAATATTGGTATCTAATTGTTGTAAAAGATGATTGTAGGTATTGGCACCTTTGGCATTTTTGATGCGTTTTGCCAATGAAGTGCGGATAATGAAAGTTAAAAATTGAGAGGGATTTAAACCAATTTCGGCGGCCTGATGAAAAAAGAAAGAGGAAGGCATCATGCCTGAAGTTGTATTGGGATCATTCAAAAATATTTTTCCATCTATTCCCAAAAAACCATCTATGCGCGCGTATACATCAAAATTTAGAGTGTAAAATAATTTTTCGCAATCTTTTCTAATTGCATTTATTTGAGAATCGGGTAAATCAATGGGCGTAATTTTTCGTGCCAGGCCAGGCATGTATTTGCTTCGGTAATCAAATAATTCTTTGCCTTTGCGTATTTCGGTGGGAGGTAATGCAATTGCCTTTCCACTTTCATCTTCAATTACGATGCAACTGAATTCTTTCCCTTCAATAAATCCTTCTATTAAAACTGTGCTTTCTCCATCTAAACTTTCGAGCGTTAAATCTGATTTTGTTTTTAATTCCCTATTAAAAAATGCCAGCAAATTATTTGGATCATAAATTATTTTTTCTCCGATTTTAATCGGCATTCCAATGCCTTCACGGATATCTGTAATGGTATGAATCAATTTTATTTTATCCTCTTCATTTAAAATATTCCATTCGTTTGCTTTAATTTTACCAATGAAAAATGCCTTTTCAATGGCTGCATTAAACTTTTGTTCATCGTTGTCATGCAAAATAGTAACACCTATTGATGAGCCCTGATTGGCCGGTTTTATTACAATAGGAAAACCTATTTTTTCTTTCGCATTTTGCCAAGCATCTTTCGAGCGTTTATTCATCCACTCGTTGCGATCTACACTAAAAAACGGCGGCGAATTAAATCCCGACTGCACCATTAATTTTTTCTGCACGCTTTTATCAATGCCAATGGCCGAAGGTAAAATCCCTGAACCCGAGTAAGGAATATTTAAATATTCGAAAAAACCCTGCACACGTCCGTCTTCCCCGTAAGGGCCATGAAGACACAAAAAGGCAAAATCAATTAAATTATGTAATTGATTGGGCTCAATTTTTTTTCCGATTTTGTGAATAAGTTTATCTTGTTCTTTTACACTTAAATCGCCCAAATTTTCGGCGTAATACTGAAAATGTTTATTGTTTGCAGGTAAAAATTCAACCGGCGGATAAAAATCGCGGATGGTACCTTTATAAACAAATTGCCAGTCGAGCAAAACAAAATTGCCAAACGAATCAACAAATAATGGAACCGCTTCGAAAATGGATTTATTTAAATTATCGTAAACCGTTCGTCCGCCCGCAAAAGAAATTTCGCGTTCTTTAGAACGGCCACCAAAAATAATTCCTATACGCAGTTTCGACATAAATTAGTTGAACGCTTAAAGTTAAGATGGATTTGATAATGCAAAGGTTCGCAAATTTTAATCTATGAACGTTGTGATGTGAATTATTTAACAGAATTTATGGTGAAAAAGTTATTCGTTATAATTTAATGACTACCAGTTATTGATTTTTGAGGAAATTAACCAACTTCTTCACCGCAATTGCCCTATGAGAAATTTTATTTTTGGTTTCAAAATTCATTTGTGCGAAAGTTTGGTTATATCCTTCCGGAATAAAAACCGGGTCGTAACCAAAGCCATTGGTTCCCAAAATATCATTACTAATTTTTCCTGTAATAATTCCTTCGAAAAAATATTTTTCTCCCTTCAAAATTAAAGCAATCACAGTTTTAAATTGAGCCTTTCTATTAGTACTGTTTTTTAATTCTTCTAATACTTTTTTAATATTATTGTCATCGTTTTTGGGCTCACCGGCATAACGCGCCGAAAAAACCCCGGGTGCCCCGTTTAGAGCTTCTACTTCTAAGCCGCTATCGTCTGAAAAACAATTCATCTTATAATTATCGTAAACAAATTGCGCTTTAATACCGGCATTTTCGTTCATTGTTTGTCCGGTTTCAGCAATTTCATTCAAACATCCAATGTCCGACAAACTCTTCAAATTATAAGACAATGGAATTAGTTCACTAATTTCTTTTATCTTATTTTTGTTATGTGTAGCAAATATGATGTTCATTTTTAAAGGCAAAAGTTTAGAAATCAAAAGTCAAAAAAAATTAATTAGTATTCGAAAAATCTTATAAAAATTAATGAAGAAACTGTTTAAAATAATTTATACGATTATCCCATTTAAAAAACAGATATTTTTGTTTTTAAAAAAAGTATGGAGTCCTCCTGAATCGGTTTATCAACATCTTCATTTTACCGGAATAATTGCAGTTTCATTAGGCGGAAACAAAAAATTTAAAATGAAACATTACGGGTTTCAGATCGAAAATGAAATTTTCTGGAAGGGATTAGAAGGAGGCTGGGAAAAACAATCGATTGGTTTATGGATAAAGTTATGCGCCAATGCGGATGTGATTTTTGATATTGGCTCTAATACCGGTGTGTACGCGTTAATTGCCGAATGCATTAATCCAAAAGCTGAAGTTTACGCCATGGAACCCGTTGCGCGTGTTTACAAAAAATTAATTGAGAATAATCAATTAAATAATTATAAAATTAAATGTTTTGAGCTGGCAGCTTCCAATTATACAGGTAAAGCCACCATTTACGATGCAGATACTCCGCATATTTATTCGGTAACGGTAAATAAAAATTTGTCCCCCAATCGTAAAATGTCGGCCATTGAAATAAACACTATTACTCTGGATACACTAATTGAAAAAGAAAATATCAATTCTATTCAATTAATGAAAATTGATGTAGAAACTCACGAGCCCGAATTACTGGAAGGTTTTTTAGTTCATTTAAAAAAGTTTAAGCCTACCATGCTTATCGAAGTATTATCGGATGAAACCGGAGCGCGAATTCAGAAAATTATTGAGGAAATGGGTTATTTATTTTTTAATATTGATGAAAACAAAGGCATCACCCGAGTACAAAATATTACCAAAAGCGATTATTTTAATTATTTACTCTGCGACCAAAACACGGCAAAATTACTTCAGTTGATTTAAACCATAATCAAATTTGTTTACTTAATGGCGATAAATGCCTTAAATAATAAGACAAAGCTCTAGGGTATTAATCTTCATTAGCTTATTTTTGTTTTTAGCCCCGAAAGCGATCGGGCCTAAGCCTAAATTGCACAGCAATTTTTTATGTCGATTAATAAAAACATATATTATTCTTTTCTTACCCAAATTCCTACCATCATTCTTAGTTTTTTTACAGGCGTTTTTTCGACCAGGATTTTAGGTCCGGAAGGATCCGGCATTTATACCGTTTTTTTATCCGACACGGAATTATTTACTCTGTTATTAAGTTTTAGTTTTAACGCCGGCATTATTTTTTTTATTTCAAACAAAAAAATCGCAACTGAAAAACTAATTGGATTGGGACTTGTATTTATCGGTATGGGAACCCTCATTCTTTTAATTACGCTTACGGGCGCTAAGTACTTTAATACTTTAAATTTTTTATTTCCTAAAAATTATGCAAGTCCGATGCATTTACTGTATTTGCTTTTATTATTCATTAATTCAACCGGTACCGGTTTTTTATCGGCCATTTTCCAGGGCAAATCGCACTTTAATATTGTAAATAAAGTCAGCATATTTAATGCCGTTTTAAATTTTTTACTTTTTTCTCTAGCCTTATTATTAAAATCAACTCTACATAAAATAGTGTATGTAAACGAGGTATTAATTATTTCGGGTTTCATTACCACGCTAAATTTAGCAGTGTGGCTCTATTTTTATTTTAAACTCATTGGAGTGAAACCAAAATTTAATTTTATTTGGGCCATTGATGTGAAGCCGCTTTTTTACATTGTTATATTTGCCCATTTGGCACATGTGATTAATTTTTTTAATTACCGTTTAGATGTTTACGTGGTAGACTATTATTGTGGGCAGGCGCAACTGGGTTTTTATGCAAAAGCCGTTAATGTAGCGCAAATGTTATGGCTCATTTCAAATCCTATCTCAAATGTGTTGTTTCCTTATTTAAATGATCCTGACCGGCCCGACCATACCAAAACATTTACTTTTTTCTCACGCGTTAATTTTACGGCCGTATTTGCGGGAATTGTTTTTTTATTTTTTATTGCTCCCTATTTTTTTCCGTTTCTTTTTGGAGAAGCGTTTAGCTCATCGGTTTTAGCCTTTAAACTTTTATTACCGGGTATTTTGGCCTGCGCAGCAACTAAAATTTTTGGAGTTTACGCCAGCTCACGTAATAAAATTCACTATAACATAATTGCTACTTTGGTAGGTTTAGCGTTTACCATAATTCTTGATTTTACACTTATACCACAAATGGGTATTAAAGGGGCCGCTATAGCCTCTTGTTGCTCTTATGTGTTTACACTTATAACTTTGTTAATAGGATTGTTTATTTTTCTTAAACTCGAAATTAAAAACTATTTTTTCTTAACCCTTAGCGATTGTAAAGAAATAATGAGACTCCTGACCAAAAAAAATAATTAATATTTCGCAGAAAGAATTAAATTCTGAAAAGAAACCAAAATTATCTTCCAAAAATAAAAAGAGTTATTTGCTTTCTTATTATAAAGGTGGCGATTTTTTTAGTAAATTGCACATTGCTAAATCGAACCCAAAAGGTTTTGATTAAGTTTTTTAAAAAAAGAAATTTTACGATCGAATAAAAAAAATTGGGAAATGTAATGCAGGTAAGTAAACAGCAAATACGTGAATTTTATAATGATTATGTTGATTATCAATCTTTGCAACTAAATAATGAGCGGCATTATTATGTTTTAGAGTTGCTGAAAAAAAACGGACTGAAAAAAAACTCGAAAGTGGTGGATTTGGGTTGCGGTATTGGTGCGTTTACAGCTTTAGTAGCCCGGTATTGTAAACATGGTATTATTAAAGGATACGATTTAAGTGATAAATCAATTGAATTTGCCTCCAAGCATTACAGTAAATTAAGAAACGTTGCTTTTATTGCTACGGATATTACCAGCCATAATTTTGCAGCCAAATACGAAATTGATTTCGTTCTTTTAATTGATGTATTGGAACATATCCCCCCTAATGAACACGAGTTTTTATTTAAGAAAATAGAAAGTATTTTAAATGTTAATACTAAATTAATAATTAACATTCCTTACTACGCGGCGCTTCAACACGAAAAAAATAATAATAAAGAAGTGCTTCAAATTATTGATGAGCCCGTTGAACTGCCTTATTTAGTATTGTTAACCGAAAAGTTAAATCTCGAAATAAAACAATTAGAAACTTTCGACATGTGGCAAAAAGAAGAATATCAGTTTATTGTATTAGAAAAAAAGAAAGATTATGTGTTTACTCGTATCACTCCAAAAAAATTAAGTCTCTTTCAAAAAGTGTTTCATAAATTAAAAAGTTTTTTTTAGATGAACATCGCTTTTTTTTTAGATATTAATTGTAACCACGGTTATTCGTGGGTAGAACCAATCGCGAAAAAAAATAAGGTGATTATTTTTACAACAGAATCTTCCAATTCAAAAGGCCTTTACGAAAATTCAAATATTAGCGTACATCCAATTCTGCCCAATCGTTTTCCAATAAATAATCCTATAAAATTAAAACGAAGTTTAAAAAAGATTACAAATATTCTTGAAGAAAATAAAATTGAGATTGTTCATGCCATGTATGCTGTTCCTTTTGCCTTTTGGGCTTATAGATGCAATTACGGCAAACTCATTATCACCACCCGAGGTTCCGACATTTTAATTGAATACAATAAAGTGTATTTACATCCCGATTCGTCTTTTCAAAAAATAAACTACGGTACGTTGCGCAAATTATTTGAAAAAAGTTTAAAAAAAGCGTCCGCCATAACTTCTACTTCCTACAGCCAGGCTAATATTGCCGGCACTATTATTAAAGACAAAAGAAAATTATTTGTTATAAGAACGGGTGTTAATAGTTCGAGCTTTACTTTTGTAAACCAGCAAACCAAAAAAGAGAAAAAAGAATTTGTTATTTTTTCTCCCCGAATAATGCGGCCTTTATACAATCAGGATTTAATTGTAAAAGGTTTCCATCTTTTCGTTGAAAAAAATCCGCACATCAATGCCCGGCTAAAACTCATTGATTTCTTTTCTTTTCCGGATTATTTAGGTTCTGTTAAAAAAATAATTAGCGATCTTAAATTAACTAGCAAAGTTGAATTTCTTCCTTCTCTCACCAAAAAAGAACTAATACAAAACTATTTTGACGCCGATGTGGTCATCATGCTCCCCGAAAGCGACGGTACACCAGTGAGCGGTATCGAAACTATGTTTTCGAATACCCCTTTACTACTGGGTGATGTTCATTACGATAATGATTTATTTAACGAAAATACCGTTTGGAAATTAAAAAACAAAAGCGCCGAAGAAATTTCCAAAAAATTACTGGAAATATATAATTGCGATAAAGTTTTACTTCACGCGAAAACAAATTCGGCCTACGAAATGGCGTTTGAAAAAGCTAATTTGTTACATTCGCTGGTAAAAATTGAAAGTATGTATTCGGAGCTAATGCAAACCAATGCCATTGAAGTAGAATTTAAATTCTGCAAAAATTGCGGGCAAACAACTATCGATAATCCCGATTTGTTTGTTAACGACCACGAACTTTGTTTTAATTGCGAACATTTAAATTAAATTATAAATTTTTATGTGCGGAATAGTTGGAACGATAAATAAAAATAGTGAGGTAGATAAAACTGTTTTAGAGAAAATGGGAACCGTTTTAAATAAAAGAGGTCCGGATAGCCACGGATTTTATTTTGATAAAAATATAGGACTTGGCCATTACCGCTTAAGCATTATTGATTTGTCGGATAAAGCCAATCAGCCAATGAAAAATAAGGATGCGTCGGTGATGATTACCTACAATGGCGAAATTTACAATTACAAAGAATTGCAAAAAGAACTTTCAGTTAATTATTCTTTTTATTCAAATTCAGATACCGAAGTGTTGTTAAAGGGTTACGAAAAATGGGGAATGAATGAATTGCTTAAAAAAATTGACGGCATGTTCGCTTTTGTTCTTATCGATAAAAATAAAAATAAAGCGTTTGCTTGTCGCGATATATTTGGGAAAAAACCGCTCTATTATAGTTTAAATGAAAATCAGTTTGTCTTTTCATCCGACATTCGTTCTTTTAAATTCAGTAAACTAAATTTAAGTATTAATAAAAATTGCATTGATTATTACCTGAGCGAATTATCTTCGCCGCAACCCTACACTATTTACAACGAGGTGTTGCAGGTAAATCCATGTACTTGTTTAGAATTAGATTTAAAAAACTTTGAAAGTACTTCAACCAAATTTTGGAATGTAAATTCTATTTCCGAAAATAAAGAAATTAATTTAAACCGGGCCATTGACAAAACCGAAGAACTACTTTCAAAATCAATTCAAAAACGATTGGTGGGCGACGTGCCTGTTTGCACTTTTTTAAGTGGTGGTGCCGATTCGGGTTTAATTACGGCTATTTATGCTCAACTGTCGGGCAAAAAAATTGATTCGTTTACCGTTGGATTTAATTTTGAAGACTACAATGAATTACCATTTGCCAAGCAGCTGGCACAAAAATATAACACCAATCATCACGAATTAATTTTAGAAGCCAACATACTTAACGACTTTGATTTTATTTTAGATAATTTGGGTGAACCCTTTGCCGATTCGAGCGCCATTGCTTCTTATTACGTTTCAAAAGAAATGAATAAGCATTGCAAAGTGGCTTTGTCGGGCGATGGCGGTGATGAAATTTTTGGAGGCAATTACGAATACCAATGGGCTTACAATACCGATTGCTTTTACCAAAAATATCCGCATCCCTTAACACGAAAAATTATTCAATCTATTAATCAATTGGTTTCTAAATTTGAATTGACCGATAAAAATTTCGGGCTTTATGATTATTACTACAAATTAATTCCTGAATTAAAAATGTTCAGGCAAATGGGATTTAATCCTATAACCGAAAAAAACAACTTATACTCCACCGGAGTTAATTCTGATCTAAATAAATTCACGCAAAATTTTTTATTGGAAGCCTGGGAAACTTCTACGGGAAATACATTGACCGAAAAAGTATTTAAATCTTTCGTAAATACAAGATTGCTTAACGATTATCTGGTAAAAGTAGACCGCACTTCCATGATGAATTCATTAGAAATAAGATGTCCGTTTTTGGATAAGCAATTATGTGAATTCGCTTTTTCCATGCCGGCCCAAATTAAACTGAAAGATGGTCAACCAAAATATTTATTAAAACAATTGGCCGAAAAATATATCGCTAAAGATTTTTCTCAACGTAAAAAAATGGGATTTTCCATCCCGCTCATGCATTGGATAAATAATGAATTAAAAACCTTTGTAGACCATACTTTATCAGAAATTAATATTAATAAGAGGGGGATTTTTAATTTTACTTTTGTTTCGGAACTTTTGTTGGAGCACCGTTCCGGTAAAAAAAATAATGCCGATAAAATCTGGAGCTTAGTTATACTGGAGCATTGGCTTAAAAAAAATACAGCCTAAATGAAAATTGCTTACATAGCAGATGCAAATTGTAACCACGGTTATCGGTGGGTGGATTATTTTTCGAAGGAAAATAATGTGATTATTATTTGTTTGGCGAGTCAAAAAGAAAATAACCTTTATACCAATCATCCGCGGGTTAAAGTATTTCCTATTTTACCAGATGTTTTTCCGCTAAAAAATATTTTGAAAAAAAATGCTATTGCCAGAGTAATGAAAACTATTTTAAAGGAAAACAATTCTGCGATTGTTCATAGTATGTACGCGGTTCCTTATTCATTTTACGGACATTTATCAAGCGCAAAAAATCATATCATTACCACCAGGGGTTCGGATGTTTTTGTTGATTATAAAACCTTTACTACAGATTCAAAAAAATCAATCCCGCAATTCCTCCTAAAAAAATTATTCGAAAATTCTTTTAATAAAGCGCGTTACATTGCCTTCGACTCCTACACGCAAAAAACAAAAATTGAATCGTTTTTAAAAGACAAAGGAAAAGGAACGGTTATAAGAATGGGAGTAAATATTAATTCTTTTACTAATCACAATTTAACCGAAAGTAAAAAAAACGAAATAGTTATTTTTTCAAACCGGTCAATGACGGCGTTATATAATATACATAAAATTATTGCCGCCATTAAAATCATAAAAGATAAACACCCTGAATTAAAAATAAAACTTAAAACTATTAATTACTACGGAGTAGAAACTTATTTAAATAAGATTAAAAGAGAAATTTCGGATTTAAAACTTAAGAATGAAGTTGAAATATTAAAATCGGCTACCGTTGCTGAATTAGTAAATTATTATTTTAAGGCGGATGTGGTGATAATGATTCCCTCTTCTGATGGCTCAGCGGTATCGGGAGCTGAAGCCATGCTTATGAAAAAACCTCTTATTATTGGTCCGATCGATTATGATAAAGATCTTTATAATTCTGAAACAGTTTGGCAGTTACCCGATTTCAATCCTTACACTATTGCAAAAGGCATTACCGATTTACTAAATTTACCAAAACACGAGATACTCTTGAAAACAGAAAAAGCGTTTAAATGTGCTGTTGAAAATGCCGACTTTGAAAAAGAAATACTTAAGCTGAAAAACCTCTATCACCTGGTGAATGACAGAACCTGAAATTAATATATGCAGTAAATGCATTATTAGCACTAAAGACGACGCCGAAATAAAATTCAACGCCGAGGGTGTTTGTTCGTATTGTGCAGAATATGAAAACCTGATGAAGCTTAGATCTTTTGAAAATTCTAATGAAAAACAAGTCCGCCTAAATTTACTTATTAAAAATATTAAAGAGGCCGGCGCGAGAAAAAAATACGATTGTTTAGTTGGTGTAAGTGGTGGTGTTGACAGCACTTATTTAGTTTACAAAGCAAAAATGCTTGGCTTACGACCCTTGGTAGTTCATTATGATAACGGATGGGATTCTGAAATTGCCGTAAAAAATATTGAAAATCTGGTAACTAAATTAAATTTGGATTTGCATACTTATGTAAACAACTGGGAAGAATTTAAAGATATTCAATTATCTTTTTTTAAAGCATCTGTTATTGATATTGAATTAATAACCGACCAGGCCATTGTGGCTTTACTTTTTAAACTAGCGGTTAAGTACAAAATAAGATATTTGTTGATGGGAAATAATGTGGCGACTGAATTTATTTTACCAAAAAGCTGGTACCATTGGAAACTGGATGTACTAAATATTGAAGCGATTCATGCCCGGTTCGGAAAAGTAAAATTAAAAACTTATCCTCGTTATGGGTTTTGGAAAATGTGGCATACCGTTAAATTCAGAAATTTCGAACACCATAATTTGTTGGATTATTTAAATTATAATAAAGAGGAGGCCAAACAAACTATTATAAAAGAATTAGGCTGGCGCGATTATGGAGGAAAACATTACGAATCGGTTTTTACACGCTTTTATCAATCGTACATTTTACCACAAAAATTTGGAGTCGATAAACGAAAGGCGCATTTATCGTCGCTAATTTTATCCGGGCAAATTACCCGTGACGAAGCTTTAGAGGAAATTAAAAAAGATATTTATACTCGTGAAAAATTAACTGAGGATAAGGAATATGTCATTAAAAAGCTGGGTTTAACTGAGAAAGAATTTGAAGATATTATGAAACTTCCCATTGTGCCTCATACTTTTTATCCTTCATATATCACCCAACATTACAAATATCAAAAAAGAATTTCGGAATTTGTAAGAAAATTTTTGCCAAAAAAATAAAATGATAAAGAATAAAAATATTGTTTTGGTTTCAAACGAGCCTTGGGGTGATATTTGGTATTCGAAACATAATTACGCTAACGAATTATCTAAACATAACAAAGTAGTATTTGTAAATCCGGTTATTAGATGGCATTTCATTGATTTTTTTAAATTCAAACCGTTTTTAACAACAATTCATAATGGCCTCACAGTTTTATCTTACACCAACATTCTGCCTATAAGAAATAAATTTCTTTACAAATTAAATAACAAATTAGTTTCGCGTTTATTAAACAAATTCCTGATTAAAAATTTTGGATCGGTAGATATCTTTTGGAGTTTTGATCCTTATCGTTTATCGAACCCGCCATCATTTCATCCTAAAAAAACATTATTCCATAGCGTTGATAAATACAATTTTGTGCCTTATGGCGAAAAAGAACTGGCGATTAAAAGTGATTTTATTATTGGCGTTTCTGATTTGATATCGGATATTTACCAATCTTATAATAAAAATGTATTTACAATTCCTCACGGTATTTCTGAAGAAGAATTTAAACCGAATGAAGAAAAAGTAAAGTCGATCGCTTACAATAATTATTTTTTATACGTGGGTAATATTGATCATCGGTTGGATTATGCTTTAATTAAAAAGTTAATTATCAAATTCCATCAAGAGCAATTCTTATTTATTGGGAAAATAAAGGAGGCATTGCCAAGCCACGAAAAAGAACTTTTTAATTCTAAAAAACATTCCAACGTGATTCATATTGACGCTTTACCTTTTAAAGAATTAAAAAATTACATTTATAAAGCGCGAATATGTTTGGCTCCCATGGATCAGAAATTTAATGGCAATGCCATAGCACATCACAAAATATACCAGTATCTTGCCATGGGGAAACCCATATTGGGAAATGAGTTTAGCGATTATGTTAATTTTAATAGTTTGCTTTACATGAGCAATGATGCCGATAAAATAATTGCAATGGCAGAAGATATTTTAAAAAAAGGTGAAGACGGAAGTTTAAAAAATAAACGTATCGCCTTATCCGAAAAAAATAAATTTGAGATTTTACTAAATCAAATTTACGAAAAAATAAATGAGTAATAAGAAACATATTGTGATGCTAATGGCCAACAATTCGTCGGTACCGTACTTTAATTGGTTTGCGGAGCGTTCGTTGTTATCGAATGAATATATTTTTTCTTTTGTGGCTTTGCATAATGAAAAACCACGAATGATTGAGGAGATGGAGAAGCGCGGACTGAAATGTTATTGGATTTATTTCGATCCGGCAAAACGCCAGTTAAGTATGATAAAGGCTGTATTTAAATTATTTTGGCTTTTTAAAAAAATAAAACCTGATATTGTTTTTCCGAATTTATTTGACGATACTTTGCCCAGTTTAATTGCAGCAAAACTCGCGGGTATAAAGGTGCGCCACGTTATTAAACAGGATACCGGATTCCATTGGAATTACGCACCTAAGGGAATTAAGTACGACCGGCTCATTAACCGTTTTGCCACCGAATTAATTGCTGTATCAACACAAGCCAAAAATTTTATTATTGATTGCGAAAAAGCGAATCCCAAAAAAGTTTTTCTTATTCCCAGCGGATTACCTGTTGAAAGTACCACCGCACAATCAGAAGCGAGAAAACAATTTTTAAAAGATAAATACCAGCTTCATGATAAAATAGTAATTGGTTCGGTAGGCCGCTTAATTCATTGGAAAGGTCATAAAATAATTATTGAAACAGCCCGCTTGCTGGTAAAAAAATATCCTCAAATACGTTTTGTAATTGCAGGTGAAGGCGAACTTAAGGATGAGCTTTTACAATTGGCTAAAGAATATAATGTGGCGGAAAATTTTATTTTAACCGGATGGATGGATAGAAATGATATTCCTTCCTTTTATGGCGTTATGGATATTTATTTTCATTCGGCTTATTCGATGGAGCCTTTTGGTTACGTAATGGCGGAAGCCATGATGAATGCCGTTCCGATTGTAAGTACCAATACCGGATGTGCCACAGATATTATGAGTCACAAAGTAAACGGTTATATTGTTGGAGAAAGAACTGCATTGTGTTTTGCAAATGGCATAGAATTTATTTTACAAAATAAAAATTTAAACTTCGGAGAAGAAGCCAGAAAAATTTCTTGTGAAAAATTAAATTTCGAAACTTATTGGCAAGCTCACACCAATTTGTTTAAAAAATCGTTAGGTATTTAGGTATGAAACTGGTAAGTGTGATAATTCCCGCCTATAATGCCGAAAAATATATTTCTGACGCCATAACATCTGTTCTTTCCCAAACCTATTCTAATTTCGAACTTATTATTATTAATGACGGATCTACCGATAAAACAGATCAACTTATCAGATCATTTTTACCAAATGCTAAAATTAATTACATTTTACAAAAAAATAGCGGCGTAAGTAATTCAAGAAATACCGGAATGCAAAATGCAAAAGGAGATTATTTTTCGTTTCTCGACGCCGATGATTATTTTGAACCCGACAATCTTCTATATAAAGTAAATGCGCTCGAACAACATTCGAATTGTTTTTTTTGTTACAGTGATGTAAGCATGTGCAATGAAAATTTCAACATCATTTCTTTTGCAAAATCTTATGGGGGTGAAAACTTATTAGAACGAATGTTGTTGTGGGATGGTACGGTTATACCTTCTCTGCCATCAAATATTGTAATTAAAAAGCAATGTTATACCAATGGTTTATTATTTGACAATGAACTTTCAACGGCGGCCGATCAAATGTTTGCTTTTTTAATAGCCCATCGTTACAACGGTTTTTGCATTAACCAATCACTTGTAAAGTACAGGGTTTTATCAAACAGTATGAGTAGAAATATTTTACTAATGGAAAACGACCATATTTTAGTTTATAACAAAGCGAAAACATTTGGTTTATTTAAATCTTTTTGGTTTCAAAAAAAATGTTTTGCTAATTTATATTTAATTTTAGCGGGAAGCTGGTGGGTAAACGGTAAAAATAAATGGAAGGGTTTTTTTTACATTTTAAAAGCCCTTATTGTTTTTCCTCCAATTATCATAAAGCTAATTAAAAAAATTAGGGGATGAAAAATGTTTTAATAATAACCACCTGGAATTATGATGAAGCTTTAATTCAAACGTACACATTACCTTACGTAAAATTAATTGGTAAAGCATTAAATAATAAAGCCAATTTGTATTTTGTAACTTTCGAAAAAATAAAAAAAACGCCGGAAGAAAAAAGCAAATTAAAAGCTGAACTTATAAAAAATAATATTCACCTGTTAATGTTTAATTACCAAAAATTCGGCATCTGGGCGTTCTTGTATTACACCTTCTCGATGTTTTATTTGCTTTTTTTTATTTTTAGGAAAAATATTTCAAACATTCATTGTTGGTGCACCCCTGCCGGCTCACTCGGATATTTTTTATCAGTTTTAACCCGAAGGCCATTGGTGGTAGATAGCTTTGAACCGCACTCCGAATCGATGGTAGAAAACGGAGCCTGGCAAAGAACCAGTTTCGCTTTTAAAATTTTATTTTGGTTCGAAAAACTTCAGGTCAAAAAAGCAAGCCATATAATCGGTCTTACTGTAAAAACACCCGAATACATAAAAGAAAAATACAATGTTGTTCCTAAAAAATATTTTGTAAAACCATCTTGTTTGGATCTCTCTGAATATAAAATTTTAGATTCCGATGCTATTGAACTTTTTAAAAAGAAATTAAACATTACACAAAAATACATTTGTGTATATGCCGGTAAATTCGGTGGAATTTATTTAAGCCACGAAGTGTTTGGACTTGTAAATGTTTTACAAAAAGAATTCAATAACGATCTTCACTTCTTAATTATTTCCTCCAATTCAAATTCAGAAATAAATGTACTTGCTAACAATGAGAATTTGAATCCGGGTACTTTTTCTCATTATTTCGCCTTGCCATTTGAAGTTAAAAACTATTTGGCCATTGCCGATTTTGCACTTAATCCGGTAAAGCCCGTTCCTTCTAAACGTTATTGCACTTCTATTAAAGATGGCGAATATTGGGCATCGGGGCTTCCGGTAATTATCACCAAAAATATTTCTGACGATTCCGATATCATTGAAGAAAATAATGCCGGCGCTGTATTAAAAAATTTAACCGTTGAAGATTATACCGAAGCCGCTAAAAAAATAAAATGGTTATTTGAAACAGAAAAAAAAGAAGCTATTCAAATACGAATAAAAAAAATAGCGGCTGAAAAAAGAAACATCAATAATGTCTATTCGATTTACGAATCGATTTATAAATAATTATTTTTCAACTTTCGCTTTTTCCTCCACTTTAGTTTTCGCATCATACTTAATAAAATAATTTAAAATTACTAAGCTGCAAAGAAAAAACGGAAGGGCGGGAATTTTAAATCGTACCAATGCGCCGAAATTTGCTGTCGTCAATCCCAAAGCAAACGAAAATATTATCGAAAACACCAAGCCAAATAAAAGTACCGGATTATCAATAATAATATTGGCGAGTCGCCGGGGTTTAATTTTAATAAATACCAAAACTGTAAAAAATAAAATAATCAGGTTTTCCAATCCCGAAAAAATCATTACAATATTAGTGCATTCCCAAATAAATGGCCTGAATAAACCTGAAATAATTGCAAGGGGCGCCAATTTAATAATACTGCTGGCCGATTCGTCATATTCGCCAATATCGAATGAGTTTTTGCTGTAATAATCCTGTTTTAAATCTTTTTGAGTACTAATAGCGGTTTGAAAAATCTTATCCGGCGAAAATTTCGACATCTTATCGCTAAACAAGGATAAGATTGCCGCTCCTATTAATAAACTTAAAACCACAATAACAGGTAATATAATCATTATGAAACCGCGTTTTTTATTGTGTAAAACACGTTCCAGTAAAATCCATAATAAGGATCCCGGAAGTAAGGTTATAAAAATATAAGGTTTAATAAGTACCAGCGCAAAAGAACTGCAGAAAATAATGAACACACTTCGCCATAAATCCATTCTCTTGAGAAAAAGTTTATTCATGGCATAAACATACCAGCAAGCCGCACTTAATGTAATGGTATCTTTTAAAATGCCCGAACCCCAAAACAAAACCGAGGGTATAAATAATATTACTAAAGCAAATTTGTCACTTAAAAACGGATACTTTTCACAATACATCAAAAATAATTTCCATATTCCAAAAAAAGAAAACCACGAAAATAAAATAGTGCCAATCACATAACTTTTGAAACTTAAAAAAAGAATTGGCCCTAATACCCGAACCACACCAAAAGTCTGACTATCGTGATAAATATATCCCAGAATATACCCTGTGCTCGAATCAAAATAATACACTTTCTCATCAGAATAATCACCAAATAAAACATAGAAAAACTCAATAGGTTTCTTAAAAAATAAGTTTACCAGCGCCCAACCCGACTCATAATACATAATGGTATCGCCTCCTTTGTAATAATATATGTAAATGCAGGCAAATAAAATTCCGGCCCCCACTTTAGCCAATATGGCCGACATATAATATTTATAAAGCGGATTTTGAGAGTTTTTTTTGCGAACGTAGTCGGCATAAAGAATAATGATTACAACATAAACCGGAGCCAAAAGCCATTCCCAAAATTCAATTGACCAATTGCCGAAAGATTCGTTGTTAAACATACTTTACGTTTACCGAGCTATTAGAATAGATTGTTAAGCACATAAAAATAGGGCTATTAATGAAAGAAAACAATTTTATATAATGGGTGTTTAATAAAATTATTGCCGTGCTATGTTCATTAAATTATTACATTTAAAGTTCGGAAAACAGAAAATAAATTATGACTAAGCCAGCCACTATACTTGTTACCGGAGGAGCCGGTTACATTGGTTCACAAACAATCATTGAACTTATTAAGCAAACCTCCTATTCTGTTATTTCGGTTGATAATTATTCGAATTCTTCTGAAAAAACATTTGATCGAATTGAATCCATTACCGGCAAAAAAATAAAAAATTATGAAATTGATTTGTGTAATAAGGAGGAAATCAATCATCAATTATCCGGTTTAACCGAAATTATCGGCGTTATTCATTTCGCCGCCTTTAAATCCGTTCCCGAAAGTGTGGCCGATTCACTTTTATATTATCACAATAACATTGCCAGCCTGGTTAACATTCTTAAGTTTTGTAAGGAAAAAAATATTCCGAATTTTATTTTTTCTTCTTCTTGTTCTGTGTACGGAAACAGCGATGAACTTCCGGTTACCGAAAAAACAGTTTTACCTAAGGCCGAATCGCCGTACGCACATACCAAACAAATTGGTGAAGATATGGTTCGCGCATTCAGCAAATCAAATTCAAATTTTAACTCGGTATTGCTTCGTTATTTTAATCCGGTAGGCGCCGATCAAAGTGCACTTATTGGTGAATTACCTCTGGGCCCTCCATCCAGTTTGGTTCCAATTATAACACGAACCGCGGTTGGAATTATTGAGCAAATGCAGGTGCACGGGAGCGATTACAATACGCGCGACGGTTCATGCATTCGCGATTATATCCACGTAAGTGATATTGCCTCTGCACATATTAACGCACTCAATTATATTCTCGATAAAAAAAATAAAACAAATGTTTCACTTTTTAATTTGGGAACCGGAAAAGGAATTACTGTACTCGAAGCTATTCATTCGTTCGAAAAAATTTCGGGTGTAAAATTAAATTATAAAATTGGTGCACGCCGTAGCGGTGATGTGGCCGCTATATACTCAGACAACCATTTAGCAAAACAAGAATTAAAATGGGAACCAAAATTTAATATCAACGAAATGATGCTCACCGCCTGGAAATGGCAATTACATTTACAAGAAGAAAATAAATAAGGCTTTTATGATATTTGATTCCAAAAAAATAATATACGCCATTGTTTTTATTTCATTGGCCATTGGCTTTTCTATAAATGAATACAATTTACATCTTTTAAGACAAGTAAATCCCGATAATAAAATAATTAATGCAAAATCTACTTTTCATGATGAAACTATTTGGAGTGTGGATAATGAATTTTATTTAAGTCCGCCCGAAAATTTTCTGGCCGGTAAAGAATGGCGAAGAGATCCGCCATTGGGAAACGGTTCTTATTTCAGAAGGGTACCGGGTTATTCGATATTTTATCTTTTTTTTAGAACTTTATTTGACACTCCTCTCGCTTTAAAATTATTGAAATTCGCGCAAATGTTGCTTTTCGGATTATCGGTAATTTGCATTTATAAAACACTTAAACGGCTTCAATTTAATAATACGATTGCTGCTGTAGTTACAATCAGCTATGGATTCACCCCTTTTTTCAGCGGTTTCGCCTACTATACCTGTACCGAAAGTATTACGCCTTATTTAGCCGTGTTTTATTTGTATTTTTTGATGAGGGCATATTGTACAGAGGATGCAAAAATAAAATGGAACTCTTATTTAATTGCATCGTTGCTTATTGGCATTTTCATTCTTACAAGGCCACCAATGGGGTTACTGGCACTTTCGTTTCCGGTATGTTTTTTCAAGGATTATTTTAAAGAGAAAAATATATTTTATTTTACTAAAAAATCTATTCTTATAGCCATATTACCATTATTATTGATTGGAACATGGACCATTAGAAACTACCTCCTTACAAAAGAATTTGTGCCGCTCGAAAAATCTTATCATCCCCAATCGCTCGATAGGATGAAACCGGAATATGATGGTATAATAAGCTTTATCACCTGCTGGGGAGGAAAAGCTTCTGAGCCCACTTATTTTAATGAGTACTATGTTCCTTTTCAGGCATCTGTTTTGGTATATGGCGATACCGGTATTGCTTACATCGAAAATATTTTAAAAGCATGGCCGGTTCAAATAGTAAACGAATTCGGGAAAGAACGTTTAACTGCAATTCTTAAATTGCATCAACGAGCGCTTTACGAGCAAAAACCATATTACGATAAACAAATAGCTATGCCTCCTGATTATTTTCCTGAGCAACTACAAGTTCAGAAGGAATACCATAAACTGGAAAATGAATATTTTAAAAAACATTTTTTTAGTTACTGCCTGCAATCCCCACTTCTTTATTTTAAGAATATGGTGGTTCATTCTAATACTTCGCAATTGTTTATTTTTCAAAAAGAAGTACTTGGTCATAAATTACTTTTTGCTTACAAAAGCCTTTTATTTTTGTTGCACATTTTACTTTATCTGACGCTTTTCTTTAACCTTTTTCTTATAAAAAACGTTGTATTAAAAACAGTATTTGCAATAACACCCCTTGTTTTTGTCGTTTTTTTCTGTTTTATTTTTCGATTGATAGAACAACGGTATATGCTGCCTGTGCTTCCAATAATGGTTTTAGGCCTCGCTTTTCCATTAAATTATTTCTTTTCTAAATGGCGCTCTTCATAGGCACAGCCAATCATTAATTCTTTCATAAAATCATAATAAAACAACAAATATTTTGTACATTAAAGCCCAATAAACAAGCCCCTTTTAGCAGATGAATATAGGAATTATAGGTTATGGTTATTGGGGACCAAATTTGGTTCGCAATTTTTCGTTAGTGAACAATTGTAAGGTAAGTATGGTTTCTGATTTTCGTCAGGAACGTTTAGCAATTGTTTCTAAATCTTATCCGGCCATTAGCCTCACCACAAATTCGGATGAGATTTTGTTATCGAAAGAAATAAATGCCGTTGTGATTGCCACTCCTGTGTTTACGCATTTTGCTCTCGCCAAAAAAGCCCTTGAAAATGGCAAACATGTTTTGCTTGAAAAACCAATGACCTCTACCGTTAAAGAAGCAGAAGAATTAATGAATCTGGCAAAGCAAAAAAATTTATTGTTAATGGTAGATCATACTTTCCTATATACCGGCGCAGTCAAAAAAATGAAAACACTTATTAACGATGGTACCATTGGCGATATACGCTATTTTGATTCTTCCCGAATTAATCTGGGATTGTTTCAGCCCGATATAAATGTATTGTGGGATTTGGCACCACACGACATTTCCATTTTGTTCAACCTTGTTAATGCAAAACCATACAGTGTTAATGCTACAGGAATTTCTCACACGCAAAATGGAATTGAAAATATTGCTTATCTTACTATTAATTATCAAAAAGATTTTATTGCCCATTTTAGTTGTTCGTGGACCTCGCCCGTAAAATTACGCACCATGCTGGTAGGCGGCGATAAAAAAATGATGGTCTTCAATGACCTGGAGCCTTCCGAAAAAATTAAAATTTACGACACAAGTTACAGTTATAAAACCGACGAAGAAAAAAATCGTTTGTTGGTAGATTACCGTACCGGTGATATTTTTATTCCTAAAGTTGAATCGAAAGAAGCACTTTTAGGAATGGCAGAAGATTTTGTAAACTCAGCGCTTAACAGGAAAGAACCATTGTCGACAGCGCAAGCGGGTTTAGAAGTGATTAAAATTTTGGAAGCTTCCCAAAAGTCAATAAAAAATAAAGGGCAAGAAATTATTTTATAAAATGGAAATTTTAAACATTGATGAGCCGCGGAAGTGTTTGGTGAACGTTAGCGTTGGAAAAGGTGTACGTATTTTCAATTTTGTGAATGCTTACGGTTGTTCTATTGATGATAATTCTAAGATTGGGGCATTTGTTGAAATACAAAAAGGGGCGAGCATCGGAAAAAACTGCAAGATATCTTCACACACTTTTATTTGTGAAGGCGTTCATATTGAAGATAATTGTTTTATAGGGCACGGCGTGATGTTTACCAACGATCTTTTTCCGCGTGCCACCAACCCCGATGGCTCAGCACAAACCGAAGCCGATTGGAAATTAATAGAAACCTTTGTAAAAAAAGGAGCTTCAATAGGCAGTAATGCCACTATATTATGCGGAATTACCATTGGTGAAAATGCTTTAATTGGTGCGGGAGCCGTAGTTACAAAAAACGTTGAGGCAAATACAGTTGTTGCGGGCAGTCCGGCGAAAATTATTAAACATATAAAATAAGGTATGGAAAAAATAAATTGTTTGGATCTTAAAGAGCAACACCGCAGCATTAAAAAAGAACTATTCGAAGCTTTTGAAAAAGTATATGAGAACACTGCTTTTTCTGGCGGCCCATTTGTAGAGGAGTTTGAAAAAGCATTTGCAACTTATACCGGAACAAAATATGTTATCGGTGTAAATAACGGAACTTCTTCGCTTCATCTGGCTATGTTAGCGTTAGGAATCGGGTCCGGTGATGAAGTCATCGTTCCTGCCAATACTTTTATTGCTACCGCTTGGGGAGTTTCTCATGCCGGTGCTACACCGGTTTTTGTAGATTGTGATAAAGACCATTGGGAAATTGATCCGGCAAAAATAGAAGCAAAAATAACTTCCAAAACAAAAGCCATAATTGGTGTTCACTTATACGGTATGCCGTTTGATATTGATGCAATTAAAAATATTTGTGTAAAACATAAATTATTTTTGGTAGAAGATGCAGCACAAGCGCAAGGAGCAAGATATAAAGGTGTAACTGTTGGCGGCTTTGGAGAAATGGCTTGTTTTAGTTTTTATCCCGGTAAAAATTTAGGCGCGTGCGGCGAAGCAGGAGCCCTTAGTACCAATAACGAAAACTATTTTAAACATTTGCAAAGTCTGCGCAATCACGGTTGTAACGTGAGATATTATCACGACGAAATCGGATTTAATATGCGTATGGGCGGGTTGGAAGGCGCTTCGTTAAACGTAAAATTAAATTATCTTGAAGGTTGGAATAATAGAAGAAGAGAAATTGCAAAACAATATTACAATGGCATTAAAAATTCGAAAATAAAAATGCAGCAGCAACCCGCGTGGGCCGACTCAGTTTTTCATTTATTTGTGGTTACCTGCGACGAAAAAGATAAATTTGTAAAATATTTGCAGGATAATAATGTGAATCCTGCATTTCATTATCCTGTTCCCTGTCATTTGCAGAAGGCTTATTCTCATTTAGGATACAAGCAAGGCGATTTTCCGAACTCGGAATACTTAGCCGCGCATTGTATGTCCTTACCAATGTATGCAGAGTTAAGCAACGAACAGGTTAATTACGTAATAGAAACTATCAATAAATTTTAATTCAAATGCAAAAGCTTTTAATATTTCCTTTTAACGGCAATGGCTTAGAAGCATTAGATTGTATTCGTGGCCAATTTGAGTTAATTGGATTTGTTGATGATACAAAAGAAAAACAAGGCAAACATCCCGAAGGGTTTGAGGTGTTTGGAAGAGAAATAATAATTAAACATCAGGATGCTAAAATTTTAGCAGTGCCCGGAAGTCCGGCGAGTTATAAAATTAGGGATACACTAATTTCAGAACTCAATATTCCAAATGAAAGATTCGCAACGCTCATACATCCCAGCGCGAATGTTTCTCCATTGGCTAAAATCGGGCATAACACTTTAATAATGGCGGGCGTTGTAATTACATCCAATGCTATAATTGGAAATCACATTTGTATTTTACCGAATACGGTTGTTCATCACGATTGTTCTATTGGCGATTATACTTTAATTGGTTCAAATGTTACAATTGCAGGAAATACAAGCATAGGTCCACACTGTTATATTGGAAGCGGCACAAGTATCATTAACGGTATCAGCATTGGCGATAATTCGCTTATTGGTATTGGAAGTAATGTTATTAAAACTGTTGAAGCCGAAGGCAAGGTAGCCGGTAATCCCGCTAAAAAAATTCAAACTAAAAATTAATGAAACTATCTGTTATAATTCCATTTTTAAATGAGCAGGAAAACATTGATGAGCTGGTTGCCGAACTGAGTCAATATTTTTCTTCTCAATCGCGCCATGATACTGAAGTTATTTTTGTAAATGATGGTTCAACTGACCATTCTCTTCAAAAATTAAAAGCGGCAACACACAAAGGTTACAACGCAAAAATTATTTCGCTCTCAAAAAATTTCGGATCCCACTCTGCACTTCGGGCGGGTATAAAACATGCCACAGGCGATTATGTTACTTTTATGTATGCCGATCTGCAAGATCCACCAGAGCTCACCCATCAGCTTATTGAAAAAAGAAATACTGAAAACCTCGACATTGTTTGGGCCAATAGAAAAACTACCAAGAATGCTTTTTTTGAACAACGTTTCTCAAATATGTACGCCTCTCTAATGAAAAAATTCGTTTCCCGGAATTATCCGGTAAAAGGATTTGATATTGTTCTTTTTAATTCTAAAATTAAAAATGCACTTAACGAAAACATCGAGACTAATTCATCTGTTTTCCTTCAAATACTTTTAATGGGGTTTCGCCAAGGAAATATTGAGTACGAAAAAAAAGAAAGAAAAAAAGGCAAATCAAAATGGACGTTCAGTAAAAAAGTAAAGTTAATGATTGATTCCTTCATTGGTTTTTCATACGCTCCGATACGTTTTGTAACCGCCGTTGGAATTATTTTATTTTTTATCGGAATACTATTTTCCGGTTATCTGGTGATTCGAAAATTAATGTATAATAATTTGGTATCGGGATGGCCGATGCTTATTTCTATTCTTACTTTGGGTTTTGGCGTAACTAATATTTCTTTAGGAATTATTGCTGAATATTTATGGCGAACACTTGATAGCAGTAGAAAACGTCCTGTTTTTATTATAGATGAAATAAAAGAAATTAAAAATAATGAAACTTAATATTTTAGTTACCGGCGGCGCGGGTTTTATTGGTTCGCATTTAACAGATAAACTTTTATCGTTGGGAAATAGCGTAAGTGTTCTTGATAATCTGTCGAACGGAAAGGAAGAAAATTTAAATGAGGCAAAGACTAGCGGGCAACTAAATTTTATACAAGGAGATATTCTGGATAAATTAACGTGCGAGAATTCCACAAAAAATATTGACGTAGTTTATCATCTGGCTTGTTTAGGCGTAAGGCATTCGCTGCACAGTCCGTTCGAAAATCACCGCGTAAATGCAGAAGGATCTTTAAATATGTTAGAGGCCTCCTTAAAAAACAAAGTCAAACGATTTTTTTATATTTCCACTTCCGAAATTTATGGTGATATAAAACAATTTCCCATTACCGAAAATTCTGTTCCATTACCAAAAACAGTTTATGGATCGAGTAAACTGGCCGGCGAAAATTATGCTTATTCATATCACCAATGTTTTGGAATGGATACCACTATTTTGAGGATTTTTAACAATTATGGTCCGCGCGCCCATTACGAAGGTGATGCCGGCGAAATTATTCCGAGAAACATTGTTAATTTATTATATGGAAAAACACCAATGATTTTTGGTGACGGAAGCATTACGCGTGATTTTTTTTATGTGAAAGATACAGCCGGTGCTTTAGCCGGACTCTTACAAATAAATAACATTAGCGGCGAAATAATAAATATAGGAACGGGCGAAGAAATAACAATGAAAAACCTGTTAGAGAAAATAATAGTGCTAATGAATTTAAATGTAAAAATTAATTATTTGGATGACAGACCGGCCGATGTTCCGCGCTTGTGGGTAAATCCGGCTAGGTTTAAAAAAATTACAAATTTCAATGCCGTCTATTCATTTGAACAAGGATTAATTGAAACTATAAAATATTACACACATTTAAAATCTTCGAAAGATTTAATTTCTGAAATAAAAATTAAAAACTGGGAAAAATAATCTGATTATGAAAATACCCATTGCAAAACCTTATTTAACTGTTGAAGATGCTCAAAGCGCTTACGATACCATTTTAACCGGTTGGGTAACGCAGGGCCCGAGAGTGCAGGAATTGGAGGAGAATTTTGCAAAATACGTGGGTTCAAAATATGCTGTAGCAGTTTCTAATTGTACAACCGCCCTCCACCTTTGTATGATTGTTGCAGCAATAAAAGAAGGAGATGAAGTTATTTGTCCGTCAATGAGTTTTATAGCGACCGCAAATTCTATAAAATACACCGGCGCTAAACCCGTTTTTGCCGAAGTAGATAAAAATTACAACATAGATATTGAACACGTAAAAAAATTAATTACTTCAAAAACAAAAGCCATTTTAATTGTTCATCAAATAGGAATGCCGGCCGATATTGATGCGTTTACTCAATTATGTAAAGAAAAAAAATTAATACTTATCGAAGACGCTGCTTGCGCGGTGGGTTCTTCGTATAAAGAAAATAAAATCGGATACCACAGCGATTTGGTTTGTTTTTCTTTTCATCCCCGCAAAGTTATTACCACCGGCGATGGCGGCATGATAACCACCGGCCGTGAAGATTATTATAATCGTTTAAAATTATTAAGGCAGCATGGCATGTCGGTTAACGACAGAGTGCGCCATACTTCCGAAAAAATTATTTTTGAAGAACATCTCGAGGTTGGATATAATTATCGAATGACAGATATTCAAGCAGCGGTTGGAATAAAACAACTCGCTAAACTGGACATGATTGTTTCTGAACGGAGGAAAATTGCGCAACATTACAACAGTGCTTTTAAAACCGTTTCGCAAATTGAAATCCCACAAGAAAAAGAAGGCTATTTTACAAATTATCAGTCTTACATAATTCTGATAAAACCCAATGGTAAAATTAGCCGAAATGAGTTTATGCAGCTAATGATGGATGAAGGAGTGGCTACCCGAAGAGGAGTTATGACCACTCACCGTGAACCCGCCTACAAAGAAGAATGCGTAGGAATTTCGTTACCACAATCAGAATATTATTCCGACAATAGTGTGGTGCTTCCGTTATATTATCCAATGACTAAAGAAGAAATTGAAAAAGTTATTTCTGTAGTCAAAAAAATATTTAATTTTTAATTCATCCTTATAATAATATTTTTTTTAGCTATATTGCTAAGGTTTAAGTTCTGCAAAAATTAACATTTAAAGAGAATAGAAAATAAAAAAACAGTATTTAAATTAACGCCATGGAAAAACGTTTTAAATTTAAAAGTCTTTCGGTGTATTCATCCGACGAATGGATGGCCAATTCTACCAAACGCTACCGCACCGTATTTGATAAAGCCGAAACCACTTACATTCGTTGTGAGCTGGCTCTGTATAATAAATTATTTGACGAAGAAGACTGGCAAACAAAAGCTACTATTCGCTGCGAAAAAATAATTCCATCCGCCAACGAAAAAATTTGTGAACTCGAAACCGAATTAAAAGTGAGCAAAGACGAAAACATTGCCTATATACGCGATGGCTGGGGAAATGCTACACAAGGCACTTTTTGGAAAAAGGGAACTTACAAATGGATTATTTTAATTGAAGGAGTGGTAATTGGTGAACAGCAATTTCACATGGAAGATGTAGGATTGGTTACCAATCAAAGCAATCCTTACTTCGCCATTGAACATATTAAAATGTACGCCGGTAATTTTGAAGGCTGGCAACAAAGACACCGCAAATATTTAAAAACATTTAATAAAACTACTACACAATATGTTTGGGCCGAAGTAAAAATAAAAGTACTCACTAATTCTGAATTTAATTACGAGGTATTTTTAAATTACATTGATGATGCCGGTCTGGCCAAAGCGCATCAAAGTAAAATCGGATTTATTGACGCCAACAAAAGTAATTATACTTACACCATTGATTTAGGATGGGGGCACGATACAGCAGGCTCTTGGAAAGATGATAAATATTCGCTGGAAGTTGTTTTCATGGACGCTTTAATTGGCGCAGTAAGTTTTAATTGTAAAGATGTTGAAGAAGAAGGCACTCCCGAATTAATTACAACCGTTGAGCAAACCATTGCCTCTTCTTCTAATTCTTCCTCCGTTAATAAAATTTCAACAACTACACCGGCCGAAAAAACACTGGATGAATTATTAAGCGATGTGCAGGCATTAATCGGGCTCGAAAGTGTTAAGAAAAGTATTAACGAAAACATTACTTATTTAAAATTTACTCAATTAAGAAAAGAAAAAGGATTTGACGATACCAATAAAATTTCATTGCATTCGGTTTTTACCGGTAATCCGGGAACAGGAAAAACAACCATTGTAAAAATGCTCGGTAAAATTTATAATAAAATGGGATTGCTTTCGAAGGGACACGTAATGGAAGTAGATCGCGCTGCACTGGTGGGAGAATTTATCGGACAAACTGCACCCAAAGTAAAAAAAGCCATTGAAGATGCACGCGGCGGCGTTTTATTTATTGATGAAGCGTATTCATTATCGCGCGCGGGCGACGACAGCAAAGATTTTGGAAAAGAAGTAATTGAAATTTTATTGAAAGAAATGAGTGATGGTCCGGGCGACATTGCCATCATCGCCGCCGGTTATCCCAAAGAGATGGACGGTTTTTTAGAAAGTAATCCTGGATTAAAATCGCGCTTCTCAGAATATTTTAGTTTCGAAGATTATTTGCCGGAAGAGTTGCACGCCATTGCACTTTACACTTCAACCAATAAACAAGTTACTTTGGCACCTGATGCCGATGTGTATTTAAAAGAACAACTCACCGAAAGTTATCGCAAGCGCGATAAATCATTTGGTAATGCCCGTTTTGTGAATGGAATTATTGAAGAAGGAAAACAAAATATGGGCGTACGTATTATGAAAGCAGGTAATTTAGAAACGGTTACCAAAGAAGATTTAGCAATGATTACGCTCGCCGATTTAAAACAAGTGTTCAGTGGCGGTGAAAAGAAAAAATTAAACCTCAACGTAAACGATAAAGATTTACAACTGGCCATGGCCGAATTAAATGAGTTGGTGGGAATGGATAATATTAAACACGACTTAACCGAACTCGTAAAATTAATTCGTTTTTATAACGAAATTGGGAAAGATGTAGTGAATAAATTTTCGCTTCACTCCGTTTTTACCGGAAATCCGGGAACAGGAAAAACAACCTTAGCACGCATTATTGCAAAAGTTTATAAATCTTTAGGCTTGTTAGAGCGTGGACATATTGTAGAAGTAGATCGCGAAGGATTGGTGGCAGGTTATGTTGGACAAACCGCTTTAAAAACACAGGAAAAAATTGATGCCGCCATGGGAGGAATTTTATTTATCGACGAGGCCTATGCTTTGTCACAAGGTGGAAGCGGAAATGATTTTGGGAAAGAAGCAATTGAAATTATTTTAAAACGCATGGAAGATAAGCGTGGAAAATTTGGAGTGATTGTGGCCGGTTACCCCGATAATATGCAGCAGTTTATTGAAAGTAATCCGGGACTAAAATCCCGCTTCGATAAATTATTTCATTTTTACGATTACAATGCCGAGCAATTATTGCTCATAACAGAAAATCTTTTGAAAAACGAAGGGTTAACAATTCCGGCGGATGCGAAAGAGCACTTATCTAAATATTATGCTGTGCTGCACGAAAATCGGGATAAATTTTTTGGGAATGCGCGTACTGTCAGACAAGCCGTAGGTGAAATAGTGATGAAGCAAAATTTACGATTAGCCTCAATGCCTTCTACAGAAAGAACGCCCGAAACTTTAGCCAGCTTAACTTTGGAAGATGTAAAGCATTTGCATGCAGGTGATGGAAAAAATAAATCGGGTTTAGGATTTAGATATGGCGCTTAAAGATTTATTGGTTTTGAAATTTACAAGAGTAAAATAATATCATGGAATTTATAAATTTTAAAAATCTTTTAGAAAGGCAGTTTCAAATTAAAACCGATTACCAATCTAAAACAACATTCCATTGTGCTATGTTTGAAAATTTTTTCTTACCCGATCAGGCCGAATTAATTTATCAAAATTATCCCGACGTTAAAGAAGGTAAATGGGATGGCACCACTTATATTGACCAAAAAAATAAATTCGCAAAATCACTCTTTGAAAAAAATTCGGTAATGTACAGAGTTTTCAAAGAATTAAACTCACCCGAATTTATTAATTGGTTACAAGACATCACTCAAATTGAAGATAAATTAATTGCCGATGACGAACTTTTTGGTGGCGGATTGCACCAATCTATTAACGGTGCATTTTTAAATGTTCATGTAGATTACAACCTTCATCCAAAAACAAAATTTCACCGGAGATTAAATGTTTTGATTTATATGAACAAGGATTGGAAAAAAGAATACGAAGGCAGTTTAGAATTGTGGGATTTAACAAACGGTAAAAAAAAATTAATGGGAAATTATGCTCCCACTTTTAACCGATGTGTTATTTTTGAAACTAATGAAGTATCGTTTCACGGTCATCCCAAACCATTAAAAACGCCGCCGGGTGTAAACAGAAAATCAATGGCCACTTATTATTATACAAAAACGCGGCCTAAACACGAAATAGTTAAAGATCATAATACTTTATATGTAAACACAGAAGGTGTAGGCGGACAGGTAAAAAGATTTAGTTCGGGGGTAAAAGCATTTTTAGAAAGAATAAATAAAAAATAAATTGGAAACCAATTGCAATAATTAAAAAATAGTTTTAATTAATCATGTCCAAACAATTAAAATACAAATTTGATTACATTGAAAATTGTAATATGTGCGGTGATTCTAACCAGCATCACAAAATAATAGGGAAACGTCTTAATCAAACACAAGGAAAAAGTCCAAAAAAAAAAATCGGCATTACTGTTACCATTTGTAAATGCAATACATGCGGATTGATTTATTCGAACCCGCAACCGGTGCCATTTGATTTACAAGATCATTATGGCATTCCACCCGAAAATTATTGGAGGCCCGATTCTTTCGTGGAGGACGATGCCTATGCAATGCATAAAATTATTAGATTTAAAGAGTTGAGGGCTTTTAAGGAAGGGATGAAATTTTTAGATATTGGAGCGGGTTTGGGAAAAACAATAACCCTTGCTGCTAAATCAGGTTTTGACGCATACGGTTTTGAACCCTCGCAATCATTTTACCAAAGCGCCATTGATAAAATGGGTATTAACCCCGACAAATTAAAATTAGCAAGCATAGAAGAGGTAATTTACCCTCAAAATACTTTTGATTTTATTTCTTTCGGAGCGGTGTTAGAACATTTGTATGATCCATCACAATCTATTAATAAAGCAATGAAGTGGTTAAAACCAAACGGACTAATTCACATTGAAGTTCCATCGAGCGATTGGTTAATTAATAAAATAATAAATTTTGCTTACCGTATAAAAGGAAACGATTATGTAGCTAATCTTTCGCCTATGCACAATCCTTTTCATTTACACGAATTTGCTTTAAAATCTTTTATTGAACATTCCAAAAAAAATAATTACGAAATTGCTTTTCACGAATATTTTGTATGTCAGACTTACCTCCCTAAATTTCTCGACATTTTTATTATACCTTATATGGTAAGAACCAAAAAAGGAATGCAATTAAGTATTTGGTTAACAAAAAAATAATTTTTTATTTATCAGACATAAAAAAAGCGTCTCGAAATTAGGAGACGCTTTTTTACTCAAATTGTATTTTTATTTAGATCCGCCGCCTTGTTGTTTTTTTAAGTCATCGGCTTTCATTTCGGTATACCCTTCAGTTGAAATAAAAAATTTTGAATCGGGCACTGCGGCTAAAGAAATTTCTTTGGCAGTCATTTTCATTTTATACGGGCCTTGAGCAAAGCTGTATTCTAAGGGCATACCTTTTAGTCCCGGAAACATTTCGCCGCCTTTTCGGCCACCGCCACCCGAAATGTAAGGCACTTTTTCGGTATACCAAACATCGGTTTTTACTTCGCCGTCTTTAGTGGTCATTGTAACAATTGCTTTTTTACATTCGTATCCTGCTACGGTTTTTGTTTCGTTTACATATTCAATTTTAGGATCTTTCTTTTTTTCTTTTGCTTCAGCAGCAGCCTTTTTTTCTAAATCGGCTTTGCTCATTTTTACGAACGATTTATTTCCCATCGTTTCCTGAATCATCAGCACACCGTTATCATCATTTAAACTTTTCATGCTGTACATCATCGAATTTACTTCGGTTAACGATTTACCGCCTTTAAAATAAACTTTGGTTTCCATGTCGCCCATCATGGCGGCTTGCTCAGGCGGCATTCCTTCAAGAGTGGTGGTGTATAAAACATATCCTTCTTTGGTTTGCGCATTTATAAACGTTACCAATAAAATAGCGACAGCTGTAATTATTTTTTTCATTTTTTTAGTTTTAGGATGAAGCGAGGTTTTTAAACCTATTCCATCTGTTTTTTAAATTATCAATTTTAAATATTGAACTAATTTACACCTTCTATACTTTATAATTTTTGCAAATGGGATAAACGGTTTATTTTATTGAAGACCGTCAAAAAACTTCTTCATTTCTTCTTTGCTCACAATTTTAAAGTATGCAGGAACTTCAAAAGTATTATCGGGCACTTCGGCTTTTTTAATATTGTGCGCGGTAAACTGCATTTCTAATCCCATTTTTTTAAGACGGTATTGCATTAACATTCCCTTTAAAGGGGCGTACGGACTTAATGAATTTACATTCTCAAATCCCATTTCTTTTGTGTAATAAGCATCAAACGTAATGGATGGGTCTTTTAAATTTGTGACTTTAACGCGAATGCATTTATAACCTGCAATAACTTTTGTATCGCTGGTTTCTTCAAATTTTAACGGGTAGTCGGCATTTTCAAAAACAATATCTTTCTCCCCTTCAATACAGGCCTGCTTCACGTCCATAAACTTAACCATTTGGGTAAGTGATTTTGCGGTAATGTTACAAATGAACATGGTATTAAACATTCCCATGGTACTCATTTCCATTATAAATTTATCTTTCTTAAATTTTAATGTGGCCGAACTTGGCGCTAATCCAGCCAAGGGATGGTTATCATCTACCGCTTTAGTATCGAACTCAATAATTCCTTCATCAAGAACCTTTTCGTTTTTAACGCTGCATCCGGTGCTACACGCTAAACCTAAAATAGTAAATGCGGTAATAAGTAAAAAACTTATCACTCCCGACTGCTTTAGGTTGGTCTTTAGTATAAACGGCTTATTTAACAAATTAAAAATAAAGTCCTAAAATAAAAAAATATAAGGCATATACCAAACAAAGTTTGGAATTAGGAATTAAGAATGAAGAATGAAGAATGAAATTAGGGGTAAATTGCCGGTAATAAAGGGTCGGAAATTGGTTTGTTTAGCTATCAAACATAAAAACCTGAAAAAGAAAAAGCCTCCGAATCTTTTTATAGAAGCAGAGGCCTTGTTATCAATTTTGTATTGGTATTTTACTGAACGGTAACTGCTTTATCAACCCCTTTACCTTCTTCCAGTTTAATGATTCCCACACCTGTTAAATTACCTTTTGATACTTTAATATCATAAATAGCCGGCAATTTAAAAGTAAAAGTAACTTTTCCGTTATCATCGGTTAGACCCGAAGCTCTAAGATTAGCAGTAAATGTACCGCCATCCTTATCTTTACAAAGAGCCAATAATTCAACCTGAGCCTTACGAACAGGTACGCCCGCTGCGTCTTTACAAATAACACTTGCCACACAATCGGTTTTCTTTTCGCAAGAATTATTGGTCATTAACGCAAATCCTAATAGTACAAACGCTGATAATATAGTTTTTAGTTTCATAATAATTCAATTTACGCTAATGTAGTGATAAAACCACCAATGCTTTTTACCGGTAAATAAGTATTCAATCAATCTTACTCATTTCATTATACGGTTTACTCAAAAACAAAAAACCCTCCGAAATTCAGAGGGCTAATGCAAATATTTTTGAGGTTAAAATTTATCGAACGGTTAAAGTTTTATCTACTCCTTTGCCTTCTTCCAGTTTAATAATGCTGGCGCCGGTCATAAGGTATCCGCTGGCAGCGTCTTTTTTAGAAACTCTTACATCATAAATAGCAGGTAATTTAAAGGTAAATGAACATCTTCCCGAATTATCCGAAAGGCCGTTAGCTCTTAAATCGGCTGTAATGGTTCCGTTGTTAGGGGTTTTAACATTGGCGAAAAGTTGAACCTGTGCGCCTCCCATGGTTAAACCCAGCGAATCAAGGCAAATAATATTGGCAATACAATCTGTTTTTTTCTCGCAAGAGGTATTGGTAAAACAAAAGGCTCCTAAAAGGACAATGCTAACTATAACAATTTTTAATTTCATTTTTTGTTCAGTTTTAAAAAAATCATACGATATTCGTATAGCAAATATAATCAAAAAACATTAAAATGGCAAAGTATTCTAAAATAATGGTGTTAATTGTTTTTGTGGGATTTGGCTTCAAACCCTTGGTATCACAGACTTTTTCGAAAGAAACCATATTAATTTCTACGCCTTACGGGGATATGAAGTTGAGGCTTTTTAACGAAACTCCATTGCACCGCGATAATTTTTTAAAACTGGTAAAACAGGGTTTTTACGATAGTTTATTGTTTCACAGGGTTATTAATAATTTTATGATTCAGGGCGGCGATCCTACCAGCAAACACGCTTCCGATACAACCACATTGGGTAATGGTGAATACGGTAAATGGATTCCGGCAGAATTTAATCCCAAAATTTTTCATAAAAAAGGAATGTTGGCTGCTGCGCGCGAAAATGATGATATTAATCCAAAAAAAGAATCGTCGGGTTGTCAGTTTTACATTGTGATGGGACAGATTTTAGATAGTAACGCTTTAAAAAGAGCGGAAATGAGAGTGAACAAAAAATTGTTTAACGAAATTAATACCGAAACTGCTAAAACTGCAGAAGGCCTGCAACTTCAAAAAGATTTGGTTCGGTTCAGAACTCAAAATAATACCGACAGTTTAAAATTTGTGTCGAAACGTTTAGAAACTATTACGCTTGATGCCTATAATAAAGCGCCGCATTACACTTATAGCAATGAACAAAAGAAAACTTATGCTACCATAGGCGGCACACCGCATTTAGATAATAATTATACTGTTTTTGGAGAAGTGATGGAAGGTTTGGAGGTGATAAATAAAATTGCAGCGGCAAAAACCAATTCGAAAGACCGACCGGTGGCGGATATTAGAATGAAAATTTCTATTGTGGGAGAAAATTCGAAAAACCTGCCTGCCGTTAAAGAGCCGGTGCGTAGGGAGGCAGGAAAAAAATGAAATTACTGATTGTCATTCCCGCACTTAACGAACAAAGCAGTATTGAAAGTATAATTCTTCGAACGCATTTGGCTATTCCTGAAATTAAAAAAAGAGGAAATCTTACTGAAGTAAAAATTATAGTGGTGAGCGATGGTTCTACTGATAAAACTGTAGAGCTCGCGCAAAAACATATTGATAAAATAAAATTAATTGTATTTGAAAAAAACAAAGGTTACGGCGCGGCCATAAAAGAAGGATGGGAACAGGAAGAAGCCGATTTGCTCGGATTTATTGATGCTGATGGAACTTGCAATCCCGAATTTTTTGCCGATTTATGTGAGTTGATGAATGAAAAAAATGCTGATGTTGCTTTAGGGAACAGATTAAACAAACAAAGCAAAATGCCTTTTGTTAGAAAAACCGGAAATATTATTTTTTCGACTTTACTTTCGTTAGCTTCTTCACAAAAAATAAAAGATACCGCCAGCGGCATGCGCGTGGTGCGCAAAAAATCGCTTTGGAAATTAATGCCCTTGCCTAACGGTTTGCACTTTACCCCCGCCATGAGCGCGCGGGCCATTTTAAGTAAAAATTTAATTATTGTTGAAAAAGATATGCCTTATCACGAGCGCCAGGGCGAATCGAAATTAAATGTGTGGAAAGACGGCAAACGTTTTTTGTCGGTCATAATTGAAAATACATTTATTTATATTCCGCACCGCATTTTTGCTTTGATTGGCACTTTATTGTTGTTGTGTTCTGCCATTTTAATATTTCCGGTAATTTACTTTTATTTGAATCATTCTTTCCTCGAAGAATGGATGTTTTATCGCTTTATTGTTTCTTGTATTTTTTCGGTGTGTGCCATTTTGCTTTTTTTTATTTCTAATCTCGCTCACAACATTGTGCATTTTACCATACAGCCCGAAGCGGTTCGAAATAAAACTTTATTTTATTATTTATTCGAACACAAACTTTCGCTCTTCATCGCCTCTGCTTTTTATTTGTGCGCTTTTGCTTTGGTGTTTAATAGTATTTGGTCGCGACTCACCACGGGTTTAACTAACGAGCATTGGTCTCGCTACCTAGCTTTTCTTTTCTTTTTTATTACCGGAACCATTTTTGCGGTGTCGTATTTCACTAATAAAATACTGAGCTTAATAAAAAACAGAGTTATTTATTTACAGTCGGTTTTTTATGGGAACAAATAAGCTTTTTGATAAATCTTTAGAATACGATCAAATGCTTAATAAGGGTTTAGCCCTTAGCGGGGAGGATAAATTTTATTTTATTCATGGCCGGTTTAAAGATTTAAAAAATAATATTCCTGCTACCTCGACGGCCTCGGTAACCTTAAAAAAAATATTGGATTTCGGATGCGGTATTGGCGATTCAACCAAAATTTTATTGGAATATTTTAAAGAAGCAGAAATTGTTGGGATTGATACTTCGGTAAACGCCATTGCTTTTGCCAATGAAAATAATAGCGATGGCGGTAAAATAAAATATTTTTGCATTGATGAATTTAAGCCGGATGAGAGTTTTGATTTGTGTTTTGTGAACGGGGTGTTTCATCACATTAAACCCGATGATAGAAGCGCTGCTGTTAAATTAATTTATAATGCGTTAAAGGGGGGCGGACTTTTTTCATTCTTCGAAAACAATCCAAATAATCCCGGAACTAAATTGGTGATGCGTAAAATTGATTTTGATAAAGAGGCCATTACTTTAACACCCAACGAATCGCGAAAACTTTTATCCAAAAATGGTTTCTCAATTATAAGCACCCGATTTTTGTTTTATTTTCCAAGATATTTAAGTGTACTGCGTTTTTTAGAAAAATTATTTACTAAAATACCCTTGGGTGCGCAGTATTATGTTTTGGGGAGGAAGTGAAAATTATTTTATTCCTTAATAAATTTAGAATAATAGTTCTCTTTATTTTTTCCGGAAATTTTTAAATAATACAATCCCGCTTCCAGTTTTGAAACATCAATCTCTTTTGTGAAAGCTAATTTATAAACGGTTTGTCCCAAAACATTAGTGATTTCTATCTCTAAATTTTTAAATTCATTTTGTTCCGATGAAATAAATAAAATATTTGAAACGGGATTAGGATAAACGGAAATATTATTTTCTAAAAATAATTCTTCAATCCCTGCACAAGGCGAAACCGTTTGAGTAAAAGTGGCGGTATTAGTACAACCATTTACTGCATCCGTTCCTTTAACATTGTAATTTGTTGTAATACTCGGACTGATTACCACAGAGTTTGTATTTGCGCCTGTATTCCATGTATAGGAAGCTGCGCCGTTTGCTGTTAATGTATTGCTATAACCTGAACACAGTGTATTTGTTCCGGTAATATTTATTATTGGAGCGACTGTGTTTGTTCCTATGTACATTGTGAGAGAACAATAACAAAAATTGCCATCTCTCATTTCAATCAAATAATATCCATTAGTGGTTGCCGCCCATGGATAGTTGACCGTTAGGCTTGTTGTAAGATTAGTGTATGTATACGAATATGGCGCGCCGGTGTTATTGTGCATTGGATTTAATGTTGGTGTACTAAAAGCACCGCAACCAATAGTTGCGGAAGGATAAGCAGATAATGTTAGTGAAGGAGCAGTGGGTGTCCCTGTATTTAAGGCTAAAACAGTTTTAGCTCCAACACATCCATTACTATTATCTTTATATCGAGCAGTATATATACCTGGACTTGTTGTAGTAAAAGATAAAGAAATACTAGGTGCTGTAATTGGAACATAATTTATTTGTAACCATTCACCTGTCACATTAGCTGTTGGATTACAGATAGCCGAAAAAGTTACTGGAGAACCGTTGCAGATTAATGAAGTGGAAGAAGGAGTTACAGTAACATTGGGTGCTAATGAATTTTGAAGAATAGCAAAAGTTTGTGTAATAATACATGTAGGAGCACCAGTTTCCCACATTGTTACTGTATATGTACCTGGCACAGTACACGTATAACTTGACCCACTTGTAGAGATGAGCGGGCCTTCTGTTAGAAGCGATACTGGGAAAACTGTCGATGTATTTACAATATTTACTATCATTGAACTTGGGTTACAGGGTAATGTATAGCCACCAGTAGAAGTATTTAAACTAAAAGAAATGGTGCATTGAGATTTTAAATTATTTTGTAAAAATCCAATTAAAAAAATAAGTATAAATTTTTTCATTTTGAATAGTTCTTATATTAATTGAAATTTGCAATTACCGTGCCAAAAAAATATTTACCTCGTAATAACAAGCCGTTTTTGAGCGGTTTGCCCTAATAAATTTCCCATTTGGATGGTATAAACTCCTTCGGAAATATTACCTAAGCCTAATTGCGCTTTGCTATTTTCAACTAATAATTCTTTTCTTTCTATTTCTCTTCCGGTGACATCGATTATTTTTATTTCAATCCTTTTTTCATAAAAATAATTTAAACTAATATTCAATAAATCTTTTGCGGGTTGCGGATAAATACGAATGCTCTGTGAAAACAATTCGTTTTCGCTGACAAAACCCGGACTTACATTTACATTTACCGTATCTTTTTTTATTAAACCGCAAATGTTTTGAGTTACAATGTAACTATAAGTACCGGCGCTAGGTGGTTTAACCCAAATGCCTCCACCGCTTCCAATACTCACTGTACCGCTACTCCAAGTACATTCTAAACCAATTTCAGGGGGGCGACCAATAAAAGCACTATCGCCTAAATTTATATTTTTATCGGGACCGGCATAAGCGGCCAAATTAAAATCTATTACACTTACATCATCATATGCAACATCTGTCCAAATTCCAGGGAATGTACCGTTTATAAAAGTTTTATTTACCGAGCCATCAGAAATAAAATTACCTAATACTAAATATATTTCATTTCCTGTTGCAGTATATGTACCACTTACCTCAATCCAATTTAATGTATCAATGATTATATTACCAGTTGGATTTTTTACTTGTGGAGTAAGATAGGTTAAGGGTAGACCACATTGGGAAGTAGTGTCAATTGACGAATTAGTAAAATACATTCCGAATGCGTCATTGCCGTAAGGGGAAGTATTCGCAATACTCACGTACATTTTTACACAATAAGTTTTGCCAGAAATCAACGGGACTATAAGTCTATTCTTAGGATACTGCCTAAGTACAGGGGGTGAACATCCAGTAGCACAAAACTGGGTGCCCAAAATGTACGCATTTCCTGTTCTTGGATATTGAAAAGTGTTGGCATTTGATGGAACATTCGATAAACAGGTATTAAAATATTTGCCTGCATATCCAAGTTTTGCCGAATCAATACTGTTCCAATATTTAGCTCTAGAAACGTAATTTGGTAAAGAGCAACTATAATAATCTTCAAAGGAAGGGTTTCCAACCGCATTTACTTGGCTCACAATTTTGGATGGTATCAAAAGATAAAACATAACCAAAATTTGTTTGACTTGGAATAAAACACATATTTTATTTAAATATGACCAGTTTTTTAACAACTCTATTTTCGCTTTGATTAATTAAAGTTACAAAATATATGCCATTGTTTAACTCTAATTTTATTTTACCTATAAAAGCATCAGTTTTAACAATATAATTTGATACTAATCTTCCGTTAACATCTGTAATAAATACTTTTATATCTTCTTTATCGTTAGTTCCGGTAATAAACAAATCATTGGTTGCAGGGTTCGGATGAATATTTACATCCCATCCGTTTGCTGCTGCGGTTTGGTTTTCGATTTTCATTAATCGCACATTCTCCTCTTCGGCAGGGCAATTATCATTAAACAATTCGATGGTGCTGTAAATTGTATTATACAAAGCCCTTGCCTGATAAACAGCGGCGCCATCTGTAAAAGGGCATTTATATGCAAGATTTAATATTGTTACACTATCAACTGAGGTAAATGTAGTGTCACGATATTTACGGTATGCATCTAAAAAGTCTCTGTAATTAGTTTCTATATTATTTGTAGCTGTGAATGCAGCAATTTGACTTTGCGCCAGCGTTGTGTTACCGTTAGAAAGGTTAGTTTCTATTGAGGAAATCAACTCTTTACTCGTACTTAAATTAGCAGCATAAAAATTTTGCAAAACAGTATCTCCGGTCATTATAATCGGATTATGTTTAAGTGTGCGATGTAAATGATTTTGATGAATAAATTTACTCTGGTTTATTACTGTTATAAATGGAATAGAATCTAATGCAATTCTATTCAAAACATTTCCACCTCCGCCACCACCTGGTGGGGGTGGAACGGGAAGAGGAGGAGTACAAGAGAAAGAAGCACCGGTAGCTGCAAATAATCCAGAAGTAGAATAATCATTACCGGCCGGAATACTAGAATTATTGAACGGGAAAAAAGGAGTCACAGTTCTGGTATACAATGGTGAAGTAGAAGAAAGACTTAAAAATGTAAAAGTCTGAAAATTTATTCCCCATCCACCACCGATCCACTGGTTGTCAATCGGCGTAAGCGAATTTCCCTGTGCTCCTATTACACCGTTATTACTTAATACAAAACCCCGCTTATGATTTTTCATCACATTTCCTTCCCATTGTGTCAGTGGCTGGCTTCCTGCAAATTCAAAACCTTGATAAATGGCACGCACAGTATTACAAGTAACACTTAAATTATTATTTATACTGGAATAAATTCCGGTTGCAATTGTATTAAGTAGGTTATTGCTTCCCTTAACATCATTAGCAAAAATACTAAGTGTACTGCTATTTACACCGCTAATTCCATATTGCGAAGCGGGACTCGTAATTATGTCGTCTACCAAAGTAATTATGTTATTTGTAACGTTCGGATGTTGACCGTTGTTCCAATCCGTTACAAAAATTCCTCGGTAAGCATCTTTTATTGTATTGGCGTCGATACTTAATTGAGTAGTAGTTGTAAATGTTGTAGAACCCGGAGTGACAATGGATTGTTGTAATACAATCGCATTACTTAAATATTCAGTGGTTATTGCACCGGCATTCGTGGCTTTAATAAAATTTCGATTGATGTCAACTTTGCCAACGTATTGCCCGGTTCCCGTAAAAGTTGGTAGAGCTAAAGTATTGTAAGTTGCAAGAAAAGCAATAGGATCGGTAATATTGAACATTCTATTAAGGCTTACGTTTAGGAAGGCAAAACGATTTGTAATAATAAAAACTCCGAATTTACCAGGGTATGGTGCAATCGGATTGTAACCAGTTTGTTGTTGCTGGCTATGGAAAAGATTACCATAAACATCAATTACGAAAGTGTTGAGTGCACGAATGGAAAAATACATATCATAAAATGTGTTTCGAACATTGCCACCCACAGCCGCAGTTACACTATAAGATTTTAAGTGACTCAAACTAGTAAGACCACCATCTGATGAAATACCGGTACCAACAAGACGACCGATTACGCGGCCATTTTGGAATACATTATTTGTGGCTCTAATGCTTGAACCGCGCACATCAATGCCGATTCCTAAGTTATCGAACAGATTAAAATCAGATTTCTTAAGACTGTCACCCACAAAAACATCATAATAATTTATAGTTATAGAGTTTGTTGGATTTACAATTTGACCGGAATTAGTAATTCGAACACCGACCGCGGCTCCTATTGTACTGAAAGGTGGTTTACAATTAGAAAACGGTGTATTTAAAAGGCAATACGGACTCATTAAAGTGTTGGTTACAGTGCAGGCTGATTTTAAAGTTCCTGCAGTTGGCCAGGACGTAGGTGTAAATGTAAATTGTCTGCTTGTAAATACACTGTGTTTAATACTAAAAGGATAATTAGGAGTAACAGTTGGTGAATAATTTATAATTGAAATAGAAGTAACGTTGTGATTAAATACGCAATCTTCAACGTCGATTATATATGGCAAACTTGTTAGAGTTGAACCATCGGTTTCTATTGCTATCGTTGCGTCTTCAATCAGCGCACCATTATTAATTATAACTCTTGATGTAGGATCAATCACAATACCCCACCACATGTCGAAACAAGAATAAAGGTGACTGTTGCCGATTTGCAATAGCGAAGAACCGGCAACGGTTATGCTTACCCCAGGTGCAATTAATAATTCAAGATTTGCTAAAGTCACGGTGCCCGTAATGGTAACGTTTTGGTTTACGGCGTATGAACCGCCATTAATTAATGTATTGCTCAATGAGGCCGGAAGAAAACTATTTGTTGTAGTTGCGCAAAGACAGACCGTACTAACATTCAACGCAAACGTTCCGCTACCAACACATCCTGTTAAATCAGTTCCGGTAATTGTATAAATTGTTGTTACGAGCGGCGAAACAACAATTGGGTTTGTTGTTAAAGTATTTGTGCCATCGGTAAAAGTATAAGTGTTGGCTCCGCTTGCCGTTAATGTAGCAGTGGTATAACCGGGGCACAAACCCGATGGGGGGTTTGAAGAGACCGTTATAGTCGGTGAAATTACGCCAATATTAATTGTAGCAGTAGATGGAATTATGCAACCTGTCAATAATCCAGTTGCCGTAAATGTTGTAGAGGTCGATGGCGTATATGTTACCGGATTTGCTGTTATACCAAAGGGATTCCAAGTATATGTTGTAGCTCCGGAAGCAGTGAGTGTAACACTTCCTCCTTTGCAAATTGTGTTTGAACTTGCGGCAAGAGTTAACGGCGGTGTAGAAGTTCCTACATTTATTTTAACTGTTGCTGTTGCTGTTCTGCAACCATCGTTCATTACAACAGTGTACGTGGTGGTAGTCGTTGGACTTACTGTTATGGTTGGCGCTGTTGTGATAATGTTTCCGGGGTTCCAAGTATAAGAAGCACTACAGGCGCTATTTGTGCTTGTAGCATTCAGAGTTACAGTATTACTACCAATACAAACTGTGTTGCTGGAGGCGGTGGCAGTGAGGGTTAAAGGTGGGGGAGATAAATCCTCAGTCAACGACACATTATCGTAAAAAAATGTTACGTTCGGAAAACCCTGAATAAAATTTATATAATTTGAAGGAAGTGTTGGACAATAGAAAAACGGAACAGTAATTGTTTGCCATCCAGTACCTGTTGTAGTAGGGGTTACTATAGCCGCAGTAACAGTTTGAAGTGCGGTTGTGGTTGGATATGAATAATTCGCTTCAAGCTGAAAACTAAAAGTGTATGTAGTCGCAGTAGTAAATGAAGGACTATTTACATCCATTTTTAAAATATATCGTTTACAATGTTGTAAAGATTTGGTAAGAGTATTATAATTATAACCTCCTACTACTTGTGAGTACCTATATCCTCCGCTCACCGGCGTAGGATTAAGAACAATTCCGGGGAAACTAAAAGGAAGGCTACCATACGCAAAAGGTAATGTTGGCGCAGAGCAATATTTGAAATTATTTCCAATTATCATACCGAAATTATTGGAATAACCATTTGTACTAATATATTGTAACGGATGTTCATCGGCAAAATGTACCCCTTGAAAATAATATCCTTCATCTCTGTAATATCTTAATTCATCCCCGTTAATGGCTTCCTCTGCTAGGCTTACCGTTCTTTTTAATTCAATGCCTTCTTCAAAATCTCCGTTAAGAACTAATTCAGGTTTACCAATCGGTGTATTAACATTTGGCGTATTTACAAAATTCGTACCCGTATTAACTCTAATAGTGTAAATCATATACGAACCTCTCTCTTTTCCATCGTGCAGAAAAAAACCAAATTGAGCTAAGCCAACAAAATTGGCTCTCGGAGTAAAAGTTATTGAAGTGCTAGCGCCGTTTACACTTAAGCAATTATGATTATTGCCACCAATACCGCAACCACGAATGTTATATAAAGTACCGCTTTCAACTCTTACTATATCTCCCGGATTTGGGTCTTTTATTTTCGGGTCAGTATTCAAATTGATTGTTAATGAAGTACCGATATTATTAGTAATAGTAAAATCTGCTACTTGAGTTATATCGGGATATGTAATGTCAGCATTAGTAAACAATGTACGATTTGTTATTTTTTTTGTGGTGTACGGAGGAAGATTCGTGTTTATTATTGTACTTGCGGTATAGGTAGGACTTAAAGGGTATCCGAGTCCTACCATAATTCTTATTTCTTGTTCTGTTAATACGCGTCTTGCTTCACCAAGACTTATAAAGGGTTGCATAACAAAAGGTTTTCTAAAACCTGGAGAATTAGAAAAACGTTGCGTGAAACTCAATAAATCTCCATCAATATGTGATGCAAGTGATGCAGTAAATGTGTTATTGGCATAATAGAGCGTAGGAAATGCCGGATAAAAAATTCCGGAATAAATAGGTAGATTATCATAATTTGGGGGAGAATTGTTTTTTAACCAAACCCTCATATCACTTAAAGTATTTGGCGCGTTTAAAACGGGGTTAATTATAGGATTTGCCATTGGAGGAAGAATGAATTTTTGAAATGGCCCTGAAATATTGCCGTGATACAAATATTTCCAATCAAAATTAGTAAAGACATTAGGGAATTGGGCTTTTGGTAAAAATGTAATTTGATCTTGGGTTAATAAAGAGGCGAAACCCATTTGGTGTTGTGATTCGTGCAATACAACGGAAAAAAGATCGTAAAAACAGTTTGGTACTGTTCCGGTAGCAAAGTCATAGTAAGTACCCCCCGCTGCACAAAAATTTACTTTTAAGCTGGCATCGAATATTGCGGGATTAGGGGAAGCTCCGCCGAAGGTAACTAAATGGTCAAAAATATTACCATTTTTAATTCCCGGACTTGCAAAATTCCACATAATAGGAGTTCCGTACCCAATGATAACTGAAGAAGCCCCAGTAGGACAGAGAAATTCATCAGATGCTTGAATTTCAATAGTGATAGGATCGCTAAGAGGAACTGCGTTAAAATTATATACACTCTGAATATATTGGTAAACAGCGCAAACAGTTGCTCGTCTGGCTACCGCTTGAGGACCAGTCCCAAATGCACCCCCTACATCAAAACCTTTATTGTTACCTAATAATATATCTTCATAATATAATCGAAACTTACCACAATTCTCAATAGACTGTGGAACCGCAGTATATGAACTTTTTGTGGTCGCTGAAAAAGTGCCGTTAGAAAGCCTTAAACCCGGTTGGATAAATTCGGGACGAAAACCGCAATGTCCTTTAGGATTGGAATCTATACTTAATACTGTATTTTGACTAAAAATCAGAGATGTTTCTAAAACAATTGCGAGGCAAAATAAAAATAATTTTTTCATGAGAGGAGTTTTATAATTAATTAAAAAATAAAATTATTTATTAAGTATACTTTTTTCAATAGAAATTCCACTTTCTGCGTTTTTAATAGTACTTCCGCTAATAAAAAAATAATTGATATCACTTGTAACTAGCGCAATAGTTAAAAATGATTTTTTTACTTTTTTCATTTTATTTGTTTTTAAAAATCAGAGAGGCAAATTATTCAGAGTGCAGAAAGCAAAAATTAATAATAAGTGCGGACTCTAAATGTATTTAAAAAATAATCGATTGTTCTTTGAAAAAATTTAATTTCGACTAAAAAAATGAGAATAGGTTAAAACACCTACAGATTTAAGTGTTTTTACGTACAAAAATGATAATTTTTTGAAACTATGTTTCTACCAATCGGTGTTTTTTGTCGATGAAGCATTTTTAATAAGTGAAATACATTAGAAAAGATAAGGCTATAAAAAAACTTGGTCAAAAAATTAAACGGCTAAGAAAGTAACAAAGTATTTCACAAAGTCAGCTATCATTTGAATCTAACGTTCGTATCAATCAAATTGGTCGAATAGAACGTGGTGAAATTAATACCAGCGTAAGCGTTGTGGCCGTCATTGCCAACGCTTTAAATGTACCACTTAAAGATTTATCCGATTTTTAATTTTCTTTTATCTTTTCACTCTAAACCCGTCATTATTATTCAGACTGAATACCTTGTGAAACTAAACCGAAACATTGCCACTAAAATTAAAAACACCAATTCACTAGGGAACGTTATTGGTAATTCGGATAAAAATTCTCTTCCGGCATTGATTTTTAACACTATTTTATTAATGAATTGGGATGGTGTTAACTTTATAGTTAACTTTGTTTTGTGAAGGCAGAAAGACTACTCGTTTTCCACAAACATTATTTTACTGAGTTCTATATTGCTCAGTCGAGAAAAGTTCAAGAGAAAATAGAGTATGTGTTTAAAATATTACGAACTGTGGACAAGGTTCCAAAAAAGTTTTTGGACCACATCACAGGCACTAACGACCTATATGAAATTCGCGTTGAAGTTGGAAGCAATATTTTTAGAATTTTTTGTTGCTTCGACAAAGGGAATTTGGTAATTCTTTTTAACGGTTTTCAAAAGAAATCGCAGAAAACTCCAAGACAAGAAATCGCGTTAGCTGAAAGATTAAAAAAAGAATATTTCGAACAAAAAAAGAAGATATGAAAAATAAAAAAATTAAAAACGCAAGAACGTTTGACGAATTGCTCGATATTAAGTATGGCAAAATAGGGGCTTCGAAACGTGACAAGTTTGAAGAAAAAGCGCAATATTTTGTAATCAGTGAAATGTTGAAAGAAGCCCGAAAAGAAGCTCACATGACGCAAGATCAACTGGCAGAAAAGGTTGGTACAAAAAAAAGTTATATTTCCAGACTTGAAAATGGTAAATGCGACATTCAACTTTCAACTTTGTATCGCATTTTTGAATTCGGGCTCGGTCGACCAATTAACTTACTTATCGGGTAATTATCCGATTTTTAATTATCATTTATTTTTTTACTCTAAACCCATCCTCAATTTTTCCTGTCCGCGGTTCCATAAAAGTATAAATGCCGCCTACGCTCGGTAAATCGTTCATCCAGTTCATAGTGGCCACTGTGGCGTTTAATTCTTCACAAGAACTGTAAGTGCTGTATTGGATAAATGCGTTTGTTTTACAAGTTGTATCCGGCGAAGAATACCATTTTACAAACCTCGAATTTTTAATGGGAATATATTCCGAAACGTTAATTGGCAAATTGTTTACCATTATTTTTTTATTAGGAGAAACCGGTACTTCCTCCAATACAAATAAATTCTGTCCCACTTCTTTCAACAAAGCAATCGGGTAATTAAATTTTTGCTTCGCTAAAGATACAGGAGTGCTCTCCAATAAAATAAATTTTAGAAAACAAATTACAAGAATGATTAAAATAAAATATTTGAAAATTTTAAATCCTACCTCCTTCATCTTTTTAATGGCTCCGTAAATTATTATTCCACTTACGAAAACCACAAACACACAAATGTATCCTGCCCCATAACGGTAAACTAATCCGCATACAATTGCCGCAAATAAATAAACAGCAATTATAATTACAAAATAAATTATTAATGATTTTTGTTTTCCCGCCCGTGCCGGTTCAGACGGGCTTATTTGAGAATTAAAAAATAAAATCGGAGACACCAACAAACAAATAAAAGCCGGAGTGTGTCCGCCCAACGATTTTATATAATACCCATAAAACATATTTGCTAAATCGTGTAGCCGTGTAAAATCAAAAAGACCCGAATATTCTTTTCTCTCTTTAATAAGATTTAAATATTCATACAATTGATGGTTCACCACAAAGGCCGATAATTTATCGGCAAATAGTTTTGGGAATTTCCAATCGACATTAAAAAAATCGAAGGCTGTTGAAGGATATAGCGGATAACCGCTCATTATGAAGTTTCGTATTACCGGGATGCAAAATAAAAAAATTCCAATTAAAAAAAGTTTAAAAAAAACAGCGCTCAATTGTTTTCGCTGAACCAATAAAATTAATATTGGCAAATATCCCATCAACAACATTACTCCTGTAGAGCGAATTAAAAAAGCCGAAATGCAAATTATCAAAGCCAGTATCGAATGAAATTTCAAATTCATTCGTATTTCGTTTTCATTACACACCAACCAAACCATATAAATAAAAAAAGAAATAATAAAAAAATGCACTCCTAAATCGGGAGTAACACCAATCATAAACCAATATTTAAAAAAAGAAAACGAACAAATTAAATAAGCTAAAAGCGCCAATGAAAAAACAGAAAGCACATTAGAAGTTTTATTAAAATTTTTAAGCATTAAAATACAAAACAAAAATAAATACAATAGGCACAAACTATTTATAATATGATACACTTTTTTGCTGAAATAAAAAACATCAAATAAAGCATTTAATAAATACCAAGATGAATTACTGGCAAAGCGGTCGTGCAAATTGGCAATGCCGGGAACGATACTAAAACTCTTCGACCATAATAAATTTTGCAAATGGTATCTTCCTTCATCCAAATTATAAAGAGGTAAATCCGATGCGATGTAAGAAAATAATAATATAACAAAACCAATTATCAGTTTAAGAATTAAAGAAATTTGTTTCTGCCAAATAAAAAAGTTTTTTGTCTGAACTAAATAATATTTACGATTTACAACTATTTCAATTGATAAAAGAAATAAAAGTAAACAGTGAATAAACTCGTTAATGGGATAAAAAAAATGAACGAGGCTTAATATTATTAAAAGCCCGGCTATTCCTATTAGTAATTTTAAAACCGCAGGCGTTTCAATTGCGGCTTGTTTTCCCAACGAAATTCTTATAATTATTCTCTCGAAAAAAGTCCCCGATACAAATAAAAATAAACTGATGTAAATCCAATATAAAATTATAAACAGCATTCCATCGGTTTAAATATTATTAAGGAACAAACTCGTCACTAATTCTTTTTGAAATAATAATTGATGTTTAGGTACGGATGATCTTTGTCGTAAATTATAAAATCGTTCGCATGCAATCTGAAAATTTTAAAGCGAGTGGGCACATAATCAACCGTTTCTTTTTTCAAAAAATATTTATAAAAGGTAATGATGCTGTCGATACAATTTATTCTCACCTTAGCAATCACCTTCCCGAAATAAGCAATTTGTCCCTGATGCATCACGTCCCAATCGTAAACCAAAACGGTATCATCGGCATTTAATTTTATTTTATACAAACTCAATTCTTTTTTTTCGTCGGCGCTTAACTCACTCGCTTTTTTTAAATTAAAAGTTTTGTATTGCATTCTATTAACAAATGCTGTATCTGCATTAAATAATTTTTTTTGGCCGTATTTTATCGAATGACAATTGTAAGAAACTCCCAATATTTTTAGTGAATCGCAGGTTAATTGAGCGCTCAGCGAAAAAAAACAAATCGAAATTATAAACGTAAAAATATATTTCATAAAATTATTTTTCCAGCTTTCCCCATACTCCCAATGGCAACTTAACACCACTCTTCGCATTTAAATATAATTCGCCAATGCTTAATTGCGATTTATTTCTGTTAGCATAAGGTCGTAATAAATTTTCGGGCACCAAAGCCGAAAACCCCAATGAATACGCATTTAATATAAGTAAATGTTTATCAGGGTCTAAAAGTTGCAGTACTGCCTGCATCATTTCCGAAATGTTTTCTTCCAACTTCCATTTTTCGCCGGCCGGACCGTGCCCATACGAAGGCGGATCTAAAATAATGCCCTGATATTTATTTCCTCTTCGGGTTTCTTTCTTCACAAATTTTAAGGCGTCGTCAATTATCCATCGAATATTATCCAGATTTGATTTTTGCATATTTTCGTTGGCCCAATTCACTACTTGTTTAATACTATCGATGTGCGTTACCTCCGCTCCTGCTGCGCGCGCGGCCAATGAAGCGCCACCGGTGTACGCAAATAAATTTAAAAATTTTGGCTGGTGTAATTTATTTAAATAAGAATAAATATAATCCCAGTTAACCGCTTGCTCCGGAAAAACACCAACGTGTTTAAATCCCGTTAAACCCAATCTTAACGTTATATCTCTCGTTCCTTGTTCCTTGTTCCTTGTTTTTAATTCTTCATTTTTAATTCTTAATTCATAATTAATTTCCCACTGGTCGGGCATTTCCTTTAATTTTTTCCACTCGCCGTTTGAGCTCGATTTAGGAATAAATTTTACATGCGCCAGTTTTTCCCACTCTCGCTCCTGGTACACTTTAGGCCACAGCGCCTGCGGTTCCGGTCGAATAGTAATAAATCTTCCAAAACGTTCGAGTTTTTCGAAAGCACCACAATCAATTAATTCGTAATCTTTCCACCTATCAGGACTCAGTAATTCCATTTATTTATATTTATTCTCTAAAATTAGAGTTTATTATCAATAGTTTTGGGTTTATTAAATAATAATATTTTTTATCGGTTTTGAAAAACTTAATGTCTATTTTTAGGGCGGTTCTAAAAATTCAGATATCAAGGCGAATTGCAAAATTTAAACCGGAGTTTACCTATGTAAATGAGGATTTAAATTTTGTGATTCAACAGGGCAAAGGTACAGTGTACCTTTGAGCCGGCTTGTGTGTTGTTAAGGTGGATTTTTAGGACTGCCCTTAATTAGAATAAATTTTTATTTATGCAGAAATCCACCTCCAATTTAATTATTCTTATTTCGGTTTTCTTTTTCTGGGGTTTTGTGGCAGCGAGCAATGATATTTTAATTCCGGTATTTAAAGAAAAATTAAATTTAGAACAGTGGCAGTCACAAATGATTTCATTTGCTTTTTATGTTGCTTATACTATAGGTTCTTTAATTTATGTTTTATTATCGAAAGCAAATGGCGGCGATATTTTAAATAAAATTGGTTATAAGAACGGAATTGCATTAGGATTAGTTATTTCGGCTTGCGGCACTTTATTATTTTATCCGGCTGCTCAGTTAACTTCATTTCCATTAATGATAAGCGGATTATTTATTGTGGGATTAGGATTTTCTTTACAACAAACTGCGGCAAATCCATTGGTAATAACCATCGGCGATTCTAAAAAAGGCGCGCAACGTTTAAGTTTAGCAGGCGGTGTAAATAATTTTGGAACAACTATTGGTCCGCTTTTAGTGAGCTACGCTATTTTTGGTTCCTTAGGCGAAGGCGTAAAATTAGAAAGTATCGAAGCAGTAAAAATTCCGTATTTAATTTTAGGAGCCGCGTTTATTTTGGCGGCCATTATTTTTAAGATGTCGAGTTTGCCCAATAAGATTGAACACGCAGAAGAAATTGCTTCCACTGCAAATACAGAACGAAAAAGTGCATTAAAATATCCACAGTTGGTTTTAGGAATGATTGCTATTTTTTTATATGTTGGAGTTGAAGTTTCTACCGCTTCCAATCTTCCCGAATTTATGAAACAACATTTAAATTTAGGCACCAATCATGTGGCGCCTTATGTTTCTTTATTTTGGGCCAGTTTAATGATTGGGCGTTGGACAGGTTCTGTAGGCGCATTTAATTTAAAAGCGGGCGCGCAAAAAATTCTGCAATTCTTTATGCCGTATTTAGCTTTTGGTGTTTTTTTATTGGTCAATAAAATTGCAAACCACGATTTAACGCCGTTTTATTTATATGTTTTTGTAATTGTGGCAATGGTAATTGGCGATATGTTAAGCAAAGGAAATCCGGCGCGTCAATTACTTTTATTTTCGGTGATGGGAATTTTAGCATTGCTCATTGGTATTTTTGCCGATGGGATGGTAAGTGTTTATGCATTTATTAGTGTGGGATTATTTTGTTCAACTTTGTGGCCATGTATTTTTACATTGGCTATTGCAGGCTTAGGAAAATTTACCAATCAGGGTTCTAGTTTTTTAATTATGATGATTATGGGAGGAGGATTTATTAGTTTACTGCAAGGTTGGTTAGCGGGAAATAATTTATTGGGAATTCAATTCAGTTATTTCGTAGGAGTTTGTTGTTTTGCCTATTTGGCATTTTACGGATGGAAAGCAGCCGCAATTTTAAAATCGCAAGGCATCGATTACGATTCTACAAATGAAACAAATCATTAATAAAAAAATTCCTTCTAAATTTAAACCACTAAGACACTAAGAACACAAAGAAACACTAAGAAAAATATGATTACGCAAAAATATATTAATGATGTTGCATATAAAATTGTTGGAAGCGCAATTGAAGTTCATAAACAATTAGGTCCGGGTTTACTCGAATCGGTTTATGAAACCTGTTTAATTGATGAAATGATAACTTCCGGTTTGAAAGTAAAATCTCAAATGAAAGTTCCATTGAATTATAAAGGGAAAGATTTAGGAGGAGCTCTCAAGTTAGATTTGCTGGTGAATGATTTAGTGATTGTAGAATTAAAAGCGGTGGAGGCAATGATTCCTTTGTTTAAAGCACAATTATTGTCATATTTGAAATTAACAGGAAAACCCAAAGGGCTTCTTATAAATTTTCATTGCGAAAATATTACAGCACAACTAATACCACTAGTTACAGTAGAATTTGCGAAATTGCCAAAAGAATAATCTTAGTGCAACTAAGTGGTCTTAGTGCCTAAGTGGTAGAAAAATTAAAACTAATTAATAAAAAATATTTCTTTATTTAGGAATGGAACACAACAACGAAGAAAATTATATAAAGGTCATCGCTAAATTAATTAATGTAATTATTATTTTATTAATTGTAGTGGTGATTCTTATTGTAATTAATATTACCGGATTGCCCTCTTCAAAAGAGAATGCAGAAATAAAATTCATTCCCAAAACAAAAACACCAGAAACTGTTACTGAAAACGCAGCGAGCGATTTATGGATGGCTCCTGATACTTCGCTTATAAAAAAAGAATCTAATTCAGAACTTATTATTTATGGCCGGGAATTAATTGCTCACACTTCGGTGTATTTGGGTGTGAAAGGAAAAATAAAAAATTTAAGCAATGGGATGAATTGTCAGAATTGCCATTTAGAAGCCGGCACCAAACCATTCGGAAATAATTACAGCGGTGTGGCTTCTACTTATCCGAAATTCCGCGAACGTTCGGGCAGTATCGAAAGTATTTATAAACGCGTTAACGATTGTTTCGAAAGAAGTTTAAACGGCAATGCGCTCCATACAAGCAGCAAAGAAATGCAAGCCATCACCGCCTACATAAAATGGCTTGGAAAAGATGTTCCAAAAGGCGAAAAACCAAAAGGCGCAGGCTTAACCGAATTAGCTTATCTCGACCGTGCTGCCGATCCCCAAAAAGGAAAAGAAGTGTATTCGTTTAAATGCAAAAGTTGTCACGGAATAAACGGCGAAGGAAAATTAAATGCCGATGGTTTGGGGTATCAGTATCCGCCCTTGTGGGGAGACCGTAGCTACAATAACGGCGCCGGTTTGTATCGGCTCTCGCGATTCGCAGGATACGTAAAATCAAATATGCCGTATGGTACTAATGGCGAATCTCCGAATTTAACCGACGAACAAGCCTGGGATGTTGCAGCCTTCGTAAATTCGCAGCCGCGTCCAAAAAAAGATCTGAGTAACGACTGGCCAAAAATTGCTGGCAAACCGGTTGATCATCCCTTTGGTCCGTATGCCGATAAATTTAACGAGCAACAACATAAGTACGGACCGTTTAAGGAAATTGCGGAGTTAAAAAAGAATGCCTCGACAAGCTCGGCAACCAAAAAATAAAACTAAATTTATATCATAAAACAATAATCTCATGAATATACTCTTCCACCCCTGGCCATGGTACATTTCGGGTCCGTTAATCGGATTAATGGTACCTGCATTATTAATTTTAGGAAACAAAACTTTTGGAATTTCCTCTACGCTTCGGCACATGAGCGCAGCTTGTATTCCTACAAATGCAAAATTTTTTAAATACGATTGGAAAGCCGAATCGTGGAATTTAGTTTTTGCATTTGGCGTTGCGCTCGGTGGACTAATTGCCGGATATTTTTTTAAAAACCCGAATCCCATTCAGTTATCTGATGCCGCCATTGAAAGCATGAATCAATTAGGTATTAAAAATTATTCAGGAATGATTCCCGAAGATATTTTTAATTTTTCCTCTCTGCTTACGTTGAAAGGATTTATTTTAATGGTAATCGGTGGATTTTTTGTTGGCTTCGGTACGCGTTACGCCGGTGGCTGCACATCCGGTCATGCCATTATGGGTTTATCTAATTTACAGTTACCTTCTTTAATTGCCACCTGCTGTTTTTTTGCCGGCGGTTTATTAATGACCTGGTGCATTCTTCCTTACATAATGAATTTATAATTGCATTATTCAATTAAAAAATGAAAAACATATAACATTAAATGAAAAATAATAAAGGAGAATACAAAGAGAAAAAACACTTGAGCGTTTTTCATTATATGTTTTATGTTATTCAATTATTTTTAATGACACAAATTTTTTTAAACGAAAACATAAAATATTTTTTATCTAACAATCAAATTTTTAAATTATGAAAAACATAAAATTTTTATTACTCGGCACCATCTTCGGAATAATTTTAATTAAGGCTGAAGTCATTTCCTGGTTTCGCATTCAGGAAATGTTTCGTTTTCAATCTTTCCACATGTACGGTATTATTTGTTCGGCTATTGTGGTGGGATTAATTTCCATTCAACTCATTAAAAAATTCAATATAAAAACTATTTCAGGCGAAGAAATTAAAATTGCCGATAAAGAATTTACAAAGGGAAATGTCATTGGCGGTTTAATGTTTGGCTTAGGCTGGGCCATGACAGGAGCATGCCCCGGACCGTTATACGCTTTAATAGGCAGCGGTTATTTAGTGATTGCAGTAGTTTTATTAAGCGCTGTTTTGGGAACTTATATTTATGGAGTAATGAGAAATAAATTGCCGCACTAATCTTCGACCGCTTCGGAGTCGAACGTTAATAGAAATAACGAATAATTACAAACATACGACCCCGAAGGGGTCGAACAAAAAGAAATTGTTGAAAAACAAAAAGAACTGGTAGAAGAAAAACAAAAAGAAATTTTAGACAGTATTCGTTATGCAAAAAGAATACAAACCACTTTAATTACAAGTGAAAAATATATTGATAGAAATTTAAATAAATTACTGAAAAAATAAAATGAGTAATATAAAATTATTTGAAAGCAAACAAATAAGGACTGTTTGGAATGAGGCGGACGAAAAATGGTATTTTGTTGTATCAGATGTTATTCACGTGCTGACCGAAACTCCCAACCCAAACGATTACATTAATAAAATGCGCAAGCGTGACGTGGAACTTTCCAAAGGGTGGGGACAATTTGTCCACCCCCTTTCGGTTGACACTGCCGGTGGAAAACAGAAACTGAATTGTGCCCATGCAAAAGGGCTTCTGCGTATTATACAATCTATTCCATCACCGAAAGCAGAACCTTTTAAACTTTGGTTAGCGCAAGTGGGCTCCGACAGATTAGATGAAATTGAAAACCCTGAATTAGCAACACAACGAACAAGGGAATTATATAAACTTAAAGGTTATCCTGACGAATGGATAGAAAAGCGTATGCGCAGTATTGCTATACGTGAGGAGTTGACCGAAGAATGGAAAAACAGAGGTGTTAGAGAACAAAAAGAATATTCAATCCTTACTGCGGAGATTTCAAAAGCAACTTTCGGTTTGACGCCTTCGGAATATAAAAAAGTAAAAGAGTTAAAAAATCAAAACCTCAGAGATCATATGACTGACCTCGAATTGATTTTTTCAATGCTTGGAGAAGCTTCCACAACCGCAATTGTAAAGACAAAAAATCCAAAAGGATTTATTCAAAATAAAGTTGTAGCCAGACAAGGCGGAACAATTGCCGGTAATGCAAGAAAAGCATTAGAAATAAAAACCGGCGAAAAGGTAATTTCAAAAAACAATTATTTACACGAAGGAAAAAAGACCAAACAATTAAATAAAGGAAATGGGAAAAAGAAATGATCAACCAAAAATGTAATAAACCAAATTGCGATTGCTCTTGTCACCACGAGCCGCTTGAGAATGCGAGCGAGAAAATGAAAGGACACGATTCGCAACGCCGCGATTTTTTAAAATATGTTGGCTTAGGCGCCATTGGTTTAGGATTGGGCCCGGCCGTTACTTATTGGTTACAAGATCAGGGAAAAATAAAAGAGATTATTAAAAATCCCGCTATCCTAAAAGGCAAAGCACAACGATTTACTATCTTACATACGTCCGACATACACGGACAACTAGACATTCACGACGAATTTTTTTGGGAGAATGGTAAACCTGTCTTTAAAAAGCGCGGAGGATTTGCTACTCTAAAAACAATGCTGACTGAATTACGAAAACAAAATCCGATGAATACATTAATCGTCGATGGTGGAGATTGTTTTCAGGGAAGCGCCCTTGCTTCTTTAACAATGGGGACGGCGATTGTTCCATTGGCAAATAAATTAAATTACGATTTGGTGTTGCCCGGTAATTGGGAAGTGGCCTACGGAAAACAAATGCTCATTCACGACATGAACACTTACACAGCGGCAAAAGTTTGTGCAAACATGTTTGATAATGACGATTTGGATCACGATTTATTATTTCCGCCCTATCAAATATTTAATTTAGGAGGCACAAAAATTGGTTTTATAGGATATAACGATCCGCTAACACCTATTCGGCAGTCGCCCGCTTATTCTAAAGGAATAAAATTTACAAAACCCGAAGTGAATATTCAGAAATATGTAAAAATTCTTCGCGAAGAAAGAGGATGCGATATGGTGTTTGTGTTATCGCACATGGGATTATCGCAGCAAGTGCATTTATCCAATCAAAAAAATGCAGAGGGGGTGGATTATATTTTAGGCGCCGATACTCATGAACGTGTTAGGGAACCGTTAGTAGGAAAATTCAGTAAAGTTACCGAACCGGGAGCGTTTGCTTCTTTTGTAGGTAAACTGGATATTGTTATTGAAAACGGAAAAATAAAAGATGAAGTGTATGAACTGCTGGACGTTGATCCCGAAAAATATGGTGAAGATGAAGATATGAAGCGAAGTGTTGAAAAAGCCAAAAAACCATTTAAGAAAATATTAAATGAAGTTCTCGGGCAAAGTAAAACTCCTTTACTGCGTTATTACATTATTGAAACGCCAATGGATAATTTAATTACCGATGCGGTGATGTGGAAATTTAAAACCGACATTGCTGTTTCTAATGGATTTCGTTTTTGTCCGCCAT
>JAHEYG010000130.1 GCA_023251725.1 Sphingobacteriaceae bacterium | reverse complement strand
ACCCGTTCGATTATTGAAAATTATATTTCTTCAAAAAAATTAGATTTCTCTAATAAACCCGGTAACGATAAATTATTTTGTTTAACCTCGTGGAGCAAAGAAGTAGATGTTGATTTGGCAGGATTGGATTTAGTTTGTCTCACTTCAAAAAACGAAGGAACGCCGGTAAGTTTAATTGAAGCACAAGCGACCGGAAAATTTATTGTTACAACCAATGTGGGTGGAATTGCTGACATTCTTCATAAAGATTGCGGATTTTTGATTGATACGGATAAACCACAAGAGTATCTCAAACAATTATTATTTGCCGTTAACCGTTTTGAAGAATTATCGGCGCAAGCCAAAAACGGACAAGCCTCCACCCTCGAAAAATTTTCTTACAAAAGATTGGCGGCCGACATGAATAAATTATACGATTCGTTACTAAAAAAATGATAAAACTCATTCCTGCCTTCCGTTGCACAGGCTTTTTAACGATAGGCAGGTCAATATATTATTGCTTTTTATTTATCTTTAAAAAAAATAATTATGAGCTTAGATCCTAAAATTGAACAAAAAATAAAATTACTTGAAGAGAAATATGCTCAGATGGGTCAGGATTTGGATGGTTACCTCGATGGATTATTGCTTTCTAATTATTTAACTTATTGGGATTATACGCAAGTAGAAACTCTTCTCACTCTACAAAATCCGAAAACGGATTTTCCTGATGAGATGATTTTTATCATGTATCATCAGATTACTGAATTGTATTTTAAATTATGTCTGCACGAATTTGAACAGATTGCCAATAACGGAAGAGATATTCAGCCTAACGGTCACGATAAAGGCTGGAAAGATAAAATAGAAACTGATTTTTTTGTAACACGGGTGATGCGCATTAACCGTTATTTCGAAGCTTTAACAAAATCGTTTGAAATTATGATTGACGGAATGGAGAAAGAACAATTTTTACGTTACCGGATGGCTTTGTTGCCGGCGAGTGGGTTTCAAAGTGCGCAGTACCGTATGATTGAAATTTCTTCGACTGATTTTATTAATTTAGTGGATAAAGAAATCCGGCCCAATTACATTGGTAAAAACGCAGCTATTGAAGAATTGATGCAGCATATTTACTGGAACAAAGGCGCCACTGAATTGGCCACCGGTAAAAAAACATTAACGCTTAAGCAATTCGAAAAAAAATATTCTGCAAAATTTATTGAGCTCGCTAATAATTACAAAACAAAAAATATTTGGGCAAAATATAAATCCCTTCCCGCAAAGGAACAAGAGAATCAAAATTTAATTAATGCTTTAAAGCAACTCGATGTTAATGTTAATATTAACTGGCCATTGGTACACTACAAGTCTGCAGTACGTTATCTACAGCAAAACACCGAAGATATTGCTGCTACCGGCGGAACCAATTGGCAAAAATATTTACCGCCCCGCTTTCAAAAGCGTGTTTTTTATCCCGAATTATGGACTGCTCTGGAACTCGAAGACTGGGGCAAAGGGTGGGTAGAAACTAACGTGTTCAAAATTAAAAGTTAAATAGGTTTGCTTTTCTCACGGTTTTTTCTAACTTAGTATTTTATAATAAATGCGTTGAGAGTTTTTGTTTACATATTTTCTTTTATTTTTTTGAGTTTACACTCTAAATCACAAACTGTTTTCTGGACTGAAACATTTAATAACGGCTGTGCTGCAAATTGTGCCACATTTGCAGGCACAGCAGGAAATGGCGCATGGACTTTTGCTGCCAATGGAGCAAACGGTGCAGCTCCAAATAAATGGTTTGTAAGTTGTGCAGAAAATGGAATGCCGGTTGGTGCTTGTGGCGCACCTTGCGGAGCAAATGCAACGCTTCATATAGGATCCGATCCCAACAGCGATTGTGGTTGTTTGATCTGCCCCACCGGCGATTGCGGTGCCGCTTATGATGCTTGCAACGGTGCAACTTTTTGTGGTCTTTCACCTTTAAGTAATCAGCGAGCAAGTTCTCCATTAATTTCTACCGTTGGTAAAACAGGAATAAGTGTATCGTTTGACTATATTGAAAACGGACAAGGCGCGGCTGATGACGGCATTGCTTATTACAGTATAAACGGTGGAGCGGCTTGGGTGATTTTAGTTAATAACGCGAAAACAGCTACCGGCTGCGGCGGACAAGGTATTTGGGCCAATTACACTTCGGCAGCATTACCGGCGACTTGCGATAACAATGCCAATTTCAGATTAAGTTTTACCTGGGTAAATAATATTGACGGTGCCGGAACAGATCCTTCTTATGCAATTAACGATTTAAAAGTTAGATATAATGTTATTCTTCCAATAGAATTGGTTGAATTCAGCGCTTCCGAAAAAAATAATTCTGTTCACTTGAAGTGGACTACTGCTTCTGAAAAAAATTCGGATTTTTTTGTCATTGAAAAATCTGAAGATGGTATTTCTTTTAATGACATTGCTCATGTAAAGGCTTCTAAAAACAGCAATACCAATAAGAATTATACTTATAATGATAATGGAAGAAGTGGAATTGTAAATTATTATCGGTTAAAATCGATTGACCTTGATGAAAGCTTTAAATATTCTGAGACAGTTGCTGTTAATACAAATGATAATTTGTCGGTAAATGAAATGTGTTTTTTAAATACTGAAAAAAACCTTGAAATTAAAAGAGAATTGGTGTTGAATGGCAATTACGAATCGGTTTCACTAGTAAACCTCGAAGGAAAAATTCTTAACACCTATTTATTTCCCGATTTTACTTATGGCGATAAGATATTAATACCAACCAATACATTGTCACAAGGATTATATATGGCGCGTTTTAATGGCTATTCTTCCCAAAAAAGTTTTAAATTTTTTATTTCTCAATAGGTTTCTGCACAATAAACTATAAATTTATGCGTTTATTATTATGTTGAGAAAAACACTTTCCATATTTTTTTTCTGTTTTGTATTATGCAATGCCCGGGCACAAATGGGCGGGCAAACCACTTTTCGTTTTTTAGATTTGCCCATGCCGGCACGCGCCGCGGCTTTAGGCGGAACCAGCATGAGTATTTGGGGAGATGATATAAATCTTTATTTCAGCAATCCCGCTTTGCTTAATGAATATATGGTTAAACAATTAGCCGTAAATTTTTGCAAATATGTTTCTGATTTAAATTATGGCAACGTAGCTTATGCTTACCATGTAAAAAACATTGCCACCTTTGGAGCAGGAATTCAATATTTTAATTATGGATCTTTTGATAAGCGCGACGAGTACGATGTTTCGCAAGGAAAATTTAATGCGGCCGATTATTCCTTGAATTTGTCAGCGGCGCGTCGTTTAAAAGATACTTGCTTTAGTGTGGGAGCTACTTTAAAAACTATTTATTCGCATTACGATATTTATTCTGCCTGGGGAAGTACTATTGATCTTGGATTTACTTATTCTAACAAACATAACTTAACGATTTCCCTCATCGCAAAAAATATTGGCGGCGTTTGGAAACCTTATTCTAGCAATGGGGCCAAAGAAGTGATACAAAGCGATGTTCAGTTGGGCGTGAGTTATAAAGTTAAAAAAGCACCATTTAGATTAATTGTAATTTACGATCAATTATTAAAATGGGATTTAACTTACAAATCGCCACTCGACGAAACCAATCAAATTGATCCGTTCACCAATCAACCTGCAAAAAAATTAACTGACGCAGATCGTTTTTTTGATCAGTTTGGAAGGCACTGGATTATTGCTTCTGAAGTAGTGCTCACTAAAAATTTTAATTTACGCATTGGATATAATTTTCGTCAACATCTCGAAATGGTTTTGCCCGACAGAGCTACCATTAGTGGTTTAAGTTTCGGCTTTGGATTCGCTGTGAATCGTTTTAAATTTAATTACTCTTTTACGTCTTACAATCAGGCCGGCAATTCACATGTTTTTAGTTTGACAACTAATTTAGGAGCTTATACAGTTGTGAAGAAAGCGCCTGTTGCTCCTTAGAAATCTTAATTACGCTTTTAAAATAACAAAAAACACTTAACACAAAACGCGAAATGTCTAAGGGTTGCCTCCTTAATTATTAAACATTTCTTGTTTTATGTTATTCATTATTTTTTTATTTGTTCAATAAAATATTTCCAAACCGCATCTTCTTTATTGGGTAAGGCGGTAACCGTTAGTTCCTGCTTTTTTACGGGATGCATAAACGTTAATTTATAGGAATGTAAATGTATTGACGCATCTTTATTACTTCTGTCGAAACCATATTTTAAATCGCCTTTA
>JAHEYG010000076.1 GCA_023251725.1 Sphingobacteriaceae bacterium | reverse complement strand
TAAAATTACTATGCTAATATATAAAAATCTCACACAAATAATAGATAATTGGAATAAATAATGGTAAAAAAACAGAACCTAAAAAAAAAGGAGATTTTCATAATGAAAATCTCCTTTTTAATACTAATAATGAATCCTTAATTCTTTGAAGGCATCAAACTCAGTTTGCCATAACTTTGTTTTGCCCCTGCCCTTATAAGATAAAAATAAGTACCTCCTGAAAGGTTAATTCCATCATTATTTTTGGAATCCCAAACAATTTCGTGTACACCGGCATTTTCGAAACTGCTGCATAAGGATTTAACGAGAGAGCCATATATCGAATAAATATCTACAGTTACTTTTGTTGGATTATCTAAAACATATCCTATACGAACCGAATTTTCGAACGGATTAGGAAAAGCATAAGAGGTAAAATTATTTGAAACTATAGCGGGATTTTCTTTTATTCCTATCGCTAATATCGGATCGGCAGAAAGTATTGAATCTACATTTATTAATTCATCGCCGGGTTGATAAATTAAATACATAAAAGCATCAAATAACATTTCGTCTTTTGTACTCGTACCAAAAGCTACATTGGTTGGTGTGGCAACGTGAGGCATAGTATTATCATAAACGTGTTTGGAATAAAGTTTGTAAGTTTTAGGAACCTTAACCATTTTTTTGAACATATAAAAGCCCTGAAAATCGAAGTCCCAATTGTTTATTCTTATTAAAGGAATGGTATCGGTAGTTTTATACGCAAAATTTACAATACTTTTATTCACCTTATGTGCGTGAGGAAAAGTGGCATAAATAGAAATTGAATAAGTTGCAGATGCAAAAGTAGCCGATGAAACAGCAGTATAGGTTCTTGTTTGGTTAGCAGGTATAGCAGTAGGACTAAAGTTCCAATATTGTAAAGGTGTTTCGACATAAATAGGACGAACACCGGTAGTTCCGATAGGATAAAAATATAGTCTTATTTTGGTACTGTCGGTTTGCCCTGCGGTTCCAATAGGATAATGAAGTTGAAGTATCAACTGTGAACCAGCCTTAAGTCTTATTCCTGCTTTTAAGGTAGCGCCATTGGGAAACACGATTGGAGGGCTCCCGGGTGCAAAGCCACCGATACTAAACTGGCCTCCCTGAGTATAACAACCTCCGCTAAGATCACTCACAATACTTCCGGTAGTATCTACATTAATAACCACATGATGAACAATTGCTGGATTGCCCGGAACAATTTCGTATGCTCTTAAAATCCTGTCTTGAGTTAATCCGGTTGGAATTGAAAAACAATTGTAAGCATCGGAAGTGAATGCATTACTTGAAAATGTTGGTATTTTAAGAGTGATATCGGCGTTACCGCTGAGTTTAAACTTAGGATAAACCGGTGCAGGAGGAGCCAGTGTTGTGTCACCTTTTTGAGCACCTGCAGTGATCCAGTTTAAAATAGCAGTTTTTTCAGCAGAGGAAATTAAATGCTCGTTAGAAAATCGTTTTACGGTGGGATAAGCAGCGTTTGCATAGGTAGTATCCGGATGCCAAGGTGGCATGCGGTTTATATTCAAATCATTTTGAATTAACACCTTCAACGGCTGCGTTTGTGTATAATTTAAAAAAGGAAATTTATGATTTTGATTATGACAATGCGTACAACGCGCGTAAAAAATAGCGGCTACGTCTTTATAAACCGGAGGTTGAGCAAAACCGACCAATGTTGTAAAAATAAAAACAAAGAGAATAAATACTTTTTTCATATTATTAATTTAAACCAAATGTACAAAAAAAACCAATTCGAAAAGCAAAATTTGATGAACGGTAATTGGTGTAAAACTAAATGGGTTTACGGAAGTATTTGTTGGGCCACAAATTATTTATACCCAATCATACACACTACACAACCCTGCATGGCAGCCGTATCGGTTTTTGGCACCACGTAATCAATAAAAACGTGACGTACTTTTGAACATTCGTAAAAAAACTGGCGCAAGCCCTTTTCCTGATTTTTACTCGAAAAAAGAAGTGTTCTTTTCTTTGCTTCCTTATCCTTATTGTAAATATTTATTTCAATGGGCTTAGGCAAAGCTTCGGTATTAAACACAATTCGATATTTCTCTCCAATAAATAATGGAATTTCTACATCCTTCACCACTTCCTTATTTTTATACATAATGCGAGTCAATTCTGAACTGTCGTATTTAAACGGATCTAAAAATTCTTTTGTTTTTTCTTTTAAAATTTTAGCGTTGCACACAGTGGGTTCTTGATAAAATCCCATAAAAATGGAGCCAAATAAAAAACTCACAAATATTAAAACGGTTTTTTGCATCACAAATTTATTTAACTAATTTGGTTCTTACTTCCACAATTCTTGCTTCAATAACAGCAAATTCCTCATCGGAAAGAATGACTTTACTAAAATCTGCCTCGTCCTCTTTTTTAGCGGCTTTTTTTATGGACTCGGTGTTTTCAAAAACATTTAAAATTGACATTATATCGGCACTTAAATCCTTTATTTCGGATTCTTTTTCTTCATTCACCCTTAAAGCTTTTATAATATTTCTTACTATAGTAAATTGTTCCATTAAACTAAAACTTACTTTTTTATTTTTATCTATACTGTAAACTTTAGCTGCAATATAAACCGTTTCAACCCAAGCACCGGCGAAGGCAATAACCGTAATGTGTTTTTGCTTGTTTTCCTCCAATAAAATATCGGTTTCCATTTGTATATCAGCTACAATTTCCAATAACGAATCTTCGCGCCCGATATTTTTATCGAAACGCTGTAATAAATTATTGTCTTCGAAGGCTTTGTTTAATCCTAATTGTGCGCTTATGTCTTTACAAGCTTTCAAATACACTTTACTGTCGTTAGATTGTTTGTTTAATAAAACGTAAGCTAAATCCGAACTGTATATTCCCAAATTAATAGCCCGTGAGTAATTGCTGCTATTATAATTTTTTACATTATCGGCAGTATTGGTAATACCGGGAATAAATTTTAAGCCCGACTTTTTAAAAATGGATGCCATTTGCAAAGCCGATGGTAATGTATACGAAGTTTCGTTATCGAGCTCTGTCATTTTTGAAGAATCCACAGAACTAATAATAGAATCCACCTTAATAAGAGCTTCGTTATCAGAAACAGAATTTTCATCATTAGAAGAACAATTCGAAAACATCAAAACACTTATACAATACAACGAAATAATTTTAAGAACCTGCTTTGTCATATTTAAAATTAATTTAATCAAAAAAATTGTGAATCATTACAAAATATATGAATTAAAGATTACCAATTTGATACGAATATACAATTAATATGGCTAATTAATGCGAAAATTAAAGCTTAAGTATGAATCTTAATTCTTAATTTTTTTTCGGTTCTACTAAATTACCAAAACTATAATTCTCGGTTTTAGTCACTTTTCCCTTCTCGTCGTAAAAAATCCAGGAGCCGTGTTTAATGCAATAAGCACTGTTCCATAAATCTTCCCAATTACCGGTATCATTCTCACGATAATGACCAATCTCTTTTATTTTTCCGTTGGGATAATAACTTATCCATTCGCCCACCGGACAATCTTCAAATTTAGCTGCCCTATAAATTAATTTTTCGTTCACATCATAAGTTTCAATAATACACGGCTTACAATTTTCAATGTTTTTTCGGGTCGCTTTATATTTATCATAAATATTTTTATCAATAATTTTATTTTCTGCTTTGTAAATTGCTTTCCCGTTAAGGGTATCAACCGTTAAATACACATTGTAAAATTTCTTTACTTCCAGATTTTTATAAATAGAAACAACACTGTCTTTTTGTGCCAAAGAAGTGATACTAATAAAACAGGCTAAAATTGTACGATTGTATAGTTTTACGAAGTAAATTAAGGTCATTTTATTTAATAATAAGCAGGTAAATCTATCAAAAATAAACAAAAAAATAATTTTTTTACTATATAAAATTGTGAGATTAGTTTGTATTTCATAAAAAAACTGTATTTTTAAATAAACAATTAAAAGCCATAATATGGTTGAAACATTAGACAACGGAACGCTTCTTTACAACTGGCTTAAAGAGTGCGAAAAAAATCACATTATTCTCTCTTTCAAGGGAGATTTTAATCAAGATTTAGTAAACGCCATTTTGGTTTTAGCTGAGCGGGGGCCCGAAGTTCAAAACAGTTCTACATTGGTAAGATCAAGGGTTTTTTCGATTTTAGTAGAGTGTATGCAAAATATTCGCAAATACGGCGCAGTAACTCCTCAAAACCGAGATCTTAAACCGGGCATTGTAATTATATGTATTAAAAACGGAAGTTACCTTATAAAAACCGGCAATTTTGTTTATAATAACGAAGTGCCGGCTCTTCAGGAAAAACTGGATAAAATAAAAGCTTATAGTAAAGAGGAGTTGAAAGCTATTCATAAAAAAGTATTAAGCGAAACTCAACTCTCCGAAAAATCGGGAGCGGGATTGGGTTTAATTAGCATTGCGCGTAAAGGAGATGCCTTTAATTATCAATTTAAAAAAATTGATGATGGCCTTACTTTTTATTCATTAGACATCGACGTTTCTAACGGCCCTAAATAATGCAAATGGAAACGCTTAAAATCGAAGCTACTATTGATACTCCCGCAATTATTCTGGATTCAAATAATAATCATTTCGAAATTTCGGGAAAATCTTATCCCGAAGATACCAAAGAGTTTTATGGTCCGGTTTTAGCGTGGATCGATTTATATGTTTCATCTCCCAATAAAGAAACTACTTTTATTTTTAAACTCAAATATTTTAATTCTTCATCCTACAAACCTATTTTCGATATTCTTAATAAACTTCACATCATTAAAACTAAAAATATTAAAGTAAATGTGGAGTGGCATTATAAAGATGGCGACACCGATATGCTGGAAGCCGGTGAGGAGTTTGGCGATTTGGTGGAAGTGAGTTTTAGCTTTCATCCGTTTTAATAATAAAAAAAAATGAAAAGCATTATAAAAATAAATATTTTCATTCTGCTTTTTTTATTTTCGATTGGTAGCACAAAAATTTTCGCGCAAAAACAATGGAGTCAGTTAAAATTTAAAAGATTTGGCGTTGATCAGGGACTAACCGTTACCACCGCTTTCTCAATTGTACAGGATGAGAATGGTTTTTTATGGATTGCCACTATTGATGGATTGTTGCGGTACGATGGTTACAAATTTATTCATTACAAAAATAATTTCAACGACTCAACTTCCATTTCTGATAATACAGTTTCTACTTTATGTAAAGGTCCGCACAACATTATTTGGGTAGGAACTTATTCGGGCGGATTAAACCGCTTGGATGCTTCTACAGGAAAATTTAAACGTTTTCAAAATATTCCAGGAAACAAAAATAGTTTAAGCAGCAACCGGGTTTGGTCGGTGTTTGAAGATAAGTATCGCAAAATTTGGGTAGGAACCGATAATGGTTTAGACCGAATTGATTTAACTACCGGAAAAATTACCCGCTATTTTCACGAAGAAGGAAATGCAAAAAGTTTATGTAATAATAATATTTTAAGCATTGCACAGGATAAACACGGAGCGATTTGGATTGGAACCATTAACGGCTTAAGCAGAGCGGTTCTCGATAAAGAAGGATTAGTAAAAGAATTTATTAATTACAAAAATAATTCGTGCGATTCTTGTTCGCTCAGCGGGAACATTGTAATGAGTTTGTTCGAAACCAAAGACGGAAGAATGTTGATAGGAACCAACGATGGATTAAATACATTTAATGAAAGCACCCATAAATTTTTGGTGAAACGTTTTTCAGCTAAATCCGATTCGGCGGTTAAACCCATTTATTCTTATTTAAACAGTTACGGTAATAATGCCGTTCGCGCCATTTACGAGGATAAATATCACAATGTATGGTTAACTACCGATCACGGATTAAAAATTTTGAATCTCAAAACAGGTGAATTTATTACTTACCAAAGCGAAATAAATAATTCGTCAACGCTTAGCGCGGATTTATTGCAGGGAATATTTGAAGACAAATCGAAAAACATTTGGATTGGTACTATGGTAGGAGGTTTAAATAAAGCAGATTTAAAGCCTCAGAAATTTTCTTTGATACAAACTCAAAACGGAAATCCGTTTAACTTAAGTAAAAATAATATCCGTTCTATTTTTGTGGATAGTAAAAATATTTTGTGGGTGGGAACCATGGAGGGCGGACTCAGCAGAATTAATCCGAAGACAGAAAAATTTGAGCGCGTTCAAAATAAAAATTTTGATGCTTCCAATATATGGGCCATTTATGAAGATACCAAAGAAAATATGTGGTTTGGAGCCAGCAACGGATTGTTTCGCTGCAATAGAAAAACCGGTGAGTTCAGGCATTTTACTTTTGATAAAAATAATCCGGAAAGCATCAGCAACGACATTGTTCGCAGTTTTTTGGAAGATAGTAAAGGAAATTTATGGGTAGGAACAGAAGGTGGATTAAATAAATACGATTATAGCTCAGAAACATTTACACGTTTTTTACACGATGCAAAAAACCCAAAATCACTAAGTAATAATACTATTTGGACACTTTTAGAAACCACTAACACCTTGTGGATTGGCACCGACAACGGATTAAATAAATTAGTATTTGATGACCGGGGTAATCCGTTTTTCTTTAAACACTATTTTCCTTCCAAAGAAAATAAAAACAGTATCAGTAATCGTTCGGTACGTTCGTTATGGTTAGATAAAGATCAAATACTTTGGATTGGCACGAGCAACGGTTTAAATAAATTTGATTATAAAACCGAAACGTTTACAAGGTTCAACGAAGAAAACGGTTTATCAAATTCTTACATCTATGGTGTGCTGGGCGATAACAAAGAAAATTTATGGATCAGTACAAATAATGGTGTAGCACGATTTAATAAAAAAAATTCGACGTTTATGAATTATGATAAACTCGATGGTTTGCAAAACAATGAGTTTAATACCGGTGCGTTTTTTAAAAGTAAATTTAATCGCGGGGGCGGTGAAATGTTTTTTGGTGGTCCGGATGGTTTCAACCGTTTTTTTCCTGACAGTTTATCCGAAAACCATGTTCCTCCGCCGGTGGTAATTACGACTATAAAAATTTTCGGTTCAGAATTAAAGAATGATAAGCAACCTTATGAGATAACGGACATCACCTTGCGGCACGACGAAAATGTAATTGAATTTGAATTTGCCGCTTTAGATTTTACATTACCCGAAAAAAATAAATATTTGTACATGCTCGAGGGTTTTGATAAAGGCTGGGTGAAAGCAGGAAACAGAAGATTTATTGATTACACCAACTTAGATCCGGGAAAATATAAATTTAAAGTACGGGCATCAAATCCGGATGGCACCTGGAATGAGAAAGGAAAAACAATTAATCTTACCATTATTCCGCCGTTTTGGAAAACCTGGTGGTTTAGAATTTTAAGTTTGGTATGTTTGGTATTTTTAGTTTATGCGTATTTCAGACACCGTTTAAATCGCTTAAGAAAAGTTCAGGAATTTTTGGAAGAACAGGTTTTTATTAAAACTAAAGAATTACGCGAAGAAAAAGAAACAGTTGACGAACAAAATAAATTAATTGAAAAGAAAAATCACAATATTACATCTTCCATTCGCTATGCTAAAAGAATTCAGGATTCGATTTTACCAACTATTGAAAAACTGAATGACGTTGTTCCAGAATCTTTTATATTTTTTAAACCGAAAGATATTGTGAGCGGCGATTTTTATTGGTTTACCCGCCAAAATGGCTCCACATTAGTGGCAGCGGTAGATTGTACCGGACATGGCGTGCCCGGAGCATTTATGAGTTTAATTGGAAATAATTTATTAAACGATATTGTAAAAAATAAAGGATTGAACGATCCCGCAATAATTTTAAAACAATTGCACGAAGAAGTGGTAGTGGCTTTAAAAAAAGGAGAACATGAAAGTGATACCGTAGACGGAATGGATATTACCCTTTGTGTGGTTAATAACAAAACTCAAATGCTTGAATTTTCTTCAACCGGGCGGTCTTTAATATTTGTGAGAGATAATAAAATTCAAAAACATAAAGTTGGCAAACAACCTTTAGGATTAGTGACTAAAAAAGAAGCGGCTTTCGAAAAAGACTGCATTCAGTTACAAAAAAACGATACGTTTTATATTTTAACCGACGGTTACTGCGATCAGTTTGGCGGACCGAATGACGATAAATTTTTGAGCAGCAATTTCGAAAAATTGCTACTTACTATACAGGATAAACCAATGAATGAGCAAAGTAAAATTATTGAGAGCGAAATGGAGAAATGGCGCGGTGAGCATCCGCAGATTGATGATATGCTGGTGATAGGAATGCGCTACTGATTGTTTGAAAAAAATAATTTCAATATTTTTTAATTTTATTTTATGGACGGCAATAGGTTTTGCTTCTATAAATTATCAAACCTCTATTTACATTTTTTTTCAGGCGAAGGGGCAATTTCATTTAGTGCTTAACACGCAAACGTTTGAAGAATTTAAATCTTCCAGAAATCTAAATGCTGAAGAAAAAAATAATCTAGACTTAATAAATTCAATAAAAAAGTATTCGGTGGATAGTTTAGTATTTACACCGACAAAAAATTTTACAAAAATATTTGACCAGAAAGATTCTCCATTGCTATGGGCAATTACTGCTTCTGAAAAATTTAAGCTTAAAGCGTATTACTGGCAATTTCCTATTGTAGGGAAAGTTTCTTACAAAGGTTTTTTTGAAAGACAAAAAGCTGTTGCTGAGAAAAATCGTTTGACTTGTTTGGGATATGATGTAGATATGCGAACCGTTACAGCTTGGTCAACTTTAGGATGGTTTAGTGATCCGGTGTTGAGTTCTATGCTCGCAAAATCAAAAGGTAATTTATGCAATTTAATTTTTCACGAATTATTTCATGCAACCTATTACGCACAAAGTTCGGTTGATTTTAATGAGAATTTAGCTTCATTTATTGCACATAAAGCAACATTACAATTTTTAAATTCCCAATGTAAAAATGATACTTTGTGTTACCAAACATATATCAACAGCGTAAACGATAATAAAATTATAGAAACGCACCTCGCCACAAAAATAAAAGAACTGAATAATTTTTATGAAAAAATTACAGATGAAAGCGGCAATCAAAAAAATATTTTAAAACTTAAACAATTAATTAAAATAAATAATTCATTTAATTCTCTCCAATTAAAGAATTCTAAAAAAATAAAAAATATTCAAAACGAAATTCTCAAATCTAAAAACGCGTATTTTATTGATTTTGCGCAATACAACGGGCTGCAAGATTCATTGGAGAAAGTTTTTATTGGAAATTATCATTCTGATTTGAAGAAAATGGTGGCTTCTTTTAAATAGAAATATTTAACCACTAAGACACTAAGAACACATAGAAACACTAAGAAGCTCTAAAAGAAAGTTAGTGCCTTGGTGGCAAATTTTATCACCCTACTCTTTCTTCAAACCAATAAGCGGCAAAGCTTTTTCTCTTATTAAAGAATTTAACTTCACTAAATCTTCCTCCGTAATTTTTTTCAGTCGCGCTAATTGCACATCCGCTTTCGAAGACAAATCTGCATAAGCTTCCTTAACTTGCTTTGTTGGCGCATTATTTCCACTCGATGCATAATCAAACAAACCGGCTATTTTATCATTTAAACGAATTGGAAAATTTAAAACATCCTGCTCACTCTTAACTTTTGTTTGAAATAAAGTTTCTTCTACCAAAGTCATTTGCTTGTTAATTGTATCGGCTAAAGTTTTTATTTCTTTCGGACAATCCTTTCCCTGCTTCCCGGTAAAATTATTTATTTGCGAGCGCAAATCCCGAATATTTTTTATCGCTTTCTGAACTTCCGAAAATTTATCTCTAACAGTAATTAAAAAATTAAACTGCTCTTCATAATCTTGCTGGGAACATTTATAAACCGGATTCGCTTTTATTTCAAATGATTTTTCAATGCTATCCTTCCCAAATTTAATTTCGGCGAAATAAATTCCGGGCGCGGCTTTCGGTCCGCCAACACTGCCGCTCCACAAAATCATTCCTTCAATTTTTTCGCCCGGCGCGTAATGCATATCCCAAACAAACTGATTCATCCCTTTTACCGCCTCAATTTTTCCAATATCGCCCGAACCCGAAGTAGTAAATGCTTTTATTAATTTTTTGTTTTGATCTTTTATTTTTACACTTACTAAGGCTGTATCTTTATATTCTTTTAAATAATAATTTACAACCACTCCACTCGGCGGATTTATTCCCGCATTTTTTGCATTTAAATTTTGTGAACCCTCATAACGATAAGCCGCATTAATATCAAATACATGAATATTTTTTTGTGTAATTCCGCTCTGTATTTGTTGTACTTGCCCCAAATCATCTAAAACCCAAAACGATCTTCCCTGCGTTGCAATTACCAAATCATTTTCTTTTATCGTCATATCCGTAATAGGAACTTTGGGTAAATTCAATTGAAATGGTTTCCATTTTGCGCCATCATCGTAACTAATGTACATTCCATATTCCGTTCCGCAATACAAAAGACCGGCACGTTTTTTATCGGCTCTTATGCAACGTGCAAAATACGTCGACGCAATTCCATTGGTAATTTGCTTCCAGGTTTTACCGTAATCTTCTGTTTTAAAAATATATGGTGCAAAATCATCACTCTTATATTTCGTTCCCACAAAATACGCTTTACCTTTTTTAAACATATCGGTCTCCACACAATTCCACATCATGTTTTTTCCTGCCGCAGGCGGTGTAACATTTTGCCAATTTTGTCCGCCATCTTTACTTACGTGAATTAATCCATCATCGCTTCCTGTCCACAATAAATCTTTTTCTAATGCCGATTCGCACGCGGTAAAAATGCTGCAATACACTTCTACACCGGTGTTGTCTTTTGTTATCGGACCACCACTCGCTTTTTGTTTTGTTTTATCGTTAGTGGTTAAATCTCCGCCGAGAGCAGTCCAGTTGGCACCTTCATTTTCGGTGGCAAATAAAATATTTCCGCCGGCATATATTTTTTTTGGATTGTGCGGAGAAAAGAAAAGCGGAAAATTCCATTGGAAACGGTATTTCTGCATATCTGCGCCCGCACCTAAAGGATTATCGGGCCAAACACTAATTGCACGGTTCTCTCCTGTTTTATGATCGAGGCGCGATAAATATCCGCCGTAATTTCCGCCGTAAACAATATCCGGATTTGTGGGATCAGCCACAACGTAACCACTCTCTGCACCAGCGGTTCCCGACCAATCGCCAAACGAAATTGAATTACCCGAACTGCGCGATAAAATTCTAACAGTAGAATTATCTTGCTGCGCACCTAAAATTCGGTACGGGAAATGATTATCGGTGCTCACTCTGTAAAATTGCGCGGTGGCTTGGTTGTGATACGTGCTCCAGTTATTTCCGCCATCAAAACTTATTTGTGCGCCGCCATCATCGGCAATTATCATTCTGTTTCCGTCTTCAGGGTCAATCCATAAATCGTGATGATCGCCATGAGGCGTATTTATAGTTTTAAAAGTTTTTCCGCCATCTGTACTTTTTAAAAAATTTACATTGAGCGCATAAACTATATCCTGATTTTTTGGGTCGACAAATATTTTACTATAATACCAAGCGCGCTGACGAATATTATTATCGCTGCTTACTAACGAAAAACTTTCGGCCGCATCATCGCTGCTTAGCAATCCGCCTTTTTCATTTTCAACAATGGCGTAAACTCTTTCGGGATTTGAAGATGCGATGGCGATGCCGATGATACCAACGGTCTGCTTACCCGGAAACCCTTTTTGCGAATTTAATTTTTTCCAGGTTTCGCCACCATCAGTACTTTTCCATAACGCGCTTCCTGGGCCGCCGCTCTCGAATGAATAACCGGTGCGGAGGGCTGTCCAAGTACTCGCGTAAAGTGTTTGCGGATTGCCGGGCTCCATAACTAAATCTGCTGCGCCGCTTTTATTATCGGCAAATAAAACTTTACGCCAGGTTTTTCCGCCGTCGGTTGTTTTAAAAACGCCGCGCTCGTCGTTAGCGCCGAATAAATGTCCCATTGCTGCCACCCAAACTGTATTGGGATCTTTGGGGTGAATTATAATTTTTACAATATGTCGTGTATCTTTTAATCCTAAATTTTTCCAGCTGCGGCCGCCGTCGTCGGTACGCCAAATACCGAAACCTTCGCTTACGTTACCGCGCAATGTTGCTTCGCCTTCGCCCACGTATAAAATTGTGGGGTCGCTTGGTGCAAGAGCAATTGCCCCAATGGAACCACCAAAATATTTATCAGAAATGTTTTTCCAATTGCTGCCGCCATCGATGGTTTTCCAAACGCCGCCGCCGGTGCTGCCCATGTAAAAAATATTTTTGTGTTTAAGATCGCCGCATACCGCACCGCTTCGGCCGCCGCGAAACGGACCCACCAAACGGTATTTTACTTTGGTGAGTAAAAGACTATCATCTTGCGAAAAACAAAAATTTGCAAGCGAAATACTGATTAAAAGGAAAAATATTTTTTTCATTGTGATGAAATTTATAAGGGAAGCCTAATTTAGGGATAATTTTGAAAAGGTGGAGGGATTTTGTATGTTTGATTGGGCAGGGTATGGTTAAATTATTTTACCAAAGAGACATTAAAACATAAATAAATTGCCAAAAACAATAAAATATTTTTTTTTCGCAATCACATTCTGTTTTTGTTACTCAAAAACAATCGGACAGAGAGGTAAAATTGATTCTTTATTATCAGTTTTAAAAACTGCTAAAGAAGACACTAATAAAGTAAATACCCTTAATATTATTGGTTGGGAATATCACAACGTTGCTGATTACGAAAAAGCTCTTGCTTCATCGAACCAGGCAATAATTTTATCTGACAAAATAAATTACAAAAAAGGGAAATCAAAATCATTAAGTAATATAGGAATATTTTATCAACTTCAAAATAATTATTCCGACGCTCTGAAAAATCATTTGGCGGCTCTTATTATAAGAAAAGAAATGGACGACAATAAGGGGATTGCTGATTCATACAATAACATAGGCGTTTTTTATATGGAACAAGGGAATTATACTTATTCAGTGAAAAACCATTTTGCAGCACTCAAATTAAGAGAAGAAATAGGGGACAAAAAAGGGATCGCAACTTCGTACCATAACCTTGGTGCAATTTATGAAAGGCAAAGCAATTATTCAGGGGCATTGAAATATTTTGAAGCTTCACTTAAAATTAAAAAAGAAATGGGAGACAAAAAAGGAATCGCAGCTTCTTATAGAAGCATTGCCCGTGTTTTTGAAAATAAAGGCAATTACCCCTACGCAGTTACTAATTATTTTGCATCTCTCAAAATTTCAGAAGAATTAGGTAATAAAAAACTTATAGCAGATTGCTATAATGGAATTGGAATTATTTATTCAAAACAAGGCAATTTCGATGATGGAGTTAAAAATTATAATGCCTGTTTAAATATTTATAAAAAGCTAGGGGACAAAAGTGGAATTGCAAATTGTTATAATAATATCGGAATTATATATTATCAGCTTAGGGATTATAATACTGCGCTTAAAAATCACTCTGCTTCATTAAAGTTGCGAGAAGAAATTGGCGATATCGCAGGAATGGCTAATTCTTTTAGCAACATAGGAAACTCTTATTTTGAGCAGTTTAAATATTCTGAAGCCTTGGAAAGTCACATTTCCGCTCTTAAAAAGAGGCAAGAATTAGACGACGCGGAAGGAATATCTGGTTCATATTATAATATAGGAAGTATTTATTTAACGCTTAATAAGTTTTCTTTTGCTAAGAGGTTTCTAATTGATGCGCTAAAAATTTCGAAAGAAATTGGGAGCCTGGAATTATTGAAAGATTGTTACAAGAGTTTATCAATATTGGATAGCACACTGGGCAATTATAAAACCTCTTACGATTATTATAAATTGCATACTATTTATAGAGATAGCTTACTCAATGAAGATAATACAAAAAAAATAGTTCGGCAGCAAATGCAATACGATTTCGATAAAAAAGAAGGTGTAGCCAAGGCTGAACAAGAAAAAAAAGATGTTATTGCCCAAGAAGAAAAACAAAAGCAAAAAATTGTGATTGCTTCTGTTTCAGGCGGATTAATTTTAGTTTTAATTTTGGCGATTGTAATTTTAAGAAGTTTGCGCCAAAATCAGAGAAAAAATAAAATTATTATGGAGCAAAAAGAAATAGTGGAAAAGCAAAAAGAATTGGTGGAGGAAAAACAAAAGGAGATTATTGACAGTATTACTTACGCCAAACGAATTCAAACTGCCTTAATTACTTCAGAGAAATATATTGATAAAAATATTAAGCGTTTAACAAACAAAGATTAGTGGTAAAAAAAATAAAATACTTTTTCCTCACATTGACAATTTGTTTTTGTTTTATCAATTCGATTGCGCAGATTAATAGGATTGATTCGCTTTTAAATGTTTTAAAAACTGCTAAAGAAGACACTAATAAAGTCAATGCCCTAAATACACTCGCTCTTGCATATAAAAATATTGATAATTATGACAGTTCATTATTATTTGCCAATCGCGCAAAAACATTAGCGACACTTCTCGGTTTTAAA
>JAHEYG010000007.1 GCA_023251725.1 Sphingobacteriaceae bacterium | reverse complement strand
AAGCATTAAAATTAGAAGAGGTAAATACTTGATTTTAAACATTGGATAATAGCTTGATATTTGACAAACAAAATTAAAAAAATTAAGGAAATACACAATAAGAGTTTAAAAATAAATAATAGGGCGAAAAAGCAACCCAAATAAGCCATTTGCGTACAAGAAGATAAACAAATAATATGGCTAAAAAAGTTATATTTTTTATTGTACTACTGGTCGCTTTCTTTGGAATAATTTAACGCATGGTTAAAGAAACAAGAAGCACTCCGGTTTCGACCCGATAAAAGGGTAAAAAAGAATTATTTTGTCGCCGCCCTTGCGGGAGACATTTAAAAAAGCCCCTCTGGTAATCGGAAGGGCTTTTGTTATGAATTGAACACAGTCTAAATTGCCATCCGGCTCCGTAGGAGCCTAACCATAATAATAAAAATACAACATAAAAACACAAAGCACCGTAGGTGCGAAATTTATAGCGTACCTACGGCACGCGGAAGTTGCGGTGGGGAATTTTTCTAATAATGTATTGCTCCTACGGGGCAATTAACTAAAAATGTTATATCAATAAAATTTTATTTTTAGCTTGAGACCAATTGGGTAATTATTGCGGCAAAAAATTTCTTTATTGAAATAAAACTATTTTAATTGCGCCAACGCAGTCGAAATCCGCTTGGTAATCTCCTCTTTCCCCAATAAAGAAAGCATGTCAAATAACTGCGGACCACCCGCCACGCCGCTGGTTAAAACCCGCACTAATTGCATGTCGAGTTTCCCTAATTCGGTTTCGGCATCGTGAAATGTTTTGGTAATGGATTCGACATTCCATTGAGAAATGGCTTCAAATTTTTGATGGAGTTTAGTATAAACGGCTTTAGAATTCTCGTTCCATTTTTTGGCAATTACTTTTTCGTCGTAAGAAGTGGGAGCGATGAAAAAATAAAATCCTAAGTCGTAAAATTCATTTATAAAATGCGCTTTTTCTTTTATTAAGCGACAAAATTCAGTTACAAAATTTTTATCGGCTTTAATATTTTTACTTTCTAAAACAGGCATAAATGCTTCTGCCAATTCGGCATCCGAACGTTTTCTTAAATATTGTTGATTGAACCATTTTGTTTTATCGGGATCAAATTTTGCACCTGATTTATTAACGCGCTCAAATGAAAAATTTTCAATCAGCTCGGCTTTTTCCATTATTTCGCGATTGTCGCCGGGATTCCATCCCAATAAAGCCAGCATATTTATAAACGCATCAGCAAAAAATCCTGATTCGTGATAACCAATATAAGTTTCGCCACTGCTCTCATCGTGCCAATTTAATGGGAACATTGGCAAGCCCGATTTATCGCGCTTCGATAATTTTCCTTGTCCGTCGGGTTTTAATATCAATGGTAAATGCGCCATTTGCGGCATTTCTTTTTCTAAACCCAAATAACGGTAAATTAAAATATGCGCGGGCGCACTTGGCAGCCATTCTTCTCCGCGCACCGCGTGCGAAATTTGCATTTCAATATCATCTGCAATATGCGCTAAATGATAAGTTGGCATTCCGTCGCTCTTCAACAAAACTTTATCATCTACCTGCGCCGAATTTACCACCACCCATCCGCGAATGATATCGTGAAAACGAATTTCTTCATTGCGCGGAACTTTTAAACGAATTACATAGGGAGTTTCTGATTCTAATAATTTTTTTACTTCATCTTCACTTAAAGTTAATGAATTGCGCATGTTTTGTCGAGATACCGAATTGTATTGAGGCGCCACCACTTTTGCCGCTTCTAATCGTTTGCGCATTTCATCTAATTCTTCGGAAGTATCAAAAGCATAATACGCATTACCGCTTGCAATTAATTTATCGGCGTATTTTTTATAAATGCCCAATGCTTTGCGCTCGCTCTGGCGGTAAGGTTTATGCGCGCCGTCACCAAAACCAACACCTTCATTGGGTTCAATGCCGCACCATTTTAAAGCGGCAATAATATATTCTTCGGCGCCTTTTACATAGCGCGTTTGGTCGGTATCTTCAATACGCAAAATAAAATCGCCGCCGTGTTTTTTAGCGAACAAATAATTAAACAATGCTGTGCGTACGCCACCCATGTGTAAACCGCCCGTAGGACTGGGAGCAAAACGTAATCTTACTTTTTTATCAGACATAAATTTTTAAATCAGGCAAAGATAGGAATAAAAAGAAATTTTTTGTGGGAATAAAAACTATGAAAAAAAAAGAATAATTAACATTTTAAAAATCAACCTTCACATAAAACAGCGGTAAAAACCCCAATTGATAATTATTTACCAATGGATTGGCATTAATGTTGGCAGGGTCGGGCGAATAGCTTAAAGCTAAAATATTTTTTGTTCCCAATAAATTAATTAAATCAAAAGCAATTTCGTAAGCCGAATGTTTAGCATTTATTTTATAAGCAATTCTTAAATCCAAACGGTTGTACGCCGCAAATTGCAACGAATTTATTTTACTTTCGTCGGGCACCACATCCATAATAGCATTGCTGGCGGCAATATTTGCCGGCGAATAACGCTTACCGCCGCCATAAGTAAATTTAGTGCTGAGGTTAATACTGTTTTTCTTTTTCTTCCCAATAACATATTCCAATCCCGCTAATAAATTCATCATATAATTACCATTAAAGTCTGTATTGTAAGTTACGCCATTGCTGCCGGTATATTTACTGTCGTACAAACTGGCGCTATACATAAAAAAATAATGTTTGCTAAATAATTTTTCGAGGGTAAGCTCCAGACCGTAGTTATATCCGGTACCGGTATTTTGCATATTGTAAACCGGAAAAAATCTTGTAAAAGTAGCACCGCGGTTAATTAAAGAAATTCCTGAAGGAATAGCATACACCGGAATGTTCCACAAATATTGGTAATATGTTTCTGCTTTAATTCTGAAATTACGATTCACCTGCAAATCGTATCCTAAAACAACATGCTGCGATTTTGTAAAATCCATATTTTTATTTACTGCATCGCGATTTTGATTGTAAGTTACTACTCCGTTATTCACCACACTGTCGGTTGCAGCAAAATAAGCGTAGATGGGCTGCATCTGACTGTGCATACCATAAGCTAAACTAAGTGTTTGATTATTTTTAAACTGATAGCGCAAACTCGCGCGCGGCTCAATGGTGTATCTGTTGTTAAGCGTGAGGTACTGAAAAAATACACCGAAGTTGGTGCTCCATTTATCATTAAACTTATGTACAAAATTAATGTAAGGCTGAAATAAAATAAAATCGGCTGTAGTATTTAAGCGGTTCTTCCAGGGTTTTTGATTAATGGCATTGGGTATAGTATCGTAAAGCGAATTAACTTTTACCTGGTCGAAATAATTCACGTGAAATTCATTGGCAAAAAATCCCACCTTAAAACTATTTTTCGAATTAATTTTATTTTTAATGAACCACGAAGCGGTAGCTTTGCTTTCGTATTGAGTGTAATTTAATACATGCGGAAGAATAGGATTAGCAATATAATTTTTGTCGCGCAAAATTAAATAATGATTGGAGGCGATGTACTGACTGCTATAACCCAAAGTTGTTTTCATTAATGTGCGGCTGTTTAAAGAACATACATGATTGAACATAGCTACTCCCATATCGGTACCAAAATACTGGTCGCGCGTTAAATCACCATACAATTCTTTTGGTCTTGTATTTTGATTGCTCAGCACAATGGCAATATTACTTAAACCGCCTATGCCGCTGAGACTAAAAACGCCGAATCTTTTGGTGGGAAAATTAAAACGAAAGGCACCGTCTTGATATTGCGGAATAGCACTGGTACCAAAATTTATTTTAATTCCTACCGCCGAAAAAAGTGCCAGTGTTGAGTAACGGTAAGTAAGTAAATAACTGGCGCCACTTTTTTTACTGAGCGGACCTTCCAACGCTAATTCTGTTCCTAAAATTCCTAATTGAACAGTTCGTTCATGTTTTTCATTATTACCGTTTCGCATTTTTAAATCGAAAACTCCACCTAATGCGTTTCCGTAATTGGCAGGAAAAGCGCCGGTATAAAATTCGGAGTTCGCTAAATATTTATTGTTGATGATGGAGGCTGGTCCGCCCGCCGAACCGGTAATGGCAAAATGACTTGGGTTAGGAATATCTACTTCTTCCATTCGCCATAATAATCCTGCAGGAGAATTTCCTCTTACCACAATATCGTTTCTGCTATCGTTAGTGCCTTGTACGCCTGCAAAATTTTGCGCCATACGCGCGGGGTCTTGTCGCGAGCCGGGGTAGCGTTCGGTTTCTTCTATATTAAAACTTTTCATGTTTACCGATTGCATATCGGTAACAATATCTTTCGAATCTTCGGCGGTAACTACTACTTCTTCCATAGTAATAAGCGATTCTTCCATTTCAATATCGAGCGAAGTTATTTTTCCGCTGCTAACAATAATATCGGTTGCGGGAACTGTTTGGTAGGAGATTAATGAAAAAATAAAACTTTTGCGACCAACAGGAACATTAATTAATTTATAAAAACCTTTCTCATCTGTGGTAGTTACAATTTGCTTGGAAGTGTCGCCTTTTAATTTTACAATTACTCCCGGCAAACCAATGCTTGTAGCTTTATCGTTTACCTTACCTTTTACGGTTTGAACATAATTTTGAGAATGGTAAATGGAAAAACAAAAAAAGAATAAACCAAGTAAAATTATTTTTTTATTTATTTGGGAGAATTTATTTTCCATCTAGTGAGTTTAAAAATAACAAATATTATTGTCTTTTCATTTTTATGGGAAGCCATTAAATAAATGGGAGAATTATTTTAGCGCTTCTTAATTATTTTCCAGCAAATGCCATAATCAATAGCAATTCTTTTTTCTTTATTAAGGTAAAACCAAATGGCTTCAATTATAAGATAAGCTGCGGTCGGACTTTTTTTAATGAATTTTTTAATAAATCTGTCTGAATTAAGTTTGGTGGAAGAAATATTGCATTTATAAAATTCGCCGTTCGCGCGGTATACTCTAACTTTTACATTCTCCACTTTTAAAGGCACTTCGGTACACATAATTTTTATTTCGCTTTTAAGTAAAGCCTCTAATTCGTCAATTGAAATACTATCTATTAATTTATTATAGGTGAAATGATTGCTTGTATCGAGTGCCAGAATGTCTTTGCCTTTTTCGTCAATCTCCGAAACAACATCTACCCGCTGTGGATAATTTACGATGATAACAGTATCGTAAGTAAAAAAAAACACCGGACCCTTTTCAATTAAATAAGGTTCGTTAATGGCTTTTGTTTTTATGTTGTATTTAAAAACCTGAATTTCGCAGGGCGTTTTAATGATAGAAGTTTGGCTTAAACTAATAAGAGAAGAGTAAAACAGAATCTGAAAAAGTATTTTCACCTTAAAATTCATAAATAGATTAAGCTCTTAAAATTTAATCAAAGATAGAAAATAAGATGATGTGATAAAATCACTTGGTGATTAAGAAAAGAAATTTTAAAATGACAATGGTTTCCCCTGATAGAAATCCAATACCTTTAATTTAAAAAGGTAATCGTATTTAGATTGCAGCAAACTGCTTTGTGCGTTTACCAAACGGGTTTTGGCGGTATTAAAATCAAAAGCACTAATGGCGCCTACATTAAATTTTTGTTGTGCATAAGCAAACGATTGCTCAGAAGCATCTACCGATGATTTAGAGGCTACAAATTTATTTAAAGCCGCTCGTGCGTTAGCATAAGCCTGTGCAATGGTTTTGTATAAATTTTGCTCTGCAATATCCTGCGAAAATTTAGCACTAAGAGCGCCAAGTTTCGCATTTTTAATGCTTGTACTTGTTTGCAAACCGTTAAACAAAGGAACGCTTAAAGTTAAACCAACACTTTTATTCACGTTGTCCACAAATTGATCTGAAAAAGTTTTGTCTTTTAAAATGGGCGTTTGCTGGTCAACAATAATCGGCGTACCGCTAAAAGTTCCTAAACTCACCGGCGTGGTTTGATAGCCTACAACATCTTTTGCCAAGCCCGAATAACCTGTGCCGATAGAACCGTTCAAACTAATGGTAGGACTAATTCTTCCTTTTGCGGCCAACAAATTTCTTTCGGCTCTTTGCAAATTATACTCTGCACTTTTTATACTTGGCTGATTTTTTAAGGCAGTTTCATAAATATTTTGAACGCTGCTGCTTAACAAATCCTGAGCCTGAATATCAATATCGGGTTTCACCACGTTAAAATTATTTAAACTATCGAGGTTCATTAACTGGCGTAGGGTTAACATCGCTATCTGATAATTATTATCGGCATTTACCACATTTACTTCTTCGGTAGCTAATTGTGCTTTTACATCAAACACGGCGCTTTTAGCAAGCGTACCTGCATCGGCCAATTTGGTAGTTCGATCGAGTTGCAGATTGGTAATTTCAAATTGATTTTTTGCAATTTTTAAAAACTCATCGCAATAAATTACATTGATGTACGCAGTGGCCACGTTTAAGGATAGATCATTTTGGTTTTGCTTCGCGCTCTCTACGCCTGATAAATAATTTAATTCGTTAGCTTTAATATTATTGTATTGCGATAAGCCCGACCATAACACCACATTACTGGAAATGTAATAATTTTGAGATAAAACCTGTGTATTGGCAAACGTGTTGGTATAACGGTCAATAGTACGGCCGAAATTATAAGTGTGTGCTAAGCCTGCATTTAAATTTGGAAGTATTGCGGCTTTAGATTGTAAAGTATTGTTTTTGTTGATTTGATTATTGAGTTCAGATTGGCGTATAAGCGTATTGTGTTTTAAGGCATAATCAATGCACTGAGGCAAATCCCAATTGCTTTGTGAGAACACACAAAGTGTTGTAAAAAATAAAAAGACGGTATAGAGTTTTATTTTTATCATTTTCAGAAATCAAATTTAGTAAAAAAATCGCGACTGTCGGGGCTTTTGTGGTAGTGGAAAATAGCTTATATAAACGGTTTTTTATTAGGATAACGATGAACGGGGTTATAAGGTTATCCGTTATAGTGTTATTTTTATTTATGAATCATCCAAATTAATAACCTTATAACCTCATGACCCACTAACCTATAACAAAACAATGTTTACAATTCCTGTAACCCATCATAATATGCAGCGTTATGCTTCATTAAATTTGAATTATGCGTATTACACTTGTATTTATTTTTTTTCCACTCCTAATTTTCTCCCAATTAAAAAAAGAGTATTACGATAACGAGCAAACGCAATTAAAAAACGAAACCGATTATTATAAAGGAATGCCTCAGGGCGCGTTTTACGAATATTACAAAAACGGCAAAGTTTCCCGCAAAGGGTATTATTATTCAGGAAAAGAAGACAGCGTTTGGATTTTTTATTTTGAAGACGGCACTCCAAAAGCAATTGAACGGTTTTTCAGAGGAAAAAAATCAGGCACCAATTTTTATTATTTTAAAAGCGGAAAAATTGCGCAACGCACAAAGTTTAATAATGATTTAGCCGATAGTACCTGGACATCCTACCATGAAAACGGAAAAGTAAAAAGCATTGAAGTTTTTGAGAATGGAAAAAAACAAGGTGATTGGAAATATTATCACGATAACGGACAAATTGAAAGCGAAGGTAAATTTGAAAAAGATAAAAAAGAAGGCGCTGTAAAAACATATTTCAAATCCGGAAAACCTGCGGCACTCGAACATTATTGTGTCGGAAAACCTTGCGGTAAATGGACAGATTATTACGAGAGCGGACAATTAAAATTTGAGAAAGAATATAAAGACAGCATTTTGTATTTGTGGACAATGTTTAATGATAAAGGAAAACAATTGGTAAGAAACGGTAACGGACAAATTACCGCCACATTTGATAATGGAATTATAAGGGCAATGGGCCGTTATAAAGAAGGATTGATGGATAGTTTGTGGAGATTTTTTCACGGCAACGGCGAATTAGATTATGAAGTAAATTACCGAGATGGAATGTTGAACGGTTATTATTCGTCGTACTACCAAAATCACAATATAAAAAGTGAGGGAGAATTTATTAGTAATAAGAAAAATGGTATTTGGAAATTTTATTTTACAGATGCAAAACTCGAAATGAGCGGGCCCTTAAAAGATGGATTGCGCGAAGGAAAATGGATTTATTATTATAATAACGAGAAAAAAGAATCGGAAGGTGCTTATATTAATGACAAGCAAAGTGGCACCTGGGAATATTTTTACAGAACCGGCGAAAAATGGAAGCAAGGAAATTACGAAACAGGAATTAAAACCGGCACATGGACAACCTGGTTCGAAAACGGCAAAAAATTACAGGAAGGCCCTTATGTAACAGGCCTCGAAGAAGGAGTTTGGCAATCGTGGTGGGATAACGGGCAATTAAAAGATGAGGGTACATTTAAAAAAGGAAAGCTGGAAGGTTTATGGTCGGGTTGGTATAGTAATGGGAAGCCTAATTATGTTGGGAAATACAATAAAAATTCAAAAAAAGATGGAACTTGGGAATATTGGTACGATAATGGAGGCGCCCGCGAAAAAAGCAGCTATGTAAACGGCATTAAAGATGGAAAAAGCATTACTTATTACGAAAAAGGCGGATTTGTAGATAGTGAAGGAAAATACAGAAGAGGTCACCAAAACGGCACTTGGAAATATTATTATGAAACCGGCGGTATTATGAAAGAGCAGAATTTTGACCATGGCCATTTAAGCGGTAAATCGGTTTCTTATTATACTAATGCCGCCTTACAAAGTATTAGTAATTATTCGGTAATAAACGACCGCCGTAAAGGTAAAGTGCAAAGTGTACCCGACGGAGATTGGATTTTTTACGATAAAAGCGGGAAAGAAATCAGCCGGATTAATTATAAAAACGGGCTTAAGAATTGAACTATTCTTACTCCAATCTTACACCATTTGACCCGAAGTAAAATTGTTTGAATACAAGATATTATTAAAAAGAAAATTATATAAACATTAAATATTTTTGTATTTTTACAACGATGAGTCATCTTATTAAACATTTCAGATATTTTTTCTTCTTGTCTGGTTTAGTATTATTTTCGTTTTGCAACAGCGCCGACAAAACCGATGACACTACCGATGTTCATGATACAAGCACTGATAATGTAATTGATAAAGAACAAATAAGTGCGCAAAATATTTTCAATTCAATTCCTGCGCGGGCCGAAATAATGAGATTAATTGGCGATTCTAAACTTGAATATGACCCTGCCTATTTAAATAATCCCGATTTATCGGCTAAATATTCTTTAGAAAATTCACGAGCATTAAATCTGGGTGTTTATGGAGCAGATTTAAGTGTGTCGGGCGCCTTTGATCAGACGCAGGAAAGTATGTTGTTTTTAAAATGCGTAAATGTGCTTGCTAAAAATTTAGGAGTAAGCACCGCCTTTGATCAACGCATGATGGATAGGATGGACGCTTATAAAGAAAACCGCGATTCTACTTTAGAAATAATTGCCGGTGCTTTTAGAAAAGCCGATGAGGTTTTAAAAGAAAATAACCGCCCCGGAACTTCCGCATTAATTTTAGCCGGAGCCTGGGTCGAGGGTATTTATATTTCTTGTAAGATTGCACAGAATCCTTCTTCGTTGAACGTTATTAAAACTATTTTAACGCAGCAAGAATCATTAGGTCATTTAATAAGCATGATGAAGGCGTCAAATATTAGTACCGACGCAAAATATGTTTTTGATGAACTCGAAGCGCTTAAATTGAGTTTCGATGCTGCCAATAAAAATGGTGTAAATAATCTTGAAGGCATTAAAGATATTTGTGATAAAATATTTTCTTTAAGAAAAAAAGTGGTCGAAACTTTTTAAGATTTAAATTCCTTCACGCACTCCACAAAAAATTTTACTTTTTCTTTTTCAATATCAGGATATAAACCGTGTCCTAAATTGGCGATGTAATTTTTATTTCCAAAAGCCCGTAACATTTTTTCGGTTTCGGTTTTAATTGTTTTTTTATCGGCGTAAAGCAAACATGGGTCGGCATTGCCTTGCAAAGTTTTTTCGTTTGCCTGTTCTCTCGCTGTTGCGGGATGTATTGTCCAATCTAAACCAATAACATTACAATTTAATTTTGAAATTTTATTTATGGCGTAATGAGCATCTTTTGCAAAAACAGTAATTGGAACTAATGGTTGAACGGCATCGCAAATTTTTGAAATATATTTTAAAGAAAATTCATAAAACTGCTCAGGCGCTAAAACCCCCGCCCACGAATCAAATAACTGAATTAAATCGGCGCCGCTTTTTATTTGTCCTTTTAAATAATTAATTGTGCTAAGTGTAATTTTTTCTAAAAGTAAATGCGAAAACTCCGGTTGCGTATATAAAAATTGTTTTGCTTTACTAAATGTTTTGCTGCCGCTACCTTCAATCATATAAGCAAAAATAGTCCAGGGCGCGCCGGCAAATCCAATTAATGGAACACGGTTATCCAATTGTTTTTTAGTTAAACTTATTGCCTTCATTACATAATGCAAATCATTTTCATCGGCAATAATTAATTCATCGATATCGTTTTTTGTTTGAATAGTTTTTTCAAACCATGGTCCTTTGCTCTCAATCATTTGATACGGTAAACCCATCGCTTCAGGAATAACTAAAATATCCGAAAAAATAATAGCGGCATCTACCCCTAAAATATCAATGGGCTGAATGGAAACCTCGCAGGCTAAATCCGGACTTTTCACAAACTCAATAAAACCTTTTGCTTTGGCTCGCGTGGCTCTGTATTCGGGTAATACGCGTCCCGCCTGGCGCATTAACCATACTGGAATTCTTTCTGTTGTTTCGCCTCGGGCGGCTCTTAGTACTAAATCGTTTTTAAGCATTGCATTTAATCGAAATGCAAATCTACAATAAAAATAAACATTACGAACGGGCTTATAATTTAGATGAACGGCATTTGCTTTTTAAGCAGAATATTATATCTTTATGTTTCTCTAAAAATTGTATTATGAAAAAAATTCTATTCTTAGTATTATTATTCGGATTTAAATTTGGTTTCACTCAAAGAGGTGCACACATTTGTTCTGAAGGAAAAATGGCAGCGTTTAATAAACTTCATCCTAATTATTCTCAGGCAAATCAAAAAACAAATTCACCTTCGGCCTTTATTTCTCACGAAAAAGGTTACGATATAAAATTTGTTCATCTTAAATTAAATAGCGAACGTAATACAAAATTTATTTCCGGCGGTGTAAGAACGGTGGCTACGGTAACGTTTGCTTCACTCGATACATTTATGTGTTTGTTACATAAAAATCACACTATCGATTCTATTAGAATTAACGGAGTTTTAAAGACTGCTGTTCGTAAAGACAGCATGGTAAAAATAAAAACGCCTGCCACTTTAACATTGGGACAAACAATTGATGTTACCATTTATTATAACGGCACTACTCCAAGCGGAGGCGCTGCCATTGGTACCGGTTACGATACAGGCACTTCTTTCACTTGGGGCAATCAGGCCACCTGGAGTTTAAGCGAAAGTTTAGCGGCGTATCATTGGTGGCCGTGCAAACAAATTTTGACCGATAAAATTGATTCGTCGTGGGTGTTTGTTACCACCGACTCGGCAAACAAAGTGGGCTCTAACGGTTTGCTAAAAAATGTGGTTAATTTGGGGAATAAAAAACGTTACGAATGGAAATCGCGCAAGCCCATTGATTATTATTTAATTTCGGTGGCGGTTGCAAAATATAAAGAGTACGACATTTATGCGAAACCGTTATATCTTGGTGGCGATTCTATTTTAATTCAAAATTATATTTACGATAACGCCATTAACAATCCTTCGTTTCTTACCGGACAAAAATTGGAACTCAATAAAATAAAACAAACCATGGAGCTCGAGTGTAAGCTGTATGGGATGTATCCGTTTTATAAAGAAAAGTACGGACATTGCATGGCCCCTTTCGGGGGAGGAATGGAACATCAAACCATGACGAGCTTAGGATTTTTTGATTTTTATATTGATGCGCACGAACTCGGTCACCAATGGTGGGGCGATAATGTTACTTGTAAAGGATGGCAGGATATTTTTATTAATGAAGGGTTTGCAACTTACACCGAATTTTGTGCAGCGCAATATTTAGATCCTGTAAATTTTATTCCTAATGTTACAGCTGCGCATAATAATGTAATGAGCGCGCCGGGCGGAATGTGTTTTTTAGTGGGACCGGATACAGTTAATGCTACAAAAATTTTTGATTCGCGATTAACTTACGACAAAGGAGGTTCCATTATTCGCACTTTACAATTTGTGGTAAATAATGATTCCACCTGGTTTAACGGATTAAGAGGATTTCAAAACACTTTTAAAAACTCTGTAGCTTCGGTTCCTGATTTTAGAAACTACATGCAAACTTTTACCGGACAAAATTTTGTACAATTTTTTAATCAATGGTATTACGGTCAGGGTTACCCTACCTTTAATGTGACCTGGAACTTTTTTGGGAACACTGCTATTGTAAAATCGACTCAAACTACCTCAACGCCAACCTCTGTACCGTTATTTATTACACCAATAGAATATAAATTAACGCGCACCGGCGCGCCAGATACAACTGTGAGGGTGATGCATAATGTGGGAACCGAAACTTATACGTTTAATTGTTTGGGAACTGTTATTGGAGTGGTGGTAGATCCTAATCAATGGATTATTAATAAAGTTATTGGTCCGGTTAAAGATATTAACCTGGCAGTTGAAAATTTAGAAGGAAGCAATAACGAAATAAGTATTTCGCCAAATCCAACTTCAGGAATAATAAATATTAGTGTTACCGAAAACACAAAAGGAAGCGCTGAGGTTTTTGATGTAACAGGAAAATTAATTTTAAGAGAAACGTTGAAAGCAAATTTAAAAATAGATATTTCAAATAAAGAAGCGGGCGTTTACATGGTGGTGTTGAAAGATGAGAGTGGGATGCAACTTAAATCGGAGCGGGTGATTAAGGAGTAAGTGATGAAATAATTTTGTAATCATTAAATTTTAGATTTTGAAGAAGTCAATAAACTTAATAACTAAAATAAATAGACCATGAAAAACAATTTATTAATCGCCACGTATCGGAAAAGCATTTAGGGAGATATTGCGATGAGTTTTCTTACCGTTTTAATACTCGTAAAATAACTGATGTTGAAAGATTCAATAATATTCTATCACAAAGCGAAGGGCGTTTAACTTGGGATAATCTTACACAAAAAAGCAAATGAATTTTTGATTAATTTTATGGTATAAATGAACTTTTCGTTTTTAAGAATGTACTTCATTAAATAATAAAATTAAGACAATGCAGACATTAAAATTAATTTTCAGCCTAACAATCGCTTTGCTTTTTAGCTCTTGCAATTCAGATACTTTTGAGATAGATGCTTTAACTCATGATACAATTAATCATATAGACCAAAATGGACGGCAAGGACGTTGGATTGTACATACAGATTGCGCGAAAGGCATTCCTCTACCACCACAAGCCGTAATTAACGTTACAGACAGCGGCTTGGCAACAAAAAATCAAACTATTGCTTTAGGCAGCACTTCCCCACTAAGTATTTTACAAATTGGTAATTATATTAACGATAAAAAACAAGGACGTTGGACGTATTATAATGAAGATGGTTCTGTCAATAAAACAGAAGAATTTAAAGACGACCTTCCTATAAGAAATTAGCAGAAGTGTATTATCAAAAAATTCAACAAAACATTATCTTTTTATATTTTTGTCCCAACTCAGTAGTCAATGCCTAAATTTTTAATTATTGTTCGGCAAGTTAAATCGGAGAAAGTGATTAAGGAGTAGGGGATATTTTGGAAAATACATGATGAAAAAAATTAAATTCATATTTATCCTTGTCGCTTCCTTAATACTATTTAGTTGTGCGAAGGATAACAAACGCAATAGTTTCAGTTGCGGCTCCGAATACAATCTAACCTATCCAATTTGGACCGATACAATGTCAAATAAACTTTTATGCGGGCAATGGAAAATAACCGAAGTTAATTACACTCGTGGAACGGGTACGAAACATACCTTCGATACAACTTACTATCCTAATACGATTTTAATTTTAAATCAAAATGGAACAGGAACATATAATTTAGATAATAATGAAGTTACATGGACTTTTAAAAATGGAGTTTGGCCGGAAATGATGGTTACAAATATTGGTTCATTATTTCCGTTTCCTGTAAATTTTATAAATAATAATACGGCATTAGTTAATGTTCAAAGTATCCCATGGCCAAATAAAAGATTTTTTGTAACGATGGGTGGTGGTAGCAATAATTGGGAACAAGTTTGGGTTCAGTTCGAAGGCCAATAATGTACTAACCGATTAATTTTCTTTCATTAATCTGTTTAAATTTTTATCAACGTATTTTTCAGATGTAATTAATGCGGTTTGTATGCGTTTGGCATAATGAATGCTGTCTAAAATTTCTTTTTGTTTTATTTCAACTAAATCTTTTTGACGCTCAACAATTACTTTTTGTTCGGTAATTATTTTATTTTTCTTTTGATTTTGCCGAAGACTTCTTAAAATTACAAGTGCTAATATTAACACTAAAATTAATCCGATAGAAACAGAAGAAATAACAATTTTTTGTTTTTGTTTTTCCTTTTCAGTTATTAAATCTTTTTTATCCTGTTCGACTTTTGTTTCGCTTTCTTTTTTAGAAAATTCATAGTTCATTTGTGCTTGCACGGTTTTTTTGGTATTTTCTTCATTCAATAAGCTATCCCTGTAAATTATAAATAGCTTGTAATTCTCAAGCGATTTTTTATAGTTACCCACCTTATTTTCCAGCTCATATAAACTGTTATAACTATCTTTTATATTTTCTTTTTCCCGGCTTTCTATAGAAAGTGAAAGCGCCTTGTTCAAATAATTTTGCGCTTCTTTAAATTTATTGAGTTTAATATTTATCTCTCCTAAATTGATGCAAGAGTTGGCAATTCCTTCTTTATCTCCCATTTCTTGCGATATTTTTAACGATTCAAAATATTGTTCCAAAGCCCGTTGAGGTTCACCTAAACTCATATAAATAGTTCCAAGGTTATTGAGAGTAGAGGCGATGCCTTGCTTGTCGCCAATTTCTTCTTTAATCTTTAATGATTTAAAATATTGCTCTAATGCTTTGGGATAATCGTTTTGATCATCATAAATGTTTCCAATATTATTGAGGGAGGCAGCGATCCCTTTCTTGTTTCCAATTTCTTCATAAATTTTTAATGATTTAAAATATTCTTCCAATGCTTTAGAATTATCGCCTTGATTATCATAAATAATTCCAATGTTTCTAATAGAAGTCGCAATCCCAAGTTTGTCTCCTATTTCTTCTTTAATTTTTAAGGCCTTAAAGTATTGCTCCAGCGCTTTAGGATAATCGCCCTGGCTATCGTAAATAGTACCAATGTTTAGAATTGAAGCGGCAATCCCTTCTTTGTCGCCGATTTCTTCTTTAACTTTTAATCCCCTAAAATGCAATTCCAATGCTTTAGAGTAATCGCCTTGATTTCCATAAACATTACCAATTCCCATAAGTGAAACTGCTAATCCTTGTTTGTCGTTTATTTCCTCTCTTAATTTTAATGACCTAAAATATTGTTTTAATGCCTTGGTATAATCGCCTTGATTTCTGTAAATATTCCCAATATTCATAAGCGTTGTGCCTATGCCGTTTTTATCTCCAATTTCTTCTCTGATACTTAGTCCTACATAATAATTTTCTAAAGCTTTGGGATAGTTATCTTGTAAAAAATAAATATTTCCAATGTTGTTGAACGAGGTGGCGATACTTTTTTTAATTCCGTTATTTGTTGGAACTATTTTTTCGGCGAGAGTTTTTGCACGCACAGCATTATTCATGGCGTTAACATAATCGCCTGTTCGCCATTGCTTATTTGATAAAGCGTTTAAAGTGTTTATTTTGCCAGAGTCTGATTTTACAGTTTTGAGAGCAGTTATTAAAGAGTCAATCGTATTTTGAGATTGAAAATTACAGGTTAGAAGAAGAAACAAGAAGATTAATTTCGTTAGGGAAATTTTAAATCTTTTAACCATTTAGGTTGTTTAATTTTTTTTAGATTAAAATTTTATCCCCAATTCTTTCAACTGCTCTTCACTAATTTCACTTGGACTATCAATCATCATATCTTTACCGGCATTATTTTTTGGGAAGGCAATAAAATCGCGGATGCCATCGCTGCCGCCGAATAAGGAACACAAACGGTCAAAACCAAAAGCAATTCCTCCGTGGGGAGGCGCGCCAAATTCAAATGCATTCATTAAAAATCCGAATTGTTTTTGTGCTTCTTCTTTAGTAAATCCTAAAACATCAAACATTTGCGCCTGTAATTCTTTGTTATGAATACGAATACTTCCGCCGCCTATCTCCACACCGTTAATTACTATATCGTAGGCGTTGGCTCTAACGGTTCCGGGGTTGCTACTTAATAAATTAATATCTTCCGGCTTGGGCGAAGTAAATGGATGATGTTTGGCATGCCATCTTCCTGCCAAAGAAGCCAACAAGTTCGGATCGCCTTCGTTCCATTCGAGTAATGGAAAATCAATTACCCATAAACACGAAAATTTACTCCCGCCTTCTGCTTCTGTGCCATCGCTACGGCGGGCAGGTTTATCACGCAAGCCTAAACGCGTTCCCATTTCCAAACGTAATTCGCTTAAAGCTTTACGAGTCTTTTCGATTTCACCTGCTAAAATTAAAATTAAATCTCCGGGTTGCGCATTAAACGCTGAAGCCCATTTTTTTAAATCTTCTTCCTTATAAAATTTATCTACACTTGATTTAATGGTTCCGTCTAAATTACATTTCGCGTAAACTAATCCGGTGGCGCCAATTTGCGGGCGCTTTACAAACTCAGTTAACTCATCTAATTGTTTGCGCGTGTATTCTCCTGCGCCTTTGGCACAAATGCCCACAACAATTTCAGCCTCATCAAAAACTTTAAAGTTTTTTCCACGGACTAAGTCTTCCCCCTCTACTTTAGAGAGAGCCTCTGCTCCCTTTCCTTGGGAAAGGGCTGGGGATAGGTCAATAAATCTCATTTCAAAACGTGTATCCGGTTTGTCGTTACCATAAAATTTCATGGCATCGGCATAAGTCATTCGCGGCACGTTGGTGATATCAACATTTAAAACTGTTTTAAATAAATGTTTTACTAATCCTTCAAAGGTTTGTATAATATCTTCCTGCTCCACAAAACTCATCTCGCAATCTATCTGTGTGAACTCGGGCTGACGGTCGGCACGCAAGTCTTCGTCTCTAAAACATTTTACAATTTGATAGTAACGGTCGAAACCACTTACCATTAATAATTGTTTAAATGTTTGCGGCGATTGGGGTAAAGCGTAAAATTGTCCCTGATGCATTCGGCTGGGCACCACAAAATCGCGCGCGCCTTCGGGTGTAGATTTAATTAATACCGGCGTTTCAACTTCAATGAATTTTAATTTATCTAAATAATTTCGTGTTTCAAGTGCTAAACGGTGACGCAGTTCTAAATTTTTTCTTACCACATTTCTACGCAAATCTAAATAACGGTATTTCATTCTTAATTCGTCGCCGCCATCGGTTTCGTCTTCAATTGTAAACGGAGGCGTTAATGCGTGATTAAGAATTTGTACGTCGGTAATTTTAATTTCAATTTCGCCGGTGGGAAGATTTTTATTTTTACTTTCTCGCTCAATTACTTTCCCGTAAACTCTCAAAACCATTTCTCTTGTGAATCCTTCTTTTCCTAACGAAGCCGAATTTTCATCATCGCTATGAAACACCAATTGTGTAATACCGTAACGGTCGCGCAAATCAATAAACGTTGCGCCGCCGAGCTTACGGGTTTTTTGTACCCATCCACAAAGCCATACTTGTTTATTAATGTCGCCGATTCTTAATTCGCCGCAGGTAAAATCTCTTAGCATAAATTATTAAGTAAAAATAGCAAAAAAGATTTAGAATTTTGGGATTTATGCCGAAGGCATTCTCCGAAGGAGTCCTTTGGACCTTCGGAACAATTTACAATTAAGATTAGAGGCAATAAGAGGTATCTGAAAACGAAAAATCGTAAATTTTTATTAGGCTGTTTTGGTTTCCATTTCAAAGATACCTTCGGTAATTGCTACCCCATCTCTAAAAAAAGCAACGCCTCCCCAATTGAATATCTTTTTCTGATAAACCCAGGCCATTGCATCGCGCACAACAACGCGCTGAATGATGATTAGGTTTTTGCCGATAATAATTTCTTCTGTTACCCCATTTTTATATTTTATTAATAATGCGGTGAGGTGCTCATTTTTATTGGAGATTATTTGTAAGGCATCAACCGCTAATGGCTGAACTTCGCTAACTGTTCTAATATCGGCGGGCAGTGTAGCGGTATTATTATTTGGGTAAGACGAACGGTCGGTAAATTTTTTTAACTCAGGCGTTTTAGTTTGCGCCAATTCTTCTTCCAGTTTTTTAAGCGCAGCGGCATCTGTCGCATAACGTTCATCTAAGAGGGCTTGTTGTTTTGCCAGTGCTGCTTCAATTTTATCTTGTTCGGCTTTTGTTTTTGCTGAGACGATGGCTAATTTTCGAGCTTCTTTAACTTCTGCTACTAAAGCCAGCATCTTTTTTAAATATTCTTTATCGTATTCAAAATTATCTTTTTGTGCATTGTAATAATATTTATTAATGGGCTGATCGAAAAGCGAAAAATCAACGCCCGGGTAAAACTCCATCAATTCTAAATCAGCAATCATCACCGAAAATTTCGACTGTGCATTTTCCTGAGAAACGCCTTTTGTATTAACACTGAAAATTTTTTGAACGAAATCTTTTTTTGTCACCTTCACACTATATTCCGATCCCAAAGGAAGATAAAGAAAAAAAGTTCCTTCGGATGAAATGGGAAAAGAAGTAAAAGGTTTTCCGTCGCGGGTAACATTTACTATTGAACCGCGCGGTGTAATTTTTGATTCGCAAGAAATGCTTCCTCCTATATTAAGAGAAACACTCTGAGCATTTACTCCTAAAGCAATAAATAAAAAGAAGGCAACTTTAATAAAACTATTCATAATTGATAAATCGAGTGCAAAAGTAAATGTATTTTAGAGATTTTCCCAATAAAAAGCAGTAAAAACCCACAGTAAAATGTTTATTAATGTTAAGCCAACAAAGAAAATGGTTTTGAAAAAATTATTTAGCCAAAAACTGAGTTTCGGCTTGTTCCCAATTTACAATGTTCCACCAATTAGTAATGTAATCGGCCCGTTTGTTTTGGTATTTCAAATAATATGCGTGTTCCCAAACATCTAAAGCCAAAACGGGTTTTCCTTTTTCGCTTGCTACATCCATTAAAGGATTATCCTGATTAGCAGTAGTTGTAATTTTTAATTTTCCCCGTCCGAACGGTTCATCCGGGCGGGCATCTTGTACAATTAACCAGCACCATCCGCTTCCAAAAATTTTAGTGGCTTTTTCAGAAAATTCTTTTTTAAAATCATCAAACGATTTAAAATTACTTGTAATATCTTCTGCTAATTTTCCTGTTGGAAGATTTGGTTTTGAATCAGCCCCGATAGCTATCGGCGTCGCTTTCATTAATTGCCAGAACAAAGAGTGGTTGTAATGTCCACCACCATTATTACGAATAGCCACATCTAATTTCGATATCTGAGAAAATAATCCGCTCCAGGTTTGATCTCCCTTATAAGTTTCCAATGCTTTATTTAATTTATCTACGTATGCCTGATGGTGCTTTGTGTGATGAATCTCCATAGTTTGGGCATCAATAAAAGGCTCCAATGCATTGTAAGCATAAGGTAAAGCGGGCAAAGAAAATTTTCCTCCATCATTTATTTTATTCGCAAAATTTTCCATCAATTCTAATTTCTCATTACTGAGTAGGGTGTTTGCAACACCTGCTAATCCAAGTAATCCACTTTTCTTCAAAAAATCTCTGCGATCGTTTTCCATTTTAAAACTGTATTAATAATTGATTTTTTTCTACAGCATTTCCTTTAATGGCAATTATTTTTTTAATAATTCCATCGGTGGGAGATTTTAAAATATTTTCCATCTTCATAGCTTCTAAAACTAAAAGCGAATCTCCTTTTTTTACTTGCTGACCTTCTCCTACCAAAACATTTAATACCATCCCGGGCATCGGCGCTTTTACTTCATTAATTTTTTTGGAAGCAATATTATCCAATCCCAAATTATGCAACAGCTCATCATACTTATCTTTTACATCAATAGTATATTTTTTGCCGTTCACTTTTAAAACCAATTTTTTTTCGGAATAGTCGGCTTTTATTAATTGAACATTGTAAGATTTGTTATTTAAGATTAAATGGTATGCAAAAGGATTAACAGATTGAATATCACCTTCAATTTTTTTTTCGTTTAACGAACCGCTAATTTTAGTTCCTTTTACAGATAAATCGGTTTTAATTTTGGACTTACCATTAATGCTAATAGAATACATCATGCAAATGTAGGGCTTATTGCTAATAAAAAACCCTCCATTTAGGGGAGGGTTCATAAAATATTTTTTGGATTAATTACTTCTTTACGAACTCACCCATTTTATTATCAAAGTTCAAAAAGTATCCGCCTTTAGGTAAATTAGAAACATCAATTTTACTTCCAAAACCCTTTTTAACGATATTACCATATTGATCGAAGATTTCATACATAGTTTCAATAGGTTTATCGCCGCTGCTTACAAAGTTAATGTCTTTAGAGGCTTTTACAGGAGCAAAAGTAATTTCAGGAACATCAGAAGGAAAGTCGGTTGGTTTAGATAAACGAGGTTGTCCGCTATAATCGGTTTGACGAACACGAACCTGATTTTTACCGGAATGAGGAGCTACTTTAAAAGTGTAATTGTTAGTGGTTGGAGTTCCGATACCATCAACTTCGCCCACTTTTACCCATTTATTCCAGCGGAATTGTTCAACAGCGAAAGCCAGTTTACCGGTTTCGGATTTGGTTGACCATTTAACTGTACCATCTTTATCTGCACCTATGCTAATAACTTCAAAAGTACTTTTTGGCTTTAAAACTTCCGGATTTAATACTTTAGGCTTACAATCTTCCTTGTGTTTTATTTTAATCTCTACTTTGTCGCCGATATTGAGTTTGTGAGGCTTAAAATCAACTTCAAATGCACTTGAACTAATCTCATCGGTAGTAATATTGCCATTTACAAGTATTTCAGTCACACAAAAACCAACGCCCCCACTTCCATACGGGTTCTGAATATATAGATTTTTACCTTGGTAATTGCCTTCTAAAATAATAACCCCTCCTTGTGGAAATGCCTTAAGGGCAGTTAACACAATCAAAAGCACACATGGAAATAATTTTTTCATCGACAAATGCTAAAACAGGCCAATTAATTTGGCTGTGCAATATTATAACGATATTTTAAAAAAACAAAATTATTTTTAAAAAAAAAATCGGCTATTTGCAGGGTATTGAAAATTGTTGTATATTTCAGTAGTTTTGCAGAAGAATTACTATTTATGAGAATTTTGTTAAATTTAAGCAAAGCCATTATTGTTTCAGCCTTTTTGGTGGCCTGTAACAATGGTAATGACAACAACAATGCCCCAAGGGCAGCAGATGGAGGAGGAACCATTAGAATTGCAGAAGTAACAGCTCCTAAAAACATTTTTCCGCAAGCCATTACCAATCAAATAGAAGGCCTTATTGCAGGGCAAATTCATGAAGGTTTAGTACGTTTAAATCCTAAAACTCTTGAACCCATACCAGGACTTGCCGAAAAATGGGAAGTTTCTCAGGATGGCAAAACCATTACTTTTCACTTAAGAAAAGGGGTTTATTTTCAATCATCTGACCCTACAAAAGACGAAAAAGGAGCGGAAATTACCGCGAAAGATGTAAAATTTACTTTTGAATTATTATGTAACGACCGACTCACAAATATGCATTTTGCTACGGTTTGTAAAGATAGAATTGTGGGTGCCAATGAAAGTTATGACGCAAGCCCTAATGGTCAGAAAATAGACCTTACAGGTTTTAAAATTATTGACGACTATACTTTTTCAATTACTTTACATAATGCTTCCGGAATATTTTTGCAAATTCTGGCAAATCCTGTGGCGTCAATCATCAGCGAAGAAGCTTACAAAGTTCAGAAAGAAGATTTAAAATGCGGTGCGGGTCCGTTTAGATACGACACCAAATCTTCCACTCCCAAACGAATCGTATTAATAAGAAATAATTATTATTACGGAAAAGATGAAAAAGGAAATTCATTGCCTTACGTTGATAGCGTGATAGTCGATATTTTAAATACTACTGAAGATGCTCTTACTTCCTACAAAGAGGGTAAATCCGATTTTTTAAGTTCATTACCTTCTACCAGCGTGCGGCAAGTGGTAGAAGAAAATATTAAATCCTTTCAGAGCAAAACGCCTTCTTTTATTTTAGAACGCAGTTCAGAAATGATTACTCAGTATTACATTTTTAATCTCCGCAAATCTCCTTTTAATAATTTAAAAGTTCGCCAAGCCATTAATTACGCCATTGACAAAGACAAATTAATCGACAAAGTGTTGCGTGGGCAGGCTTTCGGTCCTGGTTCTTACGGAATAACTCCTCCTACTTTTATGGCGTATAAGGTTACCGACATTGAAGGGTATGATTTTAATTTAGAAAAAGCTAAAAAATTATTAATGGAAGCCGGTTACCCGGGAGGAACCGGTTTTCCGGAAGTACAGTTAGTAGTTAATTCGGGCAACTCGCGTAACAATACCGTTGCTGCCGAGATTCAAAAACAATTAAAAGATAATTTAAATGTGAATGTTACTTTTGAATCGTTACCAAACGGCGATAAATTTATTTTGCAGGTAAAAGGCAAAGGCGATATTTTTAGAGATGGCTGGATTGCTGATTATCCGAGTCCGGAATCATTTTTATCGGTATTTTTCGGCGAACCTGTTCCTACAGATACAGCAAAAATATCTTACCCGAATACCCAACGATATAAAAACGCAGAGTTCGATAAACTTTACAAATTAGGAAGAGATACAAGGGATAAAGACAGTTCTTATGTTTATTTTATGAAAGCCGAACAATTATTAATGAGAGATGCTCCTTTAATTGTATTGTGGTACGAAAGTAATTACCGGTTAATTAATGCCCGCCTCAAAAATTTTGTCATAAATCCGCTTCGTTACTTCGACTTTACTAAAGTTAAAATTGATAAACCCGCTTCTGAGCAAAAGAAGTAAATAAAAAAAAATAATTTCAGCCTCCGCAGTATTGTGGGGGCTTTTTATTTTAAAACAATTGCCAACTTATTACGACATATTAGAAATAAACAGCGCTGCCGGAAATACAGAGATAAAAGCAGCCTTTAGGCGATTGGCAAAATTATATCATCCCGATAAAAATCCTAACGGCACCGAACATTTTGAAAGAATACTAATTGCATACGAAGTTCTTATTGATGACCATGGTCGCAAGCAATACGATTTAAAATTAAGATACGGTAAACAGGGAGCGGAACACAAAACACCTTCTAAAAAAAAGGAATGGAAATTTACAGAAGAGGAGTTAAAGCGCCGGCAATATTATCAGGAGAATTACAAAAAAGATTATGAGAAGAGCAAAGCGCAAACTTCTTTTTTAAATAAAAAAACATACAATGAATACAAATACATTTTATTTGCCACACCCATTGCCGTGGCTTTGTTTATGTTTGTGATAAACGGATTTGAAGATGGAAATCCGGTTAAAAATAAAAATATTGAATCCGTTATAAAACCTGAAGTAATTGATTCTTTAGTGTTAAATACCGGCTATGAGATTTATGCCGACTATTTTAAAAATGGGGTGTTTGATAAAAAAGCAAATCAAATATTGGTGTTAAAAAATTTAAGCGGTTACGATGGAGTATTTTGTGTGTTCGGGAAAAAGAATTGTTTTTTACGTTCTTGTTTTATTAAACACGGCGACTTTGTCGAGTTAAGTCAGTTACCAAAAGAAGAAACGAGTATTAAAATGTTTTTTGGAAGTGAATGGAAAAACAAAAAAAATTCTTTGCAATCTTACCCGGCCGGGCGATTTGAAAAAACTTTCGGGTATTTTAAATTTAAAAGCGGCAAAAATTTTTCCTATTCAATTACCTTTGACGAAAATAATTTAAGAGCGATGGAAATGATTTCGGAAAGAGAATTTTTTAAGAAAGAGTAATCCTGAAGCAGGCTTCGCTTCAGGATTAATTTTCATTGAGATTATTTTTTCTTTAGCGAATCTTTTTTACAACAGTCTCCTTTTTTCATTGGGCTTTCTTCAGAATCTTCTTCGTCATTACCACATTTTTTCATCCTGCTTTCACACTCTTCGTTCATTTCTCCGCAACGGCTTTGATTGCCGCCGCAACCATTCATATTATGTTCACCACATCTTCCGCCCATCATCATTCCGTTTCCATGACCGCCACACATCGGTCTGCCGTGATTACATCCCATCATTGGAGGAGGACAATTCATTGGTACTTCCATCATGCATCCTCCGCCATTACAATTCATTTCCATTCGGCAATTTTTTTCCATTCTCATCATGCGTTCATTTCCGCAACAGCGTTTTATACAACAACAACATGCGCACCCAAACATTAAAAATCCCATAATGATTAGAAACCACGAAACGTATTTATGAAAATTACCTAGTGTTTCTTTTTGAGTTTTGGCTAATAATTTCATCCCTGCGTAAACAACTAACAGAGAAACTGAACATTGAATTAATAACATGGGTTTAAAATTTAGGGGTTCGAAACATAAAGATAATAATTAATACAAATTTTTATGCTTTAAAGAATAATTTTTGGGAAAATTTTTATTTCGATTTTTTAATCTCGAAACCTAAATCCATAATTAAGGGTAATGGATCGGTGCGCATGGCTTGCCCGAATGTAAAACTATATTTTCCTACCATTGGAAATTTTACACTTTTTTTAAGCGGAATTGTAATATCAAAAATATCGCCGGCTCCGTTTCCTAACCATTCGCCTTTTCCGTTGGCTAAAACACATTCTAAGGTGTCGGTAGTTATTTTACCATCGGGATATTGTGTGGTTAAAAACATAAATAAATTGCTATATGGATACGCATCGGCATGTCTCACTAAAACACTTACATCGTGTAATGATTGCGCATCGGTAATTTGCATTTCAAATTTTATTTTATTTTTTACGAACCAATCGTTTTCCGGGAAACTCTGATAATTACTAAACACCACATTGCTATTGCAGGAAGAAATAAAAAAAAGAATTATTCCTAAACTAAAAAAAACAAAACTGTTTTTAATTATCTTTTGGTTTATCATTGGCATTACCGCGGTTATTATTTGGTTTGCGATTTTGATTCGCATTTTTATTTTGGTTCGGATTATTGTTTGGTTTATTCTGACCCGCGTTTTTATTCTGATTTGGATTATTTCCTGTTTTATTGTGCGTGTGTTGTTTTTTATTTCGGTTTTTGTTGTGTTGTTTTTTTGTATCGAAACGGGTTAAACTGTCTTGTCCCACCACATTTTCAAAATCGGGTTGTTTAACAACAGGCGTACTAATTTCTTTATACTCTACTAAATCATCCGGTTTTTCGCCTTTTTCATTTAATGCCAAAATTTCTTTTACCCGCACAACATTTAAGGGAATAAAAACATCGGTTTCGGTAGTGTACGACCACCACATTAATCTTCTAAAAATATCGGTCTTCTGTAAAAAGGCTTCTCCTTTTTTGGTGCTTAATCTTTTATTTTCGGTTTGCGGAAATTCTTTTAGCGCATCCAAATAACTATCCAATTCGTAATTTAAACAACATTTTAATTTTCCACACTGTCCTGCCAATTTCATGGGGTTCAACGATAATTGCTGATAGCGTGCCGCAGAGGTGGAGACCGTTCTGAAATCGGTTAACCAGGTGCTGCAACATAATTCTCGTCCGCATGAACCAATAGCGCCTAAACGTGCCGCTTCTTGCCGCGCGCCAATTTGCCGCATTTCTATTCTCACTTTAAATTGCTCGGCTAAAACTTTTATTAATTCTCTGAAATCCACACGCTCATCGGCAGTGTAATAAAAAATGGCTTTCGATTTATCGCCTTGAAATTCTACATCACTTAATTTCATTTGCAAACCTAATTGTAAAGCAATGGTTCGCGCTTTGTACATGGTGGCCACTTCTAAACTTTGTGCTTCGCGCCATTTATCAATATCGGTTTGTTTGGCTTTGCGATACACTTTTTTTATTTCTTCGCTGTCTTCCTTAATATTTTTCTTTTTCATTTGCAGGCGCACTAATTCTCCCGTAAGGGAAACTACGCCTATATCGTGACCGGGACTTGCTTCCACCGCAATTACTTCTCCTACACTTAAAGAAAGGTTGTGTAAATTTCTAAAAAAATCTTTTCTCGAATTTTTAAAACGCACTTCAATAATATCGAAAGCTTTTTGGTCGTCGGGCAAACGCATGTTAGCGAGCCAGTCGAACACATTTAATTTATTGCAGCCGCCACCGGTTCCGCAGGAGCCATTGTTATTGCATCCGGCAGGAACGCCATTGCTTTGTGTGTGATTACCTCTTTGTGAACTACAATTTCCGCAACTCATTTTGTCTCTAATTTTCCTGGAAGCTAATTTAGTTCATTTTTATGGGTTTTCAATAAATGAAAACGTAAGTTCTTAAAGCATAGATGTTGAATAATATAAATTATAAGTTAGCATGCATTTTTTTGACACGATCAAAAACGACATATCACTTAAACAGACCTTACTTACAACGATGTTTGTAAATGTGACAGATTCCGTGTATCTTTAAATAACGACAATGATGAAAAGAATAGCATTTGTATTAGTTTTTTTTATTTATTCGCAAATATTTGTGTTTTCCCAAAAGTATCGACCGTTTGACAGTACAACTGTTTGGGTTGCTAACCAAGTATATAAAGTTTGCACAAATTGCTATATAAATCGCGACATTAAATACTATTCGAAGGGTTATGAACTAAATAATAGTAGAGTTTGGTATAAATTATATTACAATGACGCAACATCTTTCTTCTTTTGTACAACTTGTACTTCTACTCCTCTTCCTTCTAACATAAACAAACTACTTGGGTATTATTCAAATGACACAGTTAATAAAAAAGTTTATTTACATTCTTCAATAACTCTACCTCCAAATTATAATCCGGTTCCTTGCGAGATTCTTTATGACTACAATAAAATAATTGGAGACACTATCACAATTCGACAATTCCAAATGTGTCCGCCCTATTGGCAATTCAAAATTAACAACATCGATTCCGTTTTATTTTCAGGTAAATACCATAAACGTTTTTTGACAACTTGTACTCCGATTGCTCCACCAATAAACAGTCAACAAGTTGCGTTTACCGAAGGAATTGGTAATTCTTTAGGTCCTTTTGAACCAATGGTTGATCCAATGGGTGAAAGATATTCCTATCTCAATTGTTTTTCTTCTCCAACACAAACTGTAACCGTAACAAACTACACAGTTTTTAGTGCTGGAACTTGCGCTAATATTACACTTGACATCAAAGAAACAAAAAGCACACAAAATGTGCTTTATCCGAATCCAAATAATGGAGCATTTAAATTAAAAGTTGAAAACGAAATAGACGAAATTATTTTATATAATTCATTTGGACAAAAAGTTTATGAACAAAAACTTAATCGCGGAACGAACGACATTTCCGCGCACAAACTTGCTCAAGGTTTGTATCATTATGTTTTGTTTCAAAACAAGCAGCGAATTGAAAGCGGTACAATGACGGTGGAATAAAACTAGCCGCAGAAAAAACGATGTGCTAACGCAGGTCAATTGTGCAATGCGGGCGGACACTAATTTTTTTGTTTAAAATTTGTTTCGCCTTGTGGGAATATTTATTTTTATGGCGAGGCATGCCTCGCCATCGCGAGAGAAACCTCGCGACTGTAAACAAAAAAAGAAATAGCATTTAAGTAATAAATAATTTGGGTGGGTATAGACTATAGTTGAATGTTTCAAAAGCCGTGCCGCGAAAGTCACGAAACCTATGGAATACGATTTTATAATACAAAAAAGCGTTATTTTTATAAAAAACATTTTACTATGAATTATTGGCTCATAAAATCGGAACCTTCGGCTTACAACTGGGAGCAATTAAAAAAAGATAAAAAAACAGCCTGGACCGGCGTACGAAATTATGCGGCGCGAAATAATTTAAGAGCAATGAAAAAAGGCGACTTGTGTTTTTTTTATCACAGCAATGAAGGCTTGTGTATTGTGGGAATTGCAAAAGTAGTGAAAGAGTTTTATCAGGATGCGACTACTGAAGAAGTGGCGTGGGTTTGCGTAGATATTGCACCGCACAAAGAATTAAAAAAACCGGTAACACTAAGTGAATTAAAAGCAGATGCCAATTTAAAAACGATGCAGTTTGTAAAGATTGGGAGGTTATCCGTTAGCGTGGTAACGCCAAAAGAGTTTGAAAAAGTGTGTTTGCTGGGAGGAATTTAATTTTACGAATTAACCAACAACTTAAATCCTTTTCCGTGAATGTTTATGATTTCTACTTTGCTATCGTCTTTTAAATATTTACGAAGTTTAGCAATATACACATCCATACTGCGACCATTAAAATAATTATCATCGTGCCAAATAGTTTTTAAAGCAAAATTTCTATCCATCACATCGTTTTTGTGAACGCATAATAAACGCAATAACTGACTTTCTTTAGTAGTTAATTTTTGTTCGCCTCCATTAATTTGCAGAGCTTGTTTCTCGGCGTTGAACTGATATTTTCCAATACTAAAACTTACTTCTTCGCTATCTTGCGAACGGAGCTTATTGGTGCGGCGCAGTACAGCATTAATGCGAACCAATAATTCTTCCATGCTAAATGGTTTTGTAATGTAATCGTCGCCCCCGGCATTAAATCCTTCAATAGTATCTTCTTTCATGCTTTTGGCGGTTAAGAAAATAATTGGAACGTTTTTGTCGTTCATTCTTATTTCTTTTGCTAATGTAATACCATCTTTGTGCGGCATCATTACGTCCAACAGTAATAAATCAAAAGTATTTTTACAGAATACATCGTAACCTTTGTTTCCATCGTCGGCCAATTTAGTTTCGAAACCTTTGGCGTTTAAATATTCTTCTAAAAGCGTTCCTAAACTTGGATCGTCTTCCACTAATAATATTCTGGTTTTTACAGTTTCCATAATCGTAATTTTAATTAAAGGTAAAACATAAATCGAGCCATATAACTTGGTTTAACATTTATTATCAAATGGTAAAAATATTTTAAAAATACTTCCCTTGCCGGGATCGCTTTGTACAGTAATGATACCACCGTGCTTATTTACAACGGCTTGCACATAAGATAATCCAAGCCCGAAACCTTTTACATTATGAACATTACCGGTGGGTACGCGATAAAATTTTTCAAATATTTTTTTGAGATTTTCTTTACTGATGCCAATGCCATTATCTTTTACTAAAATATTAATTCCTTTTTCAACGTCGTCGGTTATAATGGTAATCTCAGGAATGTCTTTAGAATATTTTATGGCGTTATCAATTAAATTAAAAATAATATTAGTGAGATGCACTCTATCGGCCTGAAAGCGAATTTTTGTGGCGTTGAGTTGTGTATTTATAATTCCGCGACGCTGTTCAATTAATAAATGTGTGTTGTTAATGGCGGTATTAATAATTTCGTGAACATCGAGTTCGTTTAATTTCAATTTAAATTCGCCTTTATCTAAAATAGCGGTTTGCAAAATACTTTCTACCAAAACACTTAACCGTTTATTTTCATCTTTAATCATTTTTAAAAAACGCGATTGTTTTTCGGGAGTTTTTTCAATAGTAACATCGCTCAGCATTTCGGTGGCTAATGAAATAGTAGAGATGGGTGTTTTAAATTCGTGAGTCATGTTACTAATGAAATCGTTTTTAATAACCGATAATTTTTTTTGTTTTACGATGGTGGAAATAAAATAATAGAAAGCAAAAATTAAAATACAAATTACCATCCCGGAAACGGTTAGCATGGCCCACATGGTTTGAAAAATATATTTGGTCTGGTCCGGAAAATGCACGGTTAAATATTCGGGTTGAATGTAAATGTTATTGGGAGATAAATTTATTTTGTAACCAATTCCCAATGAATCATTTTCGGTTTCGGCTTCACTTAAATTACTTGTTTTTAAACTACCAGGATGCATTGATGAGGTGAAATAATTGTATTTAGTATTAATGCCTTGGTTTTTTAATTCTTTGCGAAGTACAGAATCCAAAAGCACCATATCAATCTTTGGTTTGTAATTATTATAAACATTAATACTAATAAGTTCATCAAAAATATCATTTACAATTTCGTTTTTTTGTTTTAGCAATTCGTTTCTTACACTTTCAATAGATTTTATGCTGGGAGAGTTGGATTTCACAAAATCATAAGGAAAAGCCTGAGAATTAGTGTTAATTGAATCGCCTGGAATTTCGGTTTGTGAAAAACGACTTGTTAGCACACCGTTAGAGTCGGTACTTAACTCTTCAAATATTTTAATTTTAAAACCTTCCGCCACCACTTTGCTTCCGGCAATGGAAGGATTGGGCACTTTAATGCCTTGCTTACGCAATTTTATTTTTTTTGCAATTTTAGCGTTGGTGGCATTCCGTTCTAATTTTTTTGAAGTATTGGTTAAAGCTTCCTGCACTTGTCTTTCAAACCCTTCTGTTTTTAATTCGAGATCGTTTTTTATCCAATACAATTGAATAGCAATCAAGGCAAGAATAGCCAAACTAACCAGAATAGAAATTAAACTAACGTTTTGTTTGTTCATTGTAAAAGCAAAGATAGTTATTTACACGGCTATAAATAAAATACCCTTCGATTACCGGGCGGTAAAAGAAGGGTATTAACATTTTTTACTATTTAAACTAACGTAAGCTTTGTAGAAATTTTATTTATTAATAAAAAATCTTTCGGTATACACTTTGCTTCCATCAGTTATTTTCACAAAATAAGTTCCTGCTGAAAGTGAATTGAGATTTAGTTTCATTTTTTCATTCAACGGCGACTCTTTAGTTTCTGTTGCGACAATACTTCCTAAAATATTTATTACTTCAATTTTACTGTAATTAATATTTTTTGATTCAATATAAATTATATCGCCATTATTTGGATTAGGATAAATTTTTAATGAAGAATTTAAATCCTGGGTAATTTCATTTACGCCGGTAATTAAAGTAGATAATCCGTTAAACCGAGCAGTGTCAATTCTGAAAGTTCCTGCACCGGTTTCAGCGTCCCACGCATACATCCTAAAAACATACGGCGTTGTTTGGTTCAAAAAATTCGGTCCTGATAAATTTACAGTACAACCGATTTGCTGTGTATTGGTAGTATAAGAATCGACCGACCAGAAAAAAATATTTCCGGGCTGCGTTGCCAGATTTGTATTGCTAACAATGGCGGCAGGAAGATTCATTGTGTATCCGTCTTTATTAGAGCGCATAGCCCAGTGGCGCGGACCGTTTGCTGAACGAAGCATGTGAAAAGTAATGGAGGTGAGCGTAACACTGTAAGAAACCGAAGGAGTAATGCTTACCTGATAATATTGTGTTGGAGAAAGTGAACCTGTAAAAGCCACATCGTTATTATTTGTAGCGCCGGTTCCCCAGGCATTAAAAGCAAAAACGCCATTGGCAGCTGTTGCTGTTGAAGTGCCTACCGCAACAAACGACCCGCAAGCAATTCCAACAGCAGTCGGAGTCGGAGTCGGATCAATTGTTCCCGTATTTATTGTTCCGCTCATTACGCCGGTAAAAGGATACATTACCGAAAAGGACTGAGAATAAACACTAATTCCGAAAAACGAAAAGATAATTGTGAAGAGTAGATTTTTTGTCATTGTTATTTTTTTTTAGGAATTCAAATTTACAAAAAATTATCGTCGAAAATAATTTATTTGGAAATAAAGAACCGTTCGCTATAAACTTTATTTTCGGAGCTGAGGCGAATAAAATATGTTCCAATTGGCAAATTATTTAAGGTGAGTTTTATTTTTTCGTTTTGAGGCAGGCTTTTTGTTTCGGAAATAACAACCTCTCCTAATAAATTAATAATTTCAAACTTAGAGATTTTGATATTTTTAGAATCAAAATAAATAATTCCATCGTTACTCGGGTTAGGATAAATTTTTATGACCGAATTAATATCCTGTGTAATTTCATTAATACCGGCCAATGAATTAACAATCCCTTTAAAGGTTACATTATCTACTCTGAAAGTCCCAACCGTACTTTCTGCATTCCATGCATAAATTCTAAAAACATAAGGTATAGTTTGATCGGTAAAATTTGCACCGCTCAATGTAATTACAGAGCCTTGCTGTAATCCCGCAGGTGTGAAGGCATCCAGGTTCCAAAAAAAAGAATCACCGGTTTGAACAGAAAGATTGGAATTAGTAGTAATGGAAGCCGGCAAATTAGCAGTGTATGAATCGCGATTACTTCTTACAGCCCAATTACGCGGACCGGTAGTAGAACGAAGCATGCTAAAAGTAATGGTGTTAATGGTAATGCTGTAAGTGACGTTGGGAGTAATGGTAACTTCATAATATTTATTGGGATTTATTGCTCCTGTAAATAAAGTATCATTGCCATTAGTGGCGCCTGTTCCCCATGAGTTAAATGAAAATACTGAAGAAGTAGAAGGAGCGGTGGCGGTGCCTATTGATGAAAATGAACCAAAAGTTATTCCTGTAACAATTGGAGGGGGGGTGGGGTCGTTAACGCCGGTAGTTGGAGTAACGGCTGTAAACGGATAAACAGCGGTAAAGGCCTGTGAAAAAACGCTAAAACCCGAAAATAAAAACGTTACAAATAGTAAATTTCTAATCATATTACTTATTTTTGATTAATCAAAACTATAAAAAATATTTAAAATGCGAATTAAATTATTGTTATTAGTTACTGTTTTTTCTATTAAGATTCAGGCGCAGAGGGAAGTGCTTGCTCCGCCGGCCGAAACCAATACGGGACAAAACGAAGACGGATTGGTAAAGTGGCTCACTTTAAAAGAAGCACAGGAAAAAAGCAAAATTCAGCCCAAGCCATTATTGGTTGATATTTATACCGATTGGTGCGGCTGGTGTAAACACATGATGAAAACTACTTATTCTAATCAAGGATTAGCTGGCTATATTAATACTTATTTTTATCCCGTTAAATTTAATGCCGAAACAAAAGATACCATTGAATATTTAGGAAAAAAATATTCGCCCACTTCTAAAGCACCTAAAACCCCTCATGAATTGGCCATTAAATTTTTGGGAAACAGTTTAAGTTATCCATCAACACTTTTTATTGCGAACAATTTCGAATATAATTTATTAACGCAAGGATATTTGGATGATAAAAAAATTGAACCCATTTTGGTTTTTACTATTGAGAATGTTTTTAGAAATACACAATACGATGATTTTAGCGAACGTTTTACTAAAGCATTTTACGATACTGCATTCGTAAAAAAGAAAATAAAAACGTACACTGTAAATGAAGCTTTGATCTTACAAAAAAAGAAACCTAAAAAATTATTGGTAAATGTGTACACCAATTTTTGTAATTCGTGTAAGGTGATGAATGCAACTACTTTTGTGGATACCAGTATCGCTTCCTACATAGATAAAAACTTTTATCTGGTAAACTTCGATGCCGAATCGGGCGATACGGTTGTTTTTAAGAATGAAAAATGTTTTAAGCAACTCATTAATGGTTACCCGATGAATACTTTTGCAATGAAAATAACCAATAACCGCTTGTCGTTACCATCTATTGCTGTGCTCGACGAACAATTAAATATTATCGAAGTTTTAAACAGCTATCAGCATCCAAAAAACTTGAAACCGGTTTTAATTTATTTCGGTTCTAACCAATACAAAACAAAAAAGTGGCCTGAGTTTATTGGAGCTTATAATTCAAAGCCTGTACAAAACGGCAAGGCAAAACCAAAGTGAGTAGTTTAGGTTTTCAAAATCAGAAAAGGGTTTTATCTTAAAAATAACTACCTTTAAAAACCTTCAATGAACGCCAACCGAATAAACTACATTAATATTGTCCTGATAATTTTATCCTGCATCATTGCTTTTTTTATTCCCTTCGAATTATTTTTATTTTCATATGGCATTTTGGGCCCAATGCATTATCTCACCGAAATTGGCTGGCTGCACAAAAAAAATTATTTCACTAAAGGCAAATATGATTTTGTTTTTTTGACAGTAATTTGTGCGGTTTTATTTTATTTAACCATTATAAAACCTTCAAAAGATTCTGATTTTGTGGCCGATTTAATTTTACTGGCTTTTATTTTATCAATTATTTTTGTGTTTATAAAAGATTGGCTGTATAGAATTGCCTTAGGAGTTTTAGCTATTATTGTTATCGGAGCCGTTAACAATGTGCACGATTATTTTATTTGGATAGGAATATTTCTTCCTACAATTATTCACGTATTTATTTTTACCTGGTTGTTTATGTTGTACGGGGTGTTAAAAGAAAAATCATTCTCCGGATTTTTATCCATCGCCGTTCTTATTATTTGTGCCGCCAGTTTTTTTATTATTCAACCGAGCGGATTAAACTATACGGTGACGCCGTATGTAAAAAGCAGTTATCAATTATTTGATTTGCTTAACTTTCATTTAATAAATGTTTTTCATTTAGATAATTTGAGTCAGGTAAATGATATATTTATTACCAATTCGGGTTTTGTGATTATGCGTTTTATTGCATTTGCGTATACGTACCATTATTTAAACTGGTTCTCAAAAACATCCATTATTAAATGGCACGATGTTCCTAAAAAAACTCTGATCATTACTATTGTCGTGTGGTTAATATCTGCCGGATTGTATATTTACGATTATAGTATGGGACTAATGGCATTGTTCTTTCTAAGTTTTTTGCATGTGTTTTTAGAATTCCCTTTAAACATAGTTTCGTTTAACGGTATTGGGAAAGAGCTTTCTGCGCTCACGAAATCACCAAAATAACTTTTTGATTTTATAATTAAGAATTAAAACATGGCGGAAATTCCCGCGTAAATCATTCTGCCGGTAGAAGGAATAATTCCCGGACCTGGATATTCGCCGGTGCGCAAAGTAAAATATTTTTTATCGGCCAAATTATTTAATCCCAATTGAAATTTATATCTTTTTACTTTATAAGAAGCCGAAATATCAATTAAATCGTAAGCCGGAATTTTTCCAACCAAACCGTCATTAGAATAAACAGTATTACCGGCGTCACCAAAAGAAGCGGCATTGTAAGAATACTGAGCATTCACAGAAAAGTTTTTTACATTGTAATTTAACCCGGTTCTGTTAATGTATTTAGGAGCATATTCTACTTCGTTACCCGAAAATTCTCCCGTTACATAGTGCGCCTCCACATAAGCAAACGAATTGTAAATGCCCAGGCGACCAAATTTCGACGTTGCAATGAGACCGCTAGTAATGTTTAATTCAATATAGGCCTCTACCCCTTTATGCTCGGCACTCCCGGTATTGGTTCGGTACAAATACGAAACACTATCGTCTTTTTTTACAATGGTGCTGATTTTATTTTTGTAATTAATATAAAACACGCTCACATCAAAATTTAAAATGTTTTTTAAACTTCCTCTAAAGCCAATGTCTACATTATCGGCCGAAGCGTCTTTTAAATTATTATCAATTTTAGCAATGGTTCCAAAGGGTGTAAAGTCGCTGTAAGTAACCGGACGATAAGATTGGCTGTAATTAGCATAAAGATTGGAAGTTTCAGAAATTTTAAATTGTAATCCCAATCCTCCCAATAAAAATGTTCTTGTATTTTGTTTCATTTTCGCATACACTAATTCATCTGAACTGTCGCCCGCTTTATTTTGAGCGTAACCATCCGATACTGTTTCTAAATATTCGAAACGGATTCCGGGAGTTGCGCTGAAACGATTTCCTATTCTGAAAGTATTTTCAATGTAAGGTGCAATGTTGGTGGAATAAAAATCCATGTTTTTACCCCAATTAGAAATTTGCGTTAAATCAAAATCACCGCCCGTTGTTCCCTCTGCACCGGTTTGGCGTTTTAACCAGGAATAGGCATATCGCAGCCCCGCCGAAAAAATTTGTTTTTGTTTTCCCAAAGTGTAATTAGTAATAAACCGAAGTTCGGTGGTGAGACTTTTAAAATATTCTCTTTCCAATTCGCGCGGAACGTAAGTGAGTGCAGGTGTAATAGAATCTTTTTGATTGGGACCGCCGTCTTCGTTGCGCCAAACTAAATTGCGTTCGCTAAATAGATAAGAAGATTTTAAACTGATAGAAGAATTAGTATTTAATTTGTAATTAAGATGCGCCGAAATAATATTCCACGGACTCTCTAACCAATTTCTGTTTCTGAAAGATTGTTTAGGGTTGATGGCGAATGTAGAATCGCTTAATCCGCCGGGCATGTGAATTTTATTACGGAGTAAACTATATTCTAAACCAATTTGTAATTTTTGGGAAGCATTATATTTAATAGAACCAAAACCCGAAATTTGTGTTTGATCAGAATTTTGTCGCCAACCTTCCATGTAACGGTATTGTACAAAAGCAAAATAATTTAATTTCTTAAAAGTTCCTCCAATCGAATTATAAGAGTTGAGCATTCCAAAACTTCCAAATGTTTGCGAAGTATTAAATTCAAAAGGTTTTTTGCCGCCGTCTTTTAATTCGTAATTAATCATGCCGCCAATTTGCGGTCCGAATGCTAACGAAGAAGCGCCCCTTACAAACGTAATATTTTTTACGGCCTCCATGGGCGGAACATAATACGCTTCGTTGTATCCAAAAATATCGGCCGAAATATTATAACCGTTTTGACGAACATTTGTTTCTATAGATTGATATGGATTTAATCCGCGGAAACCAATTCCGTTAGCCGTAAACCCCGAAGCTTCTGTTTCAATAATATTTAAACCCGGTACGCGGCCAATAATTTGTCGTGTATTATTAATGGCTTTGTTGGCATCTAAACTGTCAATTATTAAAACTTCTGTTTTTTTTCCGGCGTAAATAATTTGTCCGTCCTGATCATCCATTCTTCCAATACCGTTCATTTGATGGTAAGTGGTAATAGAAATTTCGTTTAGCAAAAGTGTGTCATTAAGTTGCGCGTAAAATGTAGGGCCAACAAAAAGTAATAGTAAGAGTATGGGGGATTTTGACTTCATAAAATTTATGATTCAAATGTATTCAGGCCATGGTATAACGGCAATACCTTTTTTAGGGGATATTTAATTAAATGGGGTAGGAAAGAAACAGAGATTTAATCGATTGGAATATTTTTTTTCTGACAATAATCCAGAATGGAAACAAATTTTTGAAATGGATTTTCGGCTTTCCAAATAACATTGCTTAATGCAACACCACTAAAGCCCAGATTATAAGCTTTTTCGATAGTTATTTCATTCATTCCGCCACGTGCCAGGAATGTTTTTCCCGGAATTTTCATAGCTGCTTTTAATCCTTGTTCGTAATAGCCGCTGTATAATTCGTTATTTAATGTGTTAAAAATGGTTCCTATTAAAATATAATCGAATGCCATTTCTTCCTTATTATATACTTCCGATAATTTTCGATAACCGCGGGTATTAGTAATTTTTTTTCCGCTGAGTCGCAATCGGCGTAAGAACCACCATTTTTTTAATTTGCGCGAAAGGTGAATACCGGTAAAATGCACCCCTTTCAAATTAAATTTAAAAATTAAGTCGTGATGCGAATGAATAATAATACGGTCGTGAAAATGGGTAGGAATACTTTGTATAAAAGCAGTAAAATGTTTTGTGGAAAGTTTGGGTTTTCTTAAATGCAAAGTTTTTAAACCGGCCTCAAACATTTTGGTAACCATTTCGGCTTCGGTGTCGCTTTTATGGGAAGAAGTAATTAGTACAAGGTTCATTACAAAAATGCTTTTTCTATATCAGACAATAAATTTATGTTTTTTTCTAATGAATTCCCAATAACTATAAAATTTGCTCCGGCCTCAATGGCTTTTTTAGATTTTAGGTAGGAATTTATTCCGCCGCCAACAAATAACGGAACGTCAATATGACTTCTTACAGCTTTAATAATTTTTGAATTCACTTCGGTTTTTGCGCCACTCCCTGCTTCTAAATAAATACATTGTAATCCCAATTGTTCTCCCGCCAAAGCGGTATTTACAATCGCATTAATATTTTTAGGATTTAAACCTTTTGTTTTGGTAATTTTTTGTGTGGAAGATTTTTTTGCGCCGTCAATTAAAATATAACCGACCGCTAAAGTTTTTAATTTATTTTTTTTGATGATAGGAGCAGATGTTACGTGTTTGCCAATAAGATACTCAGCATTACGGCCCGAAATTAAACTCAACATCAATAAACCATCGGCGTGTTTTGAAATTTGAGTTTCATCGCCCGGAAAAATAATTACCGGCTTGCTGCTTATTTTTTTAATTTTTAAAATGGTTTCCGATAAATTATTTTTTTTGAGTTTGCTTCCTCCCACTAAAAAAAACGACACACAACTTTTATCCGCTTTCTCAATTAAATGCGGATTAAATTTATCGGGATCAACCAGAATTACTAATTGTGGTTTGCCCGAAATATTTATTAAATCAGTCAATTTCATTTAAAGCGTAAACTAACACATAATCTTCTAATTTCTCGTAATGCATTTTCACTTTTTTATAAAAATTTTCCAAACGAATTTCGCCAATTAAATTTCCTGAAATTCCCAATTCAAATTTTTCAATTAATAAATGCGCAACAAAATCAACTTTAATATAGCCATACATTTTATACAAAGTTTCTTTAGCGGCCCAATACAAAATTAATTTCTCAACATTATTTTCCGCGTCTTGTAATTCGACTTTACACAAAAATTTGGTTTTAATTTTTAATACTTTATCCCGTATTAACTCAACATCAATCCCTGTTTCAAATTTATCGTTTCTAATAATCGCCAGTTTATCGTAAGAATGGGTAATGGAAATATTTGTGTTTTTACCCTTAATAAATGGTTTTCCTTCCTCTGTATACAGCAATTCAACCGTTTCGTTAAACAGTTTTTCAAGCAAAAAAGCAGTACCGATTTTTTCGATGTCGCGTTTCGCGCTTAAGCCCTGTAAAGCAGCAAAATCAGGTAGTTGGAGCCTTCCCAAAGTGATATTTTCATCTATTTTTTGAACTGCAAACATGCCTTTTTTTTTGAGCATTACAAACTTATGGCTTATCTTTGTATTATTAATTAAAAATCATAAAAAACAAATAACATGTCGACTCTAACTCAAAATTTCGTAAAGAACAAAGTAAAAGATATCTCATTGGCAGAATGGGGAAGAAAAGAAATTAAACTGGCCGAAGAAGAAATGCCGGGTTTAATGAGCCTTCGTAAAGAATACGGCGCATCGCAACCCTTAAAAGGCGCGCGCATTGCAGGTTGTTTACACATGACCATTCAAACTGCTGTATTAATTGAAACATTAAAAGCTTTAGGTGCCGAAGTTACCTGGAGTTCTTGTAATATTTTTTCTACACAAGATCATGCCGCCGCCGCAATTGCTGCCGCAGGAATTCAGGTATACGCCTGGAAAGGAATGAACGCTGAAGAATTTGATTGGTGTATTGAACAAACACTTTGGTTCGGTGAAGACCGCAAACCATTAAATATGATTTTAGATGATGGCGGCGATTTAACTAATATGGTTTTCGATAAATACCCTGAATTAGCAAAAAACATTAAAGGTTTATCGGAAGAAACTACAACCGGTGTGCATCGTTTATATGAGCGTATGGCAAAAGGAACTTTATTGTTACCTGCCATTAATGTTAACGACTCTGTTACAAAATCAAAATTCGATAATAAATACGGTTGCCGCGAAAGTTTAGTAGATGCTATTCGTCGCGCTACAGATATTATGATGGCAGGAAAAGTGGCTGTTGTTGCAGGTTATGGCGATGTTGGAAAGGGTTCAGCGCAATCTTTATCATCGCAAGGTGTTCGTGTTATTGTTACCGAAATTGATCCTATTTGTGCTTTACAAGCGGCAATGGATGGTTACGCTGTTCAAAAAATGGATAACGCCGTTAAGATTGCAGATATTATTGTTACTACTACAGGAAATAAAGATATTGTTGTTGGTCGCCATTTCGAAAGTATGAAACACAATGCTATCGTTTGTAATATTGGTCACTTCGATACCGAAATTGATATGGCCTGGTTAAATAATACTTACGGAAAATCAAAAGATACTATTAAACCACAAGTTGATAAATACACTTTAAAAGGAAAAGATATTATTGTTTTAGCCGAAGGTCGTTTAGTAAATTTAGGTTGTGCTACCGGTCACCCGAGTTTTGTAATGAGTAATTCATTTACTAATCAAACTTTAGCGCAATTAGAATTATGGACCAACACCGCAGCCTACGAGAAAAAAGTTTACGTGTTGCCAAAAATTTTAGATGAGAAAGTAGCGCGTTTACATTTAGGAAAAATTGGTGTGGAGTTAGATACACTTTCTAAAGAACAAGCCGATTATATTGGTGTAAAAGTGGAAGGTCCGTTTAAGTCGGATGCTTATAGATACTAGCCCCACCTGACCTCCCCAAAGGGGAGGGACGCTTCACGGTATAAAATTAAAAAGCCGTCTCAAAAATCGAGACGGCTTTTTATTGTTATTAATAAAGTATTTAAAATAATTGCAATTATTTATCCCATTTGCTTTTAAGGGAGTCATTATAACAACTAAATTTTAATTCCTTAGAAAGTTGGTTAATTTTCATCCTACCAATTTTACTAAAACCATTTGCATTCATAAATTGATTAATTTCTTTATTTTTTACCTTTGAATATTCCATAGCAGGTATATTTAAGCTAGATGATAAATAATTACATTCGATAGAAACACTCATGTGGGCGACAATATTATTGTTTAAATAATAAACAATACCAAGGCAATTTCTATAACAAGTATATTCTCTTAAAGCACCGTAAGTTTTAATATTAAAAATAAACGAGTGCAGGGTGTCAATCTGTGCAGAAGTAAGTATCACTTTTTTTTTAATCAATGATTCGTTTAGTTTGCCATCCTCCACAATATTTTTATTACTAAAATAATCATATGCAATTACCTTATCATATTTAAGATATTTATAGGGCCCAGGCAAATTTTTACCGGATTGAAAGCTGGTTTGAGCTAGAGACAAAAACACACCGCATACTAGGAAAAGTATTAATTTTTTTTTCATGTTCGTGATAAATTCAGCCAATAATGGCATTCAATTTTTTTCAATAATATTTATCTGAAACCGTACCAACTCCTCCCCCTTGGGGAGGTCCGGGAGGGGTGTTCTACTTCTTAATATCATCCGAAGATTTATTCACTTTATCTTTTAATTCTTCTTTATATTCAGAAACTTTTTTCTGAATTAATTTATCGTTGGTGCCGATAATTTGCGCCGCTAATATTCCGGCATTTTGTGCGGCGTTAACTGCAACAGTAGCTACTGGCACACCGTTAGGCATCTGCACAATTGATAAAAGCGAATCCCAACCATCAATACTATTACTGCTTTTTACAGGAACACCAATTACAGGAAGCGGAGTTAAAGATGCCACCATGCCGGGTAAATGGGCGGCACCGCCGGCACCGGCAATAATTACTTTTAGTCCGCGCCCCGAAGCATCTTTAGCATAAGTGTACATTTTTTCGGGAGTGCGATGTGCCGAAACAATATCTATTTCGTAAGCAATACCAAACTTTTTTAAAACTTCGGCAGCTGCATTCATAATTACTAAATCGCTTTCGCTGCCCATTATTATTCCGACTAAAGGTGTGCTCATAGTGTAAAGGTAGTAAATAATGAATAACACTGAACAAGAATAAATAAGAAACAATTGGCATTCAAACAAAATGATTAATTTTATTAAATAAATTTCATTAAAATCTTTTCAATTATGTATCGACTTAAATTATTTATTTGTTTGATAGTGTCCCCTTTATTTTTCTTTTCCCAGCAAAATATTAAACGCCATACACTTTTTTTTGCTTACGCCGAAAATGACGACAGCGGTTTTCAATGGCCCTTTAATTCGCGCTATACAAAAAAAGATTCGGGATGTTATTCGTATGCGGCCATGGCATTCTCGCCTTTTGTTATACTTAAAAATGATACTGAATCAGTTAAAATTAACCCGCCGCCAACTTATTTTATTGATACCATTTATGTTGCATTAAGCCACGAGAACAATAGTGGAAAAAACGATACCATTATTTTTAAAATTACAGACCTTGATAAAAACAATAAACCCGGACAAAACATTTTATGGTCGCGGACCATTATTAAAAATAAAGGACTTTCTAAAAATAATGATTGGCGAAACCAATACACTCATATTTTATATGAACCTAAATTAGAAATAAAAGGCTCAAAATGTTTTGCGCTTGTGTTTGAATATTATGGCGATAAAAGCGATACTTGCGGTTTTAGAGCACTTTACAAACAGGATACTACGCAAATTATTAATACTATAAACGGAGCCATACATCCGGCTTTGCCGCCATTTTATAAAAAAATAAATTGGTTGAAACTACCGCAAAAAAACGAACTTGTTAGTTCTGATCAAACAAAATATCCAGGTAAAAAGGCGCTTAGCCCAATTCAACATTGGGATTTTTATGTTAAGATAAGAGTTGAAAAATAATATTTTAAGCTTTTAATGAATTCAATTTTTTAATTTCCTTTTGCAAAATAATTTCGGCCCCGAATTTTTCTTTCCAGTATTTCGCTAAATATTCTTGTTCGCTTTGCCCTGGTGTGGGAATTAAAATTAATTCTTTTTTCCCCAGCAAATGCATATCCATTAAAGTTGAGTAACCGCTCCGGCAAATTATTTTGTGAGAGGATAAAATTAATTTTTTTAATATTTCTTTAGAAGGCAAATCAAAAACTTCGCAACTAACTGCCGACTGCCAACTGCAAATGCCAACTGATTTTGTACCTCTCACTAATGCAATTTTTTTATCTGAATTTTTAAACGTGTTCACTAAAATATTTTCCAAAGAAGTTCTTATCGGTTCAGGTCCTGAAAGTAAAATCAAATAATCGTATTTATTTTCTTCAACTGTAACTACAATATCTTTCAAACGACTTTGCGCACCAATGTATTTCACATTTTTATGATCCCGATAGCTATCGGGATGATTTTTTGATTGTGATAATTCTCCGCTCAGACTATTTTCTCCTTCATAATCCGGCACCCAAACTTCATTAAAATTTAAAATATATTTTTTATTAATACGATTGGCTATTCCTACAAAAACAGGTGCCTTCAAAAATAACTGATGGGTAATAAAAACACTGTATGCTTTTTTAGAATGCAAACCAAAACGATTATCACTAATTACAACATCAATTTTGTGAGTAGAAATTAATTTAGCCAAAAGCGTATTTTCCTCTGCGATAATCCGCGAAATCTGCGGGACACTAAAACCAAGTTTCATCCACAGGGGAAAAATATTTGAGTAACGAACATTGTAAGAAGGCAATTCAATTTGTTTTAACCCGGGCAATTCCTCATCAAAAATAATTTTCGTTAAAGGTGTTACTCCCAATAAAACTGTATTATCAATCGATAATTGTTTAATAATTGAAACGCAGCGTGTGGCGTGTCCTAAGCCCCAATCCAAAGGCGCAATAAATATGGTTTTGTTCTTAAACAATACTGTAAAAATAGAATAAACCATCCAATCTATAACCATTTAATCATCCAGCCATCTAACCATTTTATCCCTAAAAATCATCGCTATAACGAATAACGTTATAACGAATAACCTTTTTTGCTTACATTTACGTTCCCAAAAAAAACGAGATGGATAAAGTACTGAAAGCACTTGGAATAAAAGAAATAAACGATGGTTGCGCCACAGGGCAAAACTGGTTTTCGAATGGCGAAATAATTGAATCTTACAGTCCGGTAGATGGTAAATTAATTGCAAAAGTAAAATCGGCAACCGAAGCCGACTATCAAAAAATAATTCAAACTGCTTCTTCGGCTTTTAAAGAATGGAGAAATATTCCTGCACCAAAACGCGGGGAGTATGTGCGCCAGTTCGGCGAAAAATTAAGAATAAAAAAACAAGAACTCGGGCAATTAGTTTCCTACGAAATGGGAAAATCGTTACAGGAAGGTTTAGGCGAAGTTCAGGAGATGATTGATATCTGTGATTTTGCAGTAGGGCTTTCGCGTCAACTACACGGCTTAACCATGCATAGCGAGCGCTCGCAACATCGTATGTACGAGCAATGGCATCCGATAGGAATTGTAGGAATAATCAGCGCATTTAATTTCCCGGTGGCAGTATGGGCATGGAATACAGCTTTAGCATTAGTTTGCGGAGATGTCTGTGTTTGGAAACCGTCAGAGAAGACGCCATTGTGTTCGGTGGCTTGTCAGAATATTTGGAATGAAGTTGCAAAAGAAAATAATTTACCTGAAGGAATTTGCAATTTATTAAATGGAAATTATAAAGCAGGCGAATTTTTATCGGCCGATGTGCGTGTACCATTAGTGAGCGCAACCGGTTCAACGCGGATGGGAAAATTATTAGGCACAAAAGTAGCCGAACGTTTTGGAAAATCACTTTTAGAATTAGGCGGAAACAATTCAATCATAATTTCTCCCGAAGCTGATTTGGATGTTGCGATTTTAGCCGGCGTTTTTGGCGCAGTTGGTACAGCCGGACAACGCTGTACAACAACACGAAGATTAATTATCCACGAAAGTATTTACGAGAAAGTAAAAGAGCGTTTGGTAAAAGCCTATGCGCAATTAAAAATTGGAAATCCGCTGGATGAAAAAAATCATGTGGGTCCGCTTATTGATAAAGACGCCGTAAAAAATTATTTAACCGCCATTGAAAATGTAATTGCTGAGGGCGGAAAAATAATTGCTGTAGGTGGTGTGTTAGAAGGCAATGGGTACGAAAGCGGCTGTTATGTAAAACCTTCAATTGCCGAAGCAAAAAACGAATTTAAAATTGTGCAACACGAAACATTTGCGCCGGTGTTGTATATTATGAAATATAAAACTTTAGATGAAGCAATTGAAATGCAAAATGGCGTTCCGCAAGGTTTATCTTCTTCAATTATGACTTTAAATTTACGCGAAGCCGAACAGTTTTTATCTTCATCGGGTAGTGATTGCGGAATTGCCAATGTAAATATTGGAACTTCAGGCGCAGAAATTGGCGGCGCATTTGGTGGCGAAAAAGAAACGGGTGGTGGAAGAGAAAGCGGTTCGGATGCGTGGAAAGTTTATATGCGCAGGCAAACCAATACCATTAATTACGGAACAAAATTACCATTAGCACAAGGCATTAAATTTGATATTAATTAATAAAGTATAAACCAGCCTCACCCCCGGCCCCTCTCCAAGGGAGAGGGGAGGTTGAAGGCAAAAAAAGAACAATATGAAAATTGCAGAAGACAAAGTTGTATCGGTTAATTATCATTTAACCGCCAGCAAAAACAATGGTCCCGAAGAATTGGTAGAACAAACAAGCGTTGAAAAACCCTTTGTTTTTATTTGCGGATTCGGACAATTACTCCCCGATTTTGAATCGAACCTAAGCGGAAAAGTTTTAGGAGATAAATTTGATTTCAGAATAACTGCCGAAAAAGGATATGGTGTAATTGAAAAAGATTATATCGTTAAAGTAAATAAAGAAGCGTTTATGATAGAAGGAAAATTTGACGATGAACGTGTAAAATTAAATGAAGATATTGCGATGCACGATCAGGACGGCAACCAGTTAATTGGAAAAGTTATTGAAATTGCAGAAGCGCATGTGACCATGGATTTCAATCATCCTTTGGCAGGACACGATTTACATTTTGTTGGAGAAGTTTTGGAAGTGAGAGATGCAACGCCCGAAGAATTAGATCACGGACATGTTCATGGCGAACATGGTCATCATCACTAGCCACGAATCGCACGAATTTTCACGAATAAATTAGAAATGGAATTTGAAACCGTTAATGAGCCAAAAGAAATTTATGGCCTGAATAATTTAATTTATAAGGAGGAAGTTTATAAAATTATTTCTTGCTGTTTTGAAGTTCATAATAATTTGGGTAAAGGATTTTCGGAAGTGGTTTATAAAGATGCTTTAATGCACGAATTCAATTCAACAGGAATTATTTATGCGCGCGAAAAGAAATTTGAGATTAAATATAAAAATGTAATCTTACCGCATTATTATTTTGCAGACTTTTTAATTTTTGATGAAATAATTTTAGAAGTGAAAGCTCAAACAGGAGACGGGGTCATGGAAGACCATTTTAAACAGGTAATAAATTATTTAGCTGCTTCAAAATGTAAACTGGGTTTACTTGTAAATTTTGGAGGAAGCAATTTACAGTTTAAAAGAATTATTTTATAAATATATCTTTCAATGTAATTTAGCTAACCACACAGATTAGCGAAAATTAGTGCAATTAGTGGCAAAACAAAAGCCACCAACGTGTACATCCCCGCGAGACACATTGATGGCCTTATTTAAGGTTTAGTATAAACTAAACAAAAACCCTTAGCAAAGAACGTACAGTAAAGATAAGTTGGGTTTGAGCCATAAAAAACAGGCTTCTAATAAGTGGTCGGATTTTTTGTATAAGTGGTTAAAAACCGGAAATTATATACTGTTTAATCGCTCCATAAAGGCGTCTTTTTTACGTCTCGAAATTTCAATTTTGGTTCCATCACTCATTACAGCGTAGCCGCCGTCTTGTTTTAAAAAACGCGAAACGTGACTCATATTAATTAAATGCTGATGATGCACCCGAATAAAATCATTTTCCGGTAAAAGATCTTCATAATGTTTTAAGCTGGCCGAAACCATTAATTTTTTACCACCCACTAAAAAAAAATGTGTGTAACTCGCATCTGCTTCACATCGGATAATATCTTTAATGGCAACAATTTCATATGCATTACCGGTGGGAAGAGTAATTTTCTGATAATTATCATCCGCTTTTTTAAACTGCTGAATTAAAAATTGCAAATTATCCATTGATGGAGTGGCGTTTCTTTTTAAGGCAACTTTGTCAACCGCCGTTTTTAATTCATCAATGTCAATTGGTTTTAATAAATAATCGCAGGCGCTGTATTTAATTGCTTTGAGTGCATGCTTATCGGTGGCGGTTGAAAAAATAATTTCAAATTTTTTTCCCGCCACTTGCTCAAGCAAATCAAAACCGGTTCCGTCGGGCATAGAAATATCTAAAAAAACCAAATCCGGATTTAAAGTGTTAATCATCTCAACACCTTCTTTTACATTTTTTGCAACTGCTACCAATTGTAATTGCGGACAATTTTTTTCGACTAACATAGCAAGCAACTCTCTGCTTTTTTGTTCGTCTTCTATAATTATTGCTTTTATCATAACTCAGTTTTTAAATTAATAAAAATGGGGGATATAAATTTCAACCATAGTGCCAATCGATTCTTGTTTATCGTTATTAAGATCACTTATTTCAACACTCATGTTCGAATTATTTATATTGTTTAAAATTCTTACTCTTTCACTCGTAATTTTCATGCCAAGCGATTTGTATTGTTGTCCGGGTTGTGTGCGTTTAATTTCTCCTGCTGCTGTTCTGCCAATTCCATCATCGGTGATTCGGCAAATGATATAATTATTTTTAGTAAAAATATCAATTTTTAAACATCCTTTATCAACTTTCGGATTTAATCCGTGTAAAATAGCATTTTCGATATAGGGCTGCATTAACATGGGAGGAATTTCGTCGTAGTCGCCATCAATAGATTTATCAATATTTACGATGTAATCGAACTTTCCGTCGAAACGCATTTGTTCCAATTCTAAATATAATTTGAGCGATTCAATATCTTCATTTACCGTTACCATTGGCTTTTCTGAATTATTTAAAATAATACGAATAAGTTTGGCAAATTTGTTGAGATATTTTGCAGCTTCGGTACTGTTGCTGTTTAGGATATAATGCTGAATGGAGTTTAAAGAATTAAATACAAAATGCGGATTCATTTGGGCGCGCAAGGCTTTTAATTCAACTTTAGAGATTTCGACTTGTTTATCTAATTCTGCTTTTTCTTTTTTGCGAATGTTTTGAACCCGAATTTGAAACACCAGCAGGATAATTCCGGAAATACTTCCAATAATTAATAAAGTAAACCACCAGGTTTTAAAATATGGAGTTTTTATTTCGAAGGAAAACTCAACGGGTACAGGATCCCAAATGCCTTCGTTGTTGCAGCTTTTTACTTTGAAAGTGTATTTGCCTGGAGGAAGATTGGCATACTTACTGTAATCTTCGGTGCTAGGCTCCGACCATTTTGTTTCAATACCTTCGAGTTGTTTAATGTATTTTACCTTATCGGGATTGGTTAAACAAATGCCATTATAATAAAAAGTAATGTTATTATAATTGTATGGAAGCAAACTTCCGTTTTTTAAAACCGTATCCTCGCTGAATAATTTTATAGTATTAATTATTGTTTTCGAAAACTGTTTATTTTCTTTAAAAGTATTAGGAGTATATTTTACAACTCCGCTAACTGTTCCAAACCACAAAGTACTATCGGTATCTTCCCAAATTCCGAACGCATTACATTCTGCCCCCGTAAATCCTTCTGTTTTTCCGTACGAATTAATTTCTACGGTTTGGGTTTCGCGTAATTTTTTTAAATTTAATTTATTAATTCCTTGGTTGGTTCCAATCCATAAAATATCATCGTTGTTGCTTAATTTTATTGAGTAAATTAATTCGGAGTTCAGTCCTTCTTTCTCCGAAATAAATTTTTGTATTCCCGATTTAATATCATAAAACCACAAACCGTTTAATGTAGCTCCGTACAAAACATTATTTTTATCACACAGTAACGTAAAAAAAGTAGTTTCCGATTTTAGGTTCAACGAATTGTTTTGAGAAACAAATTCACCATTTTTTAATTTATAAATGCCGCGCGAGTATGTTCCCAGCCAAAGCGCACCATTATTATCTTCAACAAAAGTTAATACGCCGTAATCGGGAGAGAGATTTGGAATTTTATAATATGACGGAACATAAACGCCGTTTATTTTTTTAAATGCAGCAACTCCGTTTTGCCCGCCCACCCACAACGTATTTTTTTTATCTTTATAAATCGCATTAAGCGAACCGGTAATTTCAAAACCTTGTTCATGGGTAAAATTCTGAAACACATTATTTTTATATTTCGATATACCCTTGTTATTGCAAAACCATAACGTTCCATCATCATCTTCCAGTGCAGCTATACAATAATTATCAGCTAATCCGTCTTTCGTAGTATAAGTTTTAAAAAAACCCTGCGAATATTTAAACACTCCGTTATCCGAACAAAACCACAGCTCGCCTTTTTTGTCTCTGAAAATTTGAAACACCATGGCATTACCAATAGCTTCTTGCTTACTGAAACTTGAAAATGCATTATCGCGGTATTTATACAAACCGCTATGAGTTCCCAACCAAATATTATTTTCGAAATCCTTAATTAAACATCGAATGTGATTTGAATTATTGTCGTTGTAAATATTATAAAACGAAAACTGTTTGCCATTAAATTTTAATAAACCATTGGCCGAACCAATCCATGTTTGGGATTTATTTTCGCACAAAACGGCTGTAATATTTTCGTCAATCAGTCCGTTTTCTATATGGAGATTAAATAATTTTTTAGTGGCAACTTCTATTTTAGATAAACCATTTACACTTCCTATAAATAAATCTTTTGTTTCATTACATTCTGCAACACAATTAATATTATCATTGTGCAATCCATTTTGTTTTTTTACTGCACCCGAATTTAAATCATAATAATATAAACCCGAATTGGTGCCAACGCAAATCGTATTATTAGAGATATGAAGCAAACATTTTATTTCTTTACCTGAGAATTCTTTTATTTCAATAAAATTTTTATCACCCGATAAATTATTTAATAAACACAAACCTTTTTTTGTTCCCACAAATAATCCGGCACTTTTCACATAACATAACGAAAAAATAGTGTTATCAATTAACCCGTTTTTTCGGGTATAACTATTAAGAGGTTTATTACGTACCACACTTAATCCTTCATTCGTACCGACATAAATATTTCCGGAATCGCCTTCGCAAATAGCATTTACAAAATGATTGATTAAACCATTCTTAGGCGAAAAATTTAAAAATTCTTTTCCGTTAAATCTGCTCAGTCCGCCATAACCGCCGCTCCATAAATATCCTTTGCTGTCCTGAAACATACACGCTACCTGAACAAACGGCAAACCGTTTTCGGCGGTATAATTCTTAAAATAATATTGCTGGGCGTTTAAAACGGAAAGTTTAAATAGAATAAAAAAGAGGAAATATTTTATTAGGGAAGACTTCATAATACCATCACTAAAATAGGTTTTTAAATACAAACTCAAAAACCGAAACAACAATTGGCGGTGTTTATCTTTTAAATGGTTAAAAAAAGCCAATTTTCGGTCAATAAAGCTCCCTATTATGGCCGGGTAGTCGCTGTTTTTTTATTACCTTTGAAGCCTTATTGCCGAAGGCATTTTCCAAAGGAGTCCTTTGGACCTTCGGAAAAAATTTTGAAAATACTATGATTGGTCTTCTTAAAAAATTATTTGGTACTAAATCTGAAAAAGACATTCGAAGCGTTGAGCCTTTGGTGGATGAAATAAATGAGATTTGTGAGACTTTCGTTTCTATTACCAATGATGAACTCCGTACTAAATCAAAAAATCTTAAAGAAAAAATTCAGGAAGAAATAAAAGAAGAGAATTCAAAAATTGCCGGTATTCATACACAAATCGCAGAAGATTTAGAAATGGATGTGAACACCAAAGAAGCACTTTATAAGGAGATTGATGAGATTGAAATTGAAATTACTCAAAAAGTAGAAAATGTTTTAAATGATATTTTACCAGAAGCATTTGCTATTATAAAAGAAACCGCAAAACGTTTTAAAGAAAATGCAGAACTGGAAGTGACCGCCAGCGAATTTGATTTAAGCTTTGCCAAGCAACATAAAAATATTGAAATCCGAGGCAGCAAAGCCTATTGGAAAAACCGATGGATAGCAGCAGGAAATGAAATTGTGTGGGACATGGTGCATTACGATGTGCAGCTCATTGGCGGCATGGTTTTACATCAGGGAAAAATTTCGGAGATGGCCACAGGCGAAGGAAAAACACTTGTATCTACTTTACCAATGTTTTTAAATGCCCTTGCGGGGAGAGGTGTTCACTTGGTAACTGTAAATAATTATTTAGCAAAACGAGATAGCGAATGGAACGCGCCTTTATTTCAGTTTCATGGCATGAGTGTGGATTGTATTGACAAGCACGAACCCAATACGCAAGAACGGCGAGATGCGTATATGTGCGACATTACTTACGGAACCAATAACGAATTTGGTTTCGATTATTTGCGCGATAATATGGCTCGCGGTATTGATGAATTAGTGCAACGTAAACATAATTTTGCTATTGTAGATGAGGTTGATTCGGTTTTGATTGATGATGCAAGAACGCCTTTAATTATTTCGGGACCCACACCACAAGGCGATAAACACGAGTTCAATGAATTTAAACCTCGGGTAGAAAAAATTGTAAGCGCACAAAAACAATTTGTATTAACCTGTTTAACCGATGCCAAGAAATTTTACGCCGAAGGAAAAGAAAAAGAAGCCGGTATCCCATTATTAAGAGCGTATCGCGGTTTACCGAAGAACAGTGCTTTAATAAAATTTTTAAGTGAACAAGGTGTGAGAGCCTTGTTACAAAAAACCGAAAATCATTATATGCAGGATCAAAATAAAGAAATGCATAAAATTGATGCTGAACTTTATTTTGTGATTGACGAAAAACACAATGGCGTTGATCTTACCGAAAAAGGAATTGATTTAATGACTACGAATTCGGAAGACCCTAAATTTTTTGTAATACCAAATGTGGGAGACGAAATTGCGGACTTAGAAAAAAATATTACCGATCCCAAAGAAAAAATTATAAAACGCGAAACTATCATGCGCGAGTTTAGTGTGAAGAGCGAACGCATTCACACCGTAAACCAATTATTAAAAGCATACACCGTTTTTGAAAAAGATGTAGAATATGTTATTGATGGCGGACAAATAAAAATTGTTGATGAGCAAACCGGCCGTATTATGGAAGGTCGCCGTTACAGCGATGGATTGCATCAGGCCATTGAAGCAAAAGAAAGTGTAAAAATTGAAGCGGCTACTCAAACATACGCCACAATTACTTTGCAAAATTATTTCCGCATGTATAATAAATTAGCGGGAATGACAGGAACTGCCGAAACAGAAGCGCAGGAATTCTGGGATATTTATAAATTAGATGTGGTAGTAATTCCAACTAACCAACCCATCACACGAAAGGATGAACAAGATTACGTTTACAAAACAAAACGCGAAAAATATAATGCAGTGATCGATGAAACTGCAAAATTAGTGGCAGCCGGTCGCCCTGTTTTAGTAGGAACAACTTCAGTAGAAATTTCAGAATTATTAAGCCGTACTTTAAAATTACGCGGTATAAAACACAATGTATTAAATGCAAAGCTTCATCAGAAAGAAGCAGAAATTGTTGCCGAAGCAGGCAAGGCGGGAACCGTTACCATTGCCACTAACATGGCCGGTCGCGGTACCGATATTAAATTGGGTCCGGGTGTTAAAGCGTCGGGCGGTTTAGCAATTATTGGAACCGAGCGTCACGAGAGCAGGCGTGTCGACCGTCAGTTGCGTGGGCGCGCAGGCCGACAGGGCGATCCGGGAAGTTCACAATTTTTTGTTTCGTTAGAAGATAATTTAATGCGATTGTTCGGTAGCGAACGAATTGCTTCGTTGATGGACAGAATGGGATTGGAAGAAGGTGAAGTAATTCAGCATAGCATGATTACCAAATCGATTGAGCGTGCGCAAAAAAAAGTAGAAGAAAATCATTTTGGTACCCGTAAAAGATTAATTGAATACGATGATGTAATGAATGCACAACGCGATGTGATTTACAAACGACGCCGCAACGCCTTGTACGGAGACCGTTTGAGCATTGATATTGCCAATATGATTTTTGAAGTGAGCGAACAAATTGTAACAGAGTTTCAGGAACAAAAAGATTTTGGAAATTTTACTTTAGAATGTATTAAGAATTTTGGGATTGAGAGTCCGTTTACTGATAAAGAATTTTATGCGATGCGCGAAATTGATGCCGCCGAACAATTATTTAACGCTGCATTAAAACATTATACTGAAAAAACTCAGGTAGTTTGCGAAATGGCTTTTCCGGTGGTGAGAGACGTTTATAAAAATCCGAATAATCAATTCGAAAATATTGTAACACCGTTTACCGATGGGGTTCGTGGTTTGCAAATTATGGCGAATCTTAAAAAAGCTTATGATACAAAAGGAAGAGAATTAGTTTTAGCTTTTGAAAAAACAGTGGTGTTGGCAATGATTGACGATTCGTGGAAAGAACATTTGCGTGAATTGGATGATTTAAAACAAGCGGTGCAAAATGCTTCGTTGGAACAAAAAGATCCATTGGTAATTTATAAATTAGAATCGTTTAATTTGTTTCGCGACATGATTGCTAAAACAAATAAAGATGCGGTTTCGTTTTTAATGAAAGGCGGATTGCCAGTGGAGAATGATAAACAACAATTGCAGCAGGCCAAATTTACACAGGAAGCTCCAAAACAGAAAAAAGAAAAATTGGTGGAAAGCAGAAATGAAGAAGAAGTAAAAGAAGCCAACGAACAGCAAAAACCAAAACAGCAACCGGTGCGTGTAGAACAAAAAATTGGTCGTAATGATCAGTGTCCTTGCGGTAGCGGAAAAAAATATAAAAACTGCCACGGAGCAGGGGTGTAAAAAATATTTTGTGTATAAAAACTCTAAACATAAAACACAAAATGAAAAATGACAAAGTAAAATTTATTTTTCTGTTTGCGACGAAAACTTAAATTACCAAAAAATGAATTTTTAAAAACACTTAAACATTTTTTATTTTGCGTTTAGTGTTAATCATTATAATTTACGAATAGTTCCCAATGCAATATTTAGGAAAACTCCCTAATATATTTTTAGCAATACTCAGCGGCCTGTTATTAGCCGCTTCCTGGATTTATCCTTTTACATTTTTAATTTTTATTGCCTGGATTCCTTTATTAATTGCGGAACAAAAAATTTCTGAATCTTTATCTGCAAAAAGAAAATCACTAAAAATAACCGGACTATCCTACCTTACTTTTTTTATCTGGAATATTTTAACAACGTGGTGGATTTATTATGCTTCGTTTGGCGGCTTGTGTTTGGCGGTGGTTACCAATTCGCTTTTAATGTCGATTGTATTTACAACCTACTTTAATATAAAAAAAAGAATAAATAACCCCGATAGCTATCGGAGTTGGGGAATTTGGTTATTGATACCAATGTGGTTGGGATTTGAATACGGGCATACTTTATGGGATTTATCATGGACCTGGCTCACGTTAGGAAACGTTTTTGCGTTTGCGCCGGACGTTGTACAATGGTACGAACTTACGGGAACCTCCGGCGGAAGTTTATGGATTCTAATAATAAATATATTATTTCTAAAAATAATAAACCAGAAACTAAAATTGCTCGGAATTATTTTTATCCCAATTATTTTTTCCTTCATAATAAAAACGTACCGTTCTTCCAATCCCCGAACCCCGAACTCCAAATTCCAAACCGTTATAGTGCAGCCCAACGTTGACCCTTACAACGAAAAATTTAATTTAGAACCAAAAGTACAATTACAAAACTTTTGCAATCAAATAAAGGGGAAACTGAATCAGGAAACAGATTATTTAGTGATGCCCGAAACTTTTTTAACAGAATACGTGAGAGAAAACGAATTAGAAAATTCTTTCTCCATTAAATTTTTGCGAGACAGTATCTTATTAAAATATCCAAATCTTACAATTATTACAGGTGCAAGCACCATGTATATCTTTAAAGAAGGAGAGAAATTAACTTCAACTGCCGATAAATTTTCGGACGCCGATATTTATTACGATTCTTACAATACTGCCATTCAAATTAATAAGGGGGGAATAAAACTTTATCACAAATCAAAATTAGTGCCCGGTGTTGAGCGCATGCCTTTTCCTGCATTGTTTAAACCATTAGAGAAATTGGCAATTAATTTAGGTGGCACCATGGGAAGTTTGGGTTTGCAGGATGAACGCACTGTTTTTTTTAGTAAAAATAATTCGGTGGGAATTGCGCCCGTAATTTGTTACGAAAGCGTTTATCCCGATTATGTTGGTCAATACATTCGCAATGGCGCAAACATTATTTTTATTATTACTAACGACGGATGGTGGGATGATACACCCGGATACAAACACCATTTAGCCTACGCGCGTTTGCGTGCTATTGAAACCCGCTGTCAGATTGCGCGCTGTGCGAACACAGGAATCTCGTGTTTCATTGATGAATTAGGAAATATTGAGCAGGCCACAAAATGGTGGGAGCAGGCCGTTATACAAAAAGATTTAAATGTGAGTAAGGGAAAAACTTTTTTTGTTCGCTGTGGCGATGTAATTTCTTATGCCTCGGTAACTATCGCGCTTTTGTTTTTGGTGTATGGGCAGTTTTTGAGGTTCAGGAAAAGATAAACTTAAAACTTCAAGTTTAATCCAATAGTCCCGAAATAAATTCCATAACCCAATTCGGCATATACCGCTAATGGTTTTATAAAATAATATCGTGCGCCTGCAAAAACCTGGTAAGCAGGATAAACAGTTCCCTGATTGTAATAATAATCGTATTTCGAATTGTTTGGATAATTTGTTGAATAAATATAAGTATTGATTCTTACACCCAATAAAACGCCGGCATAAACTTCCGCTTTATTATTCATTAAAAAATCTAAATGATAAGCGCCCCTGGCGGCAATCATAAAATAATTCCAATTATATTGGTTGTAATATAATGTGTTGCTTGCATAATACGAATCGTAATAATCATATCTCTGAAATTCTGATTGAAAAGCAAAAAATCCGCCTACGCCTAAATAACCAGGACCTAATTTTTTCTTAAACGCCTGTTCGTAGCTTATACTAATAACAGGTGTTAAACCATAAATGTAATTGTAACCGGAATAATTTGGGTAATAACCGGTTCTAAAACCAATACCTATATTAAGCAAATGTGTATTTTCATCAAAACATTTGCCGCTGTTATCTTCAGGTTTATTTATCTTTTGTTTTTTAGTTTCGTCCAAAATAAATTTGGAAGAAACAGAATCGGCGCGGTCTTTGTGTTTTATATTCCAAAATTCGCCTTTGCTTTTATCAATTACATTTGCCTTTGCGCTGTTTGTTAACGAAGCAATAAGCGTTGAGCCGGTATTTAGTTCGCTCATTAGATGAAGGCTTGAACCCGCCTTTACTTTATATGTTTGAGAAAGTAGAATTGTAGAAAAGTCAACGATAAATAAAAATAAAAGAAATTTTTTCATGTTGCGCTAGATTAAATTTAGATCAAAATAATGCCATCTTTATTCAAGAAAATAGTCATAATTTTTTATTTTAGTGTACGAAAAGAATGAATTGTTTTATCCATTTTTGGAGGCGAGCCCATTTTATAATTATAAGCCACGCTCTGTAAATACAAAAAAAACTGTATTTTTTCTTCAAAACTCATTTGCTTGTAATTCTCTGACTCTTTTCGGGTTTCTTTATAAGAATATGTCCGATGAAAACTTCTATCTAACCTAAACATAGTCAAAGTTAATTAAATTTTATTGCTTTTGAAAACGAATTAAAATACTAAAAATTACTATATTCGTTCCTGTTCATTTTGAATTAAAATTAATACTATGGAAAAATTTGATGTAACTGTTATTGGCTCAGGTCCGGGTGGATACGTGGCCGCTATTCGCTGTGCGCAATTGGGAATGAAAACTGCAATTATCGAGCGTTATAATACTTTGGGAGGAACCTGTTTAAATGTGGGCTGCATTCCTTCAAAAGCATTATTAGACTCCAGTGAGCATTTTCATAATGCAGAACATAATTTTAAAGAACACGGCATCGATTTAAAAGATTTGAAAGTAAATCTAAAACAAATGATCGATCGTAAAAGCAGCGTTGTAAAAATGACCTGCGACGGAATTAATTTCTTAATGAAAAAAAATAAAATTACCGTTTTAACCGGTCATGCCAGTTTCGTTAATAAAACTACGATCGAAATTTTAAAAGCCGATAGTAAAAAGGATCAAATTGAATCTGCAAAAACAATTATCGCCACCGGCTCAAAACCATCTTCACTACCCTTCATAAAAATAGATAAAAAAAGAATTATTACTTCTACCGAAGCATTAGAACTCACCGAAGTTCCCAATCATTTAATTATAATTGGCGGTGGTGTAATTGGTTTAGAGTTGGGAAGTGTTTATGCAAGATTAGGTTCTAAAGTAAGTGTAGTAGAATTTATGGACGGACTCATTCCCACAATGGATAAATCGCTTGGAAAAGAATTGCAGCGCATCTTAAAGAAAAATTTGGGTTTCGAATTTTATATGAAACATAAAGTGAGCGCGGTTTCTTCGAAAGGAAAAGAAGTTTTTGTAACGACCGATAATGATAAAGGAGAAAAAGTAGAAATTAAAGGCGATTACGTTTTAGTTGCCGTTGGTCGTCGACCGTATACCGATAATTTAGGTTTAGAAAAAGCGGGCGTAAAATTAGACAACAAAGGAAGAGTAGAGGTAAACGATCATTTACAAACTAATGTCGAAAATATTTATGCTATTGGCGATGTAGTACGCGGTGCCATGCTTGCGCATAAAGCCGAAGAAGAAGGCGTTTATGTGGCCGAATTAATGGTGGGACAAAAACCGCACATGAATTATAATTTAATTCCCGGCGTAGTTTATACCTGGCCCGAAGTAGCGGCTGTGGGTTTAACCGAAGAACAATTAAAAGAACAAGGAAAAAAATATAAAGTGGGAAGTTTCCCCTTTAAAGCCAGTGGCCGGGCCCGAGCCAGTATGGATACCGATGGTTTTATTAAAGTAATTAGCGATGAAACCACCGACGAAATTTTAGGGGTGCACATGATTGGTCCGCGTGCTGCCGACATGATTGCCGAAGCCGTTGTAGCAATGGAATACCGCGCCAGTGCCGAGGATATCGGGCGGATGTGCCACGCGCATCCAACTTTTACAGAGGCAATGAAAGAAGCTTGTTTAGACGCTACTTCTAAAAGGGCATTGCATATTTAATTCATATTTTACCCTTGCGAGGAAGGTTTGCATTATATGTTTTTAATTCTTATATTTACTATTCATAAAAACCCAAAAAAATGAAAAAATTTATTTTTACTTTGTTTATAGTTTCGGCCTTTGCTTTTAACGGCGTTTCTCAAGCGGCTACAAAATCTGTTGCCACCAAACAATTACAGGCTAATAAATGGTTTGTACAAGGTGCGTTTGATGGCAAAACTTTAATTTTAACCAACAAAGCAAATGATGCTGCTACCTGGGAAGCAAAATTTTCTACTACCGGTCAAATGCATAATTGCAGCACAACTAAATCGGCAGTGATTGATCCGTCGGGCGTTGAAATAAAATCCGGAACATATTATTGCGACTCGTTGTACACTTATAAAGTAAAAAACGATATCGTTCAAATTAATTATATGCCTCAGGGATATTTCTACAAAATAAAAGCATTACCAAATAATGCAGGTTATGAACTTACACCGGCTACTGCTGCCGAATTTAAATAATTATGAAAAAAAATATTTTTTGCGTTCTTACAATTATTTTATGTGTTAATTCTTTTGCACAGGAAAAAAAGGAAGTTGGAGAACAATTATTATCGCGTACCTGGTACACAAAAAGTGAGTTAGACCCTAAAGAACCTTTTATTCTCACTTCAAAAAGAGGCACTAAAGGAGATAAATGGTTTGCTACTTTTTTAAACACCGGTAAATTCATGCATTGCGATTCCATTATTCAGGATATAGAAGAGGCAGATGGTATAACTAAATACGCGCGTTACCAATGCGATTCTAATGCCACTTATGTTATTCGAGGCGACAAAATTAAAATTGTAAAAAATTCTATTTCGTATTTTTATAAGATGTTGTCATATCCTTTGGATGCCAATAAAAACGAAAAAATAGAATTTTCAACCTTAGATTCACAATTGTTTTACCACTAAATTTAATTACCATGCCAAATAAATCTTACTTTGTTTTAATATTGGCAACAATGTTTTGCCTTTCGTCTTTTTCACAGGAAGATTTACATAAACCATTGGAAGCCGGGCACTGGATTTGCACAGGAAAATTTTCGGAACATGCATTAACATTTACAAAAAAAGCTGAAACTAAATCTTCACCGGTTGAAATCAGATTTTTGCCTTCCGGAAAAATTTTAAGATGCGATTCGGTTCATGAAATGTCGACCGACTACGAAGGAAAAGAATATCGTTCAGATCGCATTGGTTGTGATTCATTATCGTTTTACACTTTAAAAAAAGACATGATACGCATTTCAAAAGAACGTTCTAAAAACTGGTACTTTAAAATTGTTGCTAAACCCAACGGTTACGAATTCACCGGAATAAGTTCTGAAGAATATAATAAAAAATAATTTTTCATTTTAATTTACAATGGCTAAAACAGGTCCTATTACTTGTTCATTTTGCAACCGCGATAAAAAGGATGTAAAAATTTTAATTGCCGGAATCAGTGGTCACATTTGCGACACCTGTATTGGTCAGGCGTATAAAATGATTAACGAAGAAGGCACTGCTACAAGCAAACAGCAAGTTCAGCAAGCGCTTAATCTTTTAAAACCAAATGCCATAAAAAAATATTTAGATGAATATGTAATTGGTCAGGATGAAGCCAAAAAAGTATTGAGTGTTGCGGTGTACAATCATTTTAAGAGAGTGGCCCATTCGAGTAATGATAAATCGACTATTGCAGGAACTGATAAATCTGCATTGATTGGTACTGACAAATCCGCCCTTGCAGGTACGGACAGGGAAGAAATTGAAATTGAAAAATCGAATGTTATTTTAGTGGGAGAAACCGGAACCGGAAAAACTTTATTGGCGCGTACCATTGCTAAATTATTAAACGTGCCGTTTTGTATTGCCGATGCTACCGTTTTAACCGAAGCAGGTTATGTTGGAGAAGATGTAGAAAGTATTTTAACGCGTTTACTGCAAGCTGCCGATTACGATGTAGCCGCCGCCGAAAGAGGAATTGTGTTTATTGATGAGCTGGATAAAATTGCCCGTAAGAGTGATAATCCTTCCATTACGCGAGATGTTAGTGGCGAAGGTGTACAGCAGGCATTATTAAAATTACTGGAAGGCTCCGGCGTAAATGTGCCTCCTCAGGGGGGGAGAAAACATCCCGATGCAAAAATGATTCAGATCAATACTAAAAATATTTTGTTTTTATGTGGTGGCGCTTTTGATGGGATTGAAAAGAAAATTGCATCGCGTTTAAATACACAAGCTGTGGGATACTCAGCGACCGTTAGTGATAAAGAAATTGACCGCACTAATTTATTGCAATACATTTCGCCGCAGGATTTAAAAGCCTTCGGATTAATTCCTGAATTAATCGGACGATTACCGGTATTAACTTATTTGCAGCCATTAGATAAAGAAGCTTTGCGTAGAATTTTATCTGAACCAAAAAATGCTTTAATAAAACAATACGAGCATTTATTTAAAATGGAAGGCATAAAGTTAGAATTTGAAAATGAAGCTTTGGATTTAATTGTAGAAAAGGCTTTACAATTTAAATTGGGCGCACGAGGATTGCGCGGCATCTGCGAAGCCATTATGCTCGACTTAATGTACGAATTGCCAAGCAGCGAAAAACCGCCAAAAAGTTTTTTAATAACTTACGATTACGCTTCCGATAAATTAAAAAATGCAAAACTAAGTCATTTGCAGGCCGCTTAGGTTGTTGGTTTATTTCGTAATAGCTTACCTTTACTTCAAACGATAAAATTCGATACTAGTAAAAAATTAATTTTTCTGAATTTAAATATGTGCATCCCGAAAATTTGGAAATGGTACCCGTTTTTTATATCTTTATAATGTAATAATTTGGTTATGAAAACGATTATAGTAAATGTTCCAGAAAAAGATGAGACCTTCTTTATGGCCTTGTTAAAAAAATTTCATTTTAAAACATTGATTTTATCGGATGAAGAAAAGGAAGATAAAGCATTGGCTAAATTGATTGATAAAGGAATGAAAAGTGGTGAAGTTTCAGAGGAAGTGATTTTCGAAACTTTAAGAAAGAATGGAGTTAAGATTTAAAGGAAAGTTTAATAAAGATATTGCGAATCGCAGCCAAAAAGTATCAGATGAAATTCGCGAAACAATATGGAATGTAAAATTAGCGCCTGACATTTCCAAAATTCAAAACCTGGTTAAACTAAAAAAACATAAAGTTCATTATCGGGTTCGAATTGCCAACGATTACAGAATAGGAGTTGTTATTCGAGGTAACAAAATTTGGTTTGCATGTTTCGGTCACCGTTCTGGTTTTTATAAAAATTTTCCGTAACCCGTCAAAATAATAAAGAACAAACCGTTTTTAAACGATTAATAATAACAAGATGATGTTTTCCAACTACAATTTCACAGTTACCGAGCGGTTTATCCGCTACGCAAAAATTGATACGCAGTCCGATCCTAATTCATCCACTTGTCCGAGCACTGAAAAGCAAAAAAATTTGAGCAAAGTTTTGGTGGCAGAATTAAAAACAATCGGTATTAAAGATGCAGAATTAGATGAGCACGGTTATATTTACGCCACTATTCCTTCCAACACCAATAAAAACGTTCCGGTAATTTGTTTTTGTTCGCATGTGGATACATCGCCAGATTGTACAGGTACCAATGTAAATCCTGTTATTAATAAAAATTACAATGGCTGCGATATTATTTTACCCAATGATAAAACACAAATAATAAAATTTGCTGAGCACGAAGCCTTAAAAGAACAAATTGGTAACGATATTATAACAACGGATGGAACTACTTTGCTTGGCGCGGATAATAAAGCGGGCCTTGCCGAAATTATGGATGCCGCCAATTATTTGATGAATCATCCCGAAGTAAAACACGGTAAAATAAGAATTTTGTTTACACCCGATGAAGAAATTGGTCGCGGTGCCGATAAAGCCGACATGAAAAAACTAGGCGCAGAGTTCGGTTACACCATGGATGGTGAAACACTCGGTCATATCGAAAATGAAACTTTTAGCGCCGATGCCGTGAGTATTATAATTAACGGTTTCCCAACACATCCGGGCTTCGCTAAAAATAAAATGCAGCACGCTGTTAAAATTGCAGCTGAAATAATAAATCAATTGCCAAAAAATAAAACACCGGAAACTACAGAGAAAATGGAATCTTTTATTCATCCCACTGCAATAAACGGTGGCTTAGAGCAAGTGGAAATAAAATTTATAATCCGCTCGTTTGATAATGCCATTTTAAAAACTCTGGAAGAAGAATTAGAGAACATCACCAAAAAAGTTTTAGCAAATTATAATAAATGTTCTTACCAATTTAAAGTTACCGAGCAATATCGCAACATGAAAAATGTTTTGGATAAATGTCAACACGTTGTAGATTACGCTGTGGAAGCGGTGAAGCGTACCGGAGTAAAACCGGTTTTATCAAGTATAAGAGGCGGAACGGATGGTTCACGTTTTTCTTTTATGGGATTGCCTTGTCCGAATATTTACGCCGGTGAACATGCTTTCCATAGCAAGCAAGAGTGGGTGAGTGTGCAGGATATGCAAAAAGCCACCGAAACCATTATTCATTTAGTAAATATTTGGGAAGAGAAAAGTTAATTTGAAGATGTGAAAATGTGCCGATTTGAAGATGAAAAACTGTTAGAATACACTCCCATAATACAAAAAATTTCTTCGAATTTATTTCTTGAGAAAAAAATTGATGTATCTGTATTACGTTTAGATTTGATCCATCCCAACGTTAACGGCAACAAATGGTTTAAATTAAAATACAATCTCGCGGAAGCGAAAAAACAAAATCATGATGCAATTTTAACTTTCGGTGGTGCATTCTCCAATCACATTCACGCCACTGCGGCGGCCTGTAAATTAGCGGACATAAAAAGTATCGGCATTATAAGAGGAGAACAAACATCTGAAAACAATTCTACTTTATCGTTTGCAAAACAAAACGGCATGCAACTGCATTTTGTATCGCGCGATGAGTATCGTAGAAAAGATTCGGAAGAATTTATTAATGAACTAAAAAATAAATTCGGCAATTTGTATTTAATCCCCGAAGGCGGAAACAATGAATTTGGTTCGAAAGGCTGCGAAGAAATTATTAGCGATGATTTTGACTT
>JAHEYG010000075.1 GCA_023251725.1 Sphingobacteriaceae bacterium | reverse complement strand
CCGCGCATTCATAAAGTAGTTTCTAAAGACGCCAAACAAAGAACTTTTATTACCGACGATGAAAACAGAGATGTATTGGTAAATTTAGGTTATGATATAACTTATGGTACCGTAAAAAAAGGTGTAGATAATTTAGTGGTGTTGGACGATAGTATTGTAAGAGGCACGACTTTAAAGGGAAGTATTTTAAGAATCTTAGATAGATTAGAACCTAAAAAAATAATTGTGGCTTCATCGGCGCCACAAATTCGTTATCCGGATTGTTACGGAATTGATATGGCCATCTTAAATAAATTTGTGGCTTTTGAAGCCACTATTTGCCTTTTAAAAGAAAGCGGTCGCGAAAATGTTTTGAAACAAGTTTACGAAAAAGCTAAAACTGAAATTGCAAAACCAAAAGAAGAACAGGTAAATGTGGTGAAAGAAATTTACGGTACGTTTACTACCGAGGAAATTTCTCAAAAAATTGGCGAACTTATAAAACCAAAGGATTTAAAAGCAGAACTCGAAATTATTTATCAGAATATTGAAGGTTTGCATCTTTCGTGCCCGAATCATTTGGGCGATTGGTATTTCACAGGTAATTATCCTACTCCGGGCGGAAACAAAGTGGCTAACCGCGCTTTTATCAATTTTATGGAAGGCAAAAAAGGAAGAGCTTATTAAGTATTTAAGTCGGCCTGCCTCATCTTTAGCGTGGTTTTAATAAAAATCCATATTAAATATTGTTTTTTAGAAATTATTTGTCTAGTTTAGTTTATCCAATTTAAACTAAAAAAATGATGTGTAAAAAATTTACTTTCAAATTTGTTTTTTGCCTCTTTTTAATTACAAATTTTTGTCGCGCTCAAATTTTAATTAACGAATATTCGGCTTCCAATTTATCTACTTACGCTGATAATTTTGGTAAATTCGGTGATTGGATTGAATTGTACAATACCCTAGGTGTACCGGTAAATTTAAGTGGTTATCATTTGAGTGATAAGGCCATTAATTTAGGTAAATGGACTTTCGGAAACGTAATGATTCCTGCCAATGGAGTTTTAAGAATTTGGGCTTCTTCTAAAAATGTGAATGCCGGTGCCAACCTTCATGCCGGTTTTTCTTTAAATCAGTGTCAGTCCGATAAAATAATTTTATCAAATCCGGGCTTTTTTGTATTGGATTCTCTCACCTTAAAAAAAACTCAGATAAACCATTCGCGCGGGCGTAAAACGGATGGCGCCCCTACCTGGAGTGTGTTTACAACGCCCACTCCCAATGCGAGTAATAATACTTCTACCCCATATAACGGTTACGCAACAACTCCGGTAATGAGTTTAGCGCAGGGTTTTTATCCGGGGCCACAAAGTTTAACTATTACTTCTCCCGACCCGGGGGTTACTATTAGATATACTACGAATGGTTTTGAGCCCGATGCCAGCTCCGGAATTGTTTATTTTACAGCCATACCAATTACTACAACGCAGGTGGTAAGAGCCGAAGCGGTGAGTTCAAATCCTAATATTCTCGTAAGCTTTGTTGAAAGCAATACTTTTTTTATTAGTGTAACCCATTCGGTAAATGTAGTTTCGGTTTTCGGCGATGGCGCACTTGTTTTATTAGGGGGCACGCAAATTAATACCGAAGTAGGCCTTGAGTATTTCGATAATTTCGGCTTATTTAAAGCCGATGGATTTGGTTTGAGTAATGAACATGGAAATGATTCGTGGTTTTATTCGCAACGCGGAATTGATTTTGTGTGCCATGATGAATACGGTTATAACGACGCATTAAATTATAAAATTTTTAATACAAAAACGCGCGCCAGTTTTCAAAGAATAATTTTAAAGGCCGCGGCCAACGATAATTATCCTGCTGCCGGTTTACCTAATACTAACTTTCCCGGCGAATTAGGCGGTGCTCATATTCGTGATCAATATGTAAATACTGTGGCGCAAAAAGCAAATATGCATTTAGATGAACGTACTTGGGCGCCGGCCGTTATGTATGTTAATGGTCAGTATTGGGGAGTATACGATGTGCGCGAAAAAGTAGATGATAAAGATTTTTGTAAATATTATCATAAGGCCCACGAAGATTCATTACAGTTTTTACAAACCTGGGGTGGCACTTGGTCGGCTTATGGCGGCGCACAAGCACAAACTGATTGGACCGCCTTAAAAAACTTTATTGTTTCTAATAGTATGACAGTGGCGGCGAATTATGCTTATGCGGATAGTATGTTAAGCACAAAAAGTTTGGCCGATTATGCGATTCTTAATTCTTACGTAGTTTGTTCTGATTGGTTAAACTGGAATACGGCCTGGTGGAGAGGACGAAATGCAACTTGCAACAAAAAGAAATGGCGATATACATTATGGGATGAAGATGCTACGTTTAAACATTACATTAATTATACCGGTCTTCCTAACATAAATATTAATGCAAATCCATGCGACCCTCAAACTTTAAATAATCCGGGTGGGCAAGGGCACGTTCCTATTTTAAATGCTTTGCTTACCAACCCAATATTTAAACAATATTATGTGATGCGTTATTTCGATTTAATAAATGGCGGATTAAGCTGTGCAAGAATGGTTAATATTTTTGACAGCATGATTTTGCAAATAACTCCTGAAATGCCAAAGCATATTACCCGATGGGGCGGAACAATGGCACAATGGCAAACTAATTGTACAGCAATGAGAAATTTTATTCAGGCGCGCTGCGATACGGTTACAAAATTATTTAATGGATGTTATAATGTTACTGGTCCGTTTAAAATAAAAGTAAATGTTGATCCGCCGGGCTCGGGCACTGTTGATTTTAATACTTTAAACTTAACTACATTTTTATGGACAGGAACCTATCCGGGTAATCTTCCCAATATTTTAAAAGCGCACCCTAAGGTAAATTATTGCTTTTCTCATTGGACAACAAAGACTCATACTCTTTCGCCGAATTTTAATGATTCAATTGTTTCCATAAATTTGTCGGCAGGCGATAGTGTTGTAGCTCATTTTATTTATAATCCTAAACCGATAGTAACGCCAGCCTACAAACCGTTATGTTTCGGCGATACCGTTCAGTTAAACGCCACCAACGGATTAAATTATACCTGGATTCCGTCGATTGGATTAAGTTGTACAACGTGTTCTAACCCTATTGCAAATCCAACGGTGAGTACCATTTACACAGTAACATCAGTGGCATCACTTTCATTGGCGTGTAAAGAAAGTTCAACGCAAACTATTTCTATTAATCCGAAACCTGTTGCAGCGCCAATTAATACTCTAATTTGTTTAGGTTATTCGGTACAACTGTCTGCTTCCAATGGCGCTAATTATAATTGGACTCCAACCGTGGGCTTAAGTTGCGCTACCTGTTCTAATCCCATTGCGAGTCCAACCGTTTCTACAACTTATAGTGTAAGCACAATTATTTCGGGTTCATTGTCGTGTAAAGCAAATGCATCGCAAACCATTGTTGTAAATCCGTATGCAACGGCATTATTTACAGTGGTAAGTACGCAAAGTATATTACCGCAAAGTATTCCGGTTATTAATAGTTCGAGTTTAGCTACATCCTATTATTGGTATTGCAGCAATGGAAATTCATTTACTACTGCCTCTCCCAACTTTATAATTACCGCACCGGGTTCTTATTCTATAATGTTAATTGCTTATGGAAACGGCGGATGCAACGATACTACTGCAAAATATTTTGTGGTAAGCGATACCTCTAAAATTTATACTCCTGTAGTTACAATGCCAAATATATTTACTCCAAACGGCGATGGTGTTAACGATTCATATTTCCCAATAATGAGATATATTAAAGAATCTAATTGTTTGATATTTGACCGTTGGGGAAATTTGGTTTTTGAATTAAGAGGAATTAACGAAACCTGGAATGGCGACAATAATAAAGGAAGACCAAGCGATCCGGGAACTTATTTTTACATTATGACCGGTAAAGATATTTACGATAAAGATTATACTTATAAAGGATTTTTTCAGTTGATGAGATAAGTTGATTCGAAAAAACTAAAAAGTTAAGCGGTATTGCGGAATAAAGAAAAATTTTAATTGGTATTCGGTTTGTACAGTTTTTGTAAGAATATCGAACCGCTCCTGAAAAATATTATCGTGCTGTGTTACATTTTGCAAATCAACACTAATTTCGTGAGTAAATTTTTTGGTATTTAATTTGTAAGAAGGTTTAACATCTAATCTGAAATAAGCAGCATATTGATTGGAATACGCCTGAGAATAATCTCTCCGTTCTTCGCCCGCCGCAATGGAAGCATTTAAATCAATTGGATTATATCTTTTCCCTCCGGCATAAACGGCTCTTACATCCAGCGAAAAAATATGTTTTTCTTTTATTCTAAATTCTTTCCCACCCAAAACATTCACCACATAATTCCCATTAAAAGCAGTATTTCTATAAACGTTATCGCTCGCCACATATTTACTTTGAAACAACGATGCTGTAACTAAAGCATAATACCCTTTGCTGTAAAATTTCTCTAATGTAAGTTCGAGCCCAAAGTTTTCGCCGGTGCCTTTACTCGCCAAGCTGTCAACATTCGGACTATTAAAATCGGCTCCCAAATTTAACGCCGAAAAATAATTTTTTGTCATCTTAACCGGAACGTTATACAAATACTGATAATAAATTTCAGCTTTTATGCGGGCGTTATTAAACAGATTTAAGTCATAAGCCAACACCGCATGCAATGCTTTTGTAAAACCCAAATCGCGATTAGTTTCCGTTTTTCCGCCGGGAATTTTTGTTGTGGCAAAATAAATATACAAGGGTTGAACCTGACTGTGCATCCCTGCACCTAAACTAATAGATTGTTTATTGCTAAGGCTGTATCTAAATCCTAATCTTCCTTCGGGCGCCTGCGAATTATTTAAGAAAAGAAATTGATAACTGGCACCCGTATTTAAAGTCAGTTTCTCGGTAAACTTATGTTGCCATTGCAGAAAGGCACGGCTTAAAACAGTTTGTCCGTTATACGTTCTTAGCGAATGAAATCCCAAAGCATCAAAATTATCAGTACTGTCTAAAAATGAAGTATTAAAAAGATCAACATACAATCCTGTACTAATAAAATTACGCGCCGAGAATTTTTTATTGTAAGTAAAATTGACCGAATATTTTGTGGTGTAAGAAGTGTTACGATATTCTTTAATAAGTGAAAAAGGTTTTGTGTTAGTATCCACCCGATCGGCGCTAATGAAATTGTACAAATTACTTACCCCGATATTTATTTTTGTATATGAACTCGAATTAATTAAATACGTGTGCGCAATTCCAATGGCCCCAACATTAGAATTAAAATAAGTATCACGTCCGCTATAACCATACAAATCATTTTTTTTAGATTGCTGACTGGCCAACAAAGCCACGTAACTTATTCCGCCAACGCCCCACACCGAAAATTTTCCTATTTTTTTTGTAGGGAAATCTAATTTAAAACTTAAGTCCTGATATTGCGGCACAGCCGAACCCGCTCCGAAATCTATTCCTAAAGCTTTAAATATTGCAAGAGTAGAGTAGCGGAAATTAATTAAGAAAGAACCATTTTTTTTCTTTTTCGTGAATGGGCCTTCTGCGCCAAGCTCAAAACCGTTAAAACCGAATTGAGTTAAAAATTCATATTTTTCATTATTACCCGAACGCATTTTTAAATCGAATACCCCGGCAGTGGCGTTTCCATAATCGGCCGGAAATGCACCGCTCAAAAAATCGGAATTATCTAAAGTATTATTGTTTAAAATGCTTATTGGTCCGCCGGTTGAACCTAAGGAACCAAAATGATTGGGGTTAGGAATATCCATTCCGTTTAAACGCCACAAAACTCCCAATGGAGAATTACCCCGAATAATAATATCATTTCGACTATCATTGGCACCGCTTACTCCTGCAAAATTAGCGGCCATCCGCGCCGGATCATTTCTACTGCCTGCATAACGCGATGCGTCTTCGGCCGAGAACACGCGCGAACTCACCATCGTCATTTTATTATTGGTTTTGGTTTTATCTTCTTCGGCAGTTACAGTAACTTCGTTCCCTTGTATTGCGTTTTCTTCGAGCTCTGCGTTTAAAACAATTTCTTTACCGCTGGTTAATAATGCAGTTTGAACTTTTTCTTTATAACTGATTAACGAAATTTTTATTTGCCATCGTCCTAATGTTATATTGTCCAAACGAAATTTCCCGTTTTCATCGGCCGTGGTAGCAATAATAGGATTCGTATTTAAAATACATATAACGGCCCCCGGCAAAGGACTTTGAGTTTGTTTATCTAAAACAGTTCCGCGAATGGTTTGATTAAGGCTTTGTGAAAAACCAAACCAACCAATAAATAAGAAATTGATTATTAAAAAAATTGGGCGCATGTAATTATTCCGGCGGGTGTTTTTGTAATAAGCAATCGTTATCCCAGAAACATTTAGCAGTGGTGATGTTATTTTTTATTACCGGATTACCTTTAGCGGTAACTGTTATTTTAATATCTTCTTTTTTCCATTCACTTTCAATGCACGTTTTGTTATAACTAGAAAGTGGAGAACCGTCGGGCGTTTTTTTATAATATTTCCACGGTTCAAAAAATTTATAGGTTCCTGGTTTTAAATTTGCTATCAAAAATCCTTTAGCATCTGTTTTTACAGAGTCAATTTTTCCTTTGTCGGATTTATAAATTAAAGTAAGATTAGCATAAGGCTGCGGAGTGCGGCCTTGCTCTTCCATTTCTTTTGTAGGCCGTGCGCCACCGCAATACGGTCGAAGCTGAAGCATTTCGTGTTTGATGGAAATTTTTTGTCCCAACGAAACAAACGATTGTAAAACAGCGATAAAAAAAATAACTTTCTTCATAATTAATAAATTTAAGGTGTGCTTAATGAAACAGGAATAATTTTCCCATTAAAATAATTTTGTCCGGTTAACGAAAAATTGACAATAAACTCAGCCATTTGTTTTGCGTTTAAAGGCGCTTTGTAACAGGGAAACGCTTTAGCCAACATTTCGGTTTCAACGGCTCCAAGTGCCAAACAATTGCAGGAAATATTTTCAGCTTTTAATTCTAAGGCCATGCATTCAGTTAAAATGCTAAGAGCTCCCTTGGAAGAGGAATAGGCACTTAATCCCAAAAATTTTGAACTTCCCTGAACACCTCCAATGCTGCCGATATTTACAATGTGCGATTTATTTTTTTTGCCCATAAACGGAATTAATAATTGCGATAATAAAAACGGAGCAAAAACATTTATATCATAAACTTCTTTTAAATCATTTAGTTTAATGTTACCAAACGGTTTATTAATTAGTGTTCCGGCATTATTTATTAAAACATCAATTCGTTTTGAATGTTTTTTTAAAAGAGTAAGTACGTGCGATTGTGTTTTGGGAAGAGTAATATCGCCATAAATTGTTAAAATATTTTTGGGAAATATTTTTTTTAATTTGTCGAGCTCCTTAGAACTGCGGGCGATGGCAAGTACTGTATGTTTGTTTTGAGCCATTTGTCTCACTATTTCAAATCCGATTCCTTTGGAGGCTCCTGTTATGACTATAAACATTTTTTTTGTAAATTTGAGTACAAATATACGGTTAAAAAAATCTTTACATCTTAATTTTTTTTTAAACGATAGCCATGAACTTGATGAAATTACGAAATGAGGATATTTTTTTATAGTTTAATTTTTGTTTTAGGAATCGTAGTAATTACTTCGGCCCAAAACGATACTACCCGGCGTTCGCCGGACGGTAGAAAAGCATTTAATGAACCTAAGAAGGAAATGAATTGGCGAGATCGTTTGTTTTGGGGTGGAACAATAGGCGCCTGGTTTGGTACGCAAACTTTTATTGACCTCTCGCCATTGTTAGGAATAAAAATTACTGATAAACTTTCGGTGGGTGTGGGATTTATTTATAATTATTATAATTACAGTTACGGAGGATACAAATATCAAACGAGTTTGTACGGAAGCAGATTGTATGCCCGTTATTTTGTTTGGGAAAATGTTTTTTTACAAGCCGGTTGGGATAAAATAAATCGCGATAATCCTAATCCGTATTATAATGCGAGCGAAAGAGTTTGGGTGGATAATTTATTGGTGGGAGGTGGGGTACGTTATCCGGTTAGCGATAAATTATATTTGGTGGCCACCGGTTTATGGAATTTAAATCAATCTTCTTTATCGCCGTATGCCAATCCAATTATTCAAATTGGTTTTGTGGGAGGTTTTTAAATTGTTTACCACATGTTTTCAATGTCTTCCTTAGTGTAAACATGATTTCTTTCGGAATAATAACTGTCTTTATTTTTTTTAAATGTAATGCTTGTTTTTCCCAATAGCCTGGTAACAAAAGCAATCGGACATAAAACGACATAAAAAATTACACCTAATAAAATTCTGGAATTTATCCAACCCAAAATTTCAGCTAATTTAAACCACAGCCAGGTTAATCCATCGGTAAATAAATCAGACATTGCACTAAGCAACAACACGATTAATGAAATAAGAATAAAAATTTTTATTTTAAAAACAAAAAATAACACCAGAAAGCCGGCGGCAATTATTAATATTGATTCTAATTTTTTTTCGCGGTTCATTTTAAAATAACGAATAAATAAATGGTGCCGCCGCCGATGCGCCGCCTAAAACTAAAAATACGCCTAAGAAAAGTAAAACAACAATGATGGGAAATAACCACCATTTTTTGCGTTGTTTTAAGAACCCCCACATTTCGCTGATAAAACTCATACTTATTTTTTTAGTGAATTTACGTAAATACTGTCAACCGATGAAAAAAGTTTTTTTGCTACAATTTCCCCACCGGCAGCGTTAAGGTGGCAATAATCAATAAACAATTGTTTCGATTGATAAGTTGTTTCATTAAAAACAGGAACTAAATCTACAAAACTTAAATTTTGTTTTTTGCAAAGTTCCTGTAATTCAGTTTTTACATAAGGATAGAGTAGTTGAATGCTTCTATCCTTATGCAACCATCTTTTTTCTTCGGCCGATAATAAATTTGTATCGCGTAATACCAACATTGGCTGAAGCGAAACTATGGCATTAATATTATTATTTTTTAAAATACTCACATTAGTTTCTACGCTTCTTAAAAAAGTTTTTTTAGCGGCGTAAGAATGACTCGAAATAGTACTCTTATCATTGGGATGCTCGATTCCTAAAAAATGTACTCCTTCGTAAGCGAAAGCATCCTTTTGCATTTTCCACGACAAATAACCTCTTGCAAAACCGCTCACTTTTGCGAGCCACAACATGCAGTAATCAACATACCCCGAAAAACCGGGTTTTTGTAAACGCTTTTTCCAGAATTGATATTCGTTGTCTTTATAAAGATTGTAGCAGGGATTACTAACGTAGTGGTCATTGGCGCCATCGAAGAAAATTACTAAGTCGGGATCATAATCCAACAACTCACTAAGAATGTATGCGGTGTGCTGATGCGTTTTGTAACCCGTAACGGCAGCATTAATAACTTCAAAATTTGTTTTGGGATATTTTTCTTTCAGCAGTTTTTCTAAATACGCATCAATGGTTTCTTCGGGGTAAATATGCACCACAGGGTACGGGGGCGAAGAAGAGATACCGTGAGCCGCCGAACCTCCCATAAAAAAAATACGGTAAGTGTTTGTTGGTTTTGCCGCTGAAATATTATTTAATCGTCGAAATCCGTTCGAATTTATTTCAATCCAGTTACGTTTGCCGTCGCCTTCTTTAAAACCCGGCACATGTTCGTAAATACGGTAAGAATTAAAACGAAATTTTTGATTGGTTGATTTTTGCAGTACCTTAGTTAAATAAATTCGTCCGAAAAGCTCTAAACAAATCAGCAAAAATGCAAACATAAATAAGAACCATATTATGTTTTTTTTAGTGAGTATTTTCGATAACCTGCTCATGTTTTTAGTCGAGTTGATATTCGGTTTGCCAATTATCTTTTTCTTTCCATTCGGGCTGTTTGGTTTTTTCAAATAAAAAATTTCCGATAACCAAATAATCCATTTCGGTTCGCATTAAACATTTGTAAGCATCGGTGGGCGAACAAACAATTGGCTCGCCTCTTACATTAAAACTGGTATTAATTAACATGGCGGTACCTGTTATTTTTTTGAAAGCCATAATTAATTTATGGAATTTCGGATTGGTTTCTTTATGAACCGTTTGTATACGCGCCGAAAAATCGATGTGCGTTATAGAAGGCAATTCGGACCTTTTGTAATATAATTTTTCTTTTAAAGGAAGGGCGTTGTAATTTTTCGGCAATTGTTTTCTTAAATTATTTTTAACCGGCTGCACCAATAACATGTAAGGCGATGAACTTTTTAGGTCGAAATAATTTTGAGCATCTTCGGCCAGAACAGCGGGCGCAAAGGGCCGGAAACTTTCGCGGTATTTTATTTTCAGATTTATTTTTTTCTGCATTTCTTCGCTGCGCGGATCTCCTAAAATACTACGGTTGCCAAGTGCACGCGGACCAAATTCCATTTTGCCCTGAAACCATCCGATAACATTTTCATTGGCAATTAAGGAGGCTACCTGGTTGCATAATGCATCTTCGTTTTCAAAAAATTGATAATTTGCTTTGTATTTTTTTGCGGTTTGAATAATTTCAATATCCGAAAATTCGGGTCCTAGATAAGCGCCATTCATTTCATCGTTGGGTCCTGCGGTGTTTCTCTGGTTTTTAAAATAAATATAATGCGCGGCTAAGGCAGCACCCGGTGCGCCACCTGCATCGCCTGAAGCGGGTTGAATAAAAATATTTTCAAAAATATTTAAGTTTTGTAATTTTCCATTGGCAACACAGTTTAATGCCACTCCACCGGCGAGACAAAGATTTTTTGATTGAGTAAGTTTAGCGGCTTCGTTGGCCATTTTTATTACCACTTCTTCTGTAACAATTTGAATGGCTAGACCTAAATTACAATGAAATTGTTGCAATTCAGATTCAGATTCGCGCTTTGCGAAACCAAAAAGTTTTTCCCATTCTTTATCATTTGCCATTGTTAAACCAACTGCGTAATTAAAATATTTTTGGTCGAGTCCGATGCTTCCGTCGTTTTTTATATCAATTAGTTTTGTTTTTATAAGTTCAACATATTTTTTTACATCGTCACTTTCCGCATCCCCGTAAGGAGCTAAACCCATTAATTTATATTCGCCCGAATTAACTTTAAATCCTAAATAATAAGTGAAGGCCGAATAAAGTAATCCTAATGAATTAGGAAAACGCAACTCTTTAATAATTTTAATTTCATTTTTATTGCCGTGGCAAATTGAAGCAGTGGCCCATTCGCCAACGCCATCGATAGTTAAAATAGCCGATTCTGTAAACGGGGAGGGGTAAAAAGCACTTGCAGTATGGGATAAATGATGTTCGGGAAATAAAAGTTTTAATTTTTTTTTATCGTATACTTCAACTTTTTTAAGTTCGTCTTTAATTAATTTTTTCAAAAACATTTTATCCTTTAACCAAATGGGCATAGCCATTAAAAACGTTTTAAATCCTTTTGGAGCAAAAGCATAATACGTTTCAAGCAGACGCTCAAATTTTAAAAACGGTTTGTCGTAAAAAACAACGGCGTCTAATTCGTCGATACTCAATCCGGTTTCCTTTAAACAGTACTGAATGGCTGAAACCGGAAAGCTTTCATCGTGTTTTTTTCTCGTAAATCGTTCTTCTTGTGCGGCGGCAGTAATTTTTCCGTTCTGAGTTATTGCAGCGGCCGAATCGTGATAAAAAGCAGATATACCAAGTATATTCAGAGGAGTTTTTTTTCAAATATAAACTAATCGGATGATTTAAGCAATATGAAATTGTTGATTTAACGCACTAGATTTATAAACCGCGAAAAATTATTTTTTGCAAGCGGTTTAGGTAATTTATATAAAAATACTTTAGCGCTAAATGCCAATCCAATTATTTAAATTGGTTTTATTAAGAAGGTTTTAAAATTATTTTGAAGCGGATTTAAATTTAGCAATTCCTTCATCCATCCATTTAATGTAATCCGCAATAGCGGGATCGTATCCTCTAACAGGAGCCAATAATTTTTCGTTATTATCAAGCAAAACGTAAAGCGGCTGCGTGCTTTGTTTGTAAAGCGTTTCTTCAAGATATTTAAACTTATCTCCTATATCGGTAATTTCTCTTTCTTTACCATACCATTGCACTTTCATAAAATCTTTTGCATCAAGTGCACGTTTGTCATCCACGTAAAGTGAAACTAAAACTACATCATTATTTAAACGTTTTGTTACTTCGGCGTCGGGCCAAACATAATCTTCAGTTTTTCTGCAATTGGCGCAAGCGTGACCGGTAAAATCTACCATCAATGGTTTCCCTGCTTTTTTAGCGTAAGCCAGAGCGTGTTCATAATCGTTTTTAAAATGAACAATTCCGTTTTTATTCACTTCAATATATTTACTGAATTCGTTATCGATATTAGTATTGTGAGGAATAGCGGTCTGATGGTTACCCCCGCCAAATCCGTGCGGCGATTCAGAATATTCTAAGGGAGGAAGAATTCCGCTGAATAATTTTAAAGGAGCGCCAAACATTCCGGGAACTAAATAAATAGTAACAAAGAAGGAAGCAATGGCAATAAATATTCGTGTAACCGATAAATGTTTTACATCGCTGTCGTGCGCAGTTTTGTAAACTCCCAATAAATAAAGAGTCAGTAATGCAAAAATAACAATCCACAATCCGATAAAAACTTCACGCGTTAGTATTCCGGCCTGCACTACTAAATCAGCATTAGAGGCAAATTTTAAAGCCAATGCTAATTCTAAAAATCCCAACGTAACTTTTACTGCGTTTAACCATCCGCCCGATTGCGGTAACGAATTTAACCATCCCGGAAAGGCCGCAAACAAACCAAACGGCAACGATAATGCCAATGCAAAACCAAACATTCCCCAAAATGGGCCCGACACATTTCCGGTTGACGAGGCTTCAACTAATAAAGTTCCAATTATTGGACCGGTACAAGAAAAAGAAACCAATGCCAATGTAAATGCCATAAAGAAAATGCCAATTAAACCACCCTTATCAGCTTTTGAATCTATTTTGTTTACGAACGAACTTGGTAAAACAATTTCAAAGGCCCCTAAAAAAGAAGCCCCAAAAACGAGCAGCAAAACAAAGAAGGCTAGATTAAACCAAACATTGGTAGATAAACTATGCAAGGCCCCGGCGCCAAAAATTAGAGTTACACCTAAACCTAAACCAACATAAAGCACAATAATAAAAATGGCATAAAGAAATGCGTTTTTTAAACCTTCGACTTTTGTTTTACTTCGTTTTGTAAAAAAACTCACGTTCATTGGAATCATTGGAAATACACAAGGTGTAAGCAGAGCAGCAAATCCTCCAATGAAGCCCGCTAAAAAAATGCCCCACCAAGTGTGCGGAGTTTCTTCTTTTTTAGAAGTATCGTAACTTGTTTCAGAAACAGAAACGTTTTTAGGATTTATTTGTCCGGCTGTATCGATGCTTTGAGTGGTGATGGAAGTATGTTGAACAGTGTCTTCAGCCATAGAAGCAACGTTTGTATTACAAGAAGCACTTCCTTCTAAATCAAATTCAAAATCATCGGCAGGCGGGAAAATACATTTTGAATTGGTACAAGCCTGATATTCATACTTGACTTTTATTTTAATTTTTTTATCAGTTAAAAGTTTTACGCGTTGAATAAACGTTGCTGTTTTGGTGTAAGATTCTACCTTAGCTTCCCACATCGAATCATATTCTACAAGTGGTTTTGATTGAGATGTTTTTCCCACTAATTCGTAATCGTTTGATCTTTTAAATGTAAAAACAGTTGGGTTTGGTCCCTCAACAGCAGGTTTATTTAACGAATATAAATGCCAGGTTTTATCAATTTGTGCATCAAAAATTAAATCAAATTCACAATCATTTATTTTTTTCACCGAAAATTTCCAGTGTACAGGAGTTTCTTCAGCTTTTGAAATCAAGCCAATTTTTTTATTGGTTGGTTCTTCAGATGTGGCGCTAGAACTTCCAAAAACAGAAGTAAAAATAACAAATCCTAAAAAGAGTTTTTTAATCATATTTTTTTTGTTGGTCAGCAAAAATACTGTTTTACTTACACTTTGTTTTTTACTTATCTAATTAAATTTCCAAAATTACAATCCTATATTTATTTTTTTGCTGTCGTTTCAGGAATATTTATAGTTAAGTCAACCGTTTTGGGAGGTAAACATTTCTCGTCGTTACAGGTCATATATTCCAATTTAATTACCGTGGAAAAAGTTTTTAAATTAAGTCGTTTTATTTTTTGTTTAAAAATCGCTTTTCCTGTAAAAACAAATATTTTGGCGTCGAAAGCTTTATCAAATTCTTCTTTGGCGTTTTCTTCTTCTGTTTTACCAATTAATTGAAACGCTTTGGCCTCCGAAAAAACAAAGGATGTGGGTACTGGCCCTGCGTCACTTACACGTTGTGAGTAAATATGCCAATGAGAATCTATGGTTGCTGTAATGATTATTTCGCCTTCGTTATTTGGTAATTCTTTGTAATGACCTTCCCATTTAACGGGATTAAGAATTTGACCGGAAGAAAAAAAAGGCCATAAAAAACTAAAAAAAATAATCAAGAATTTTAATTTCATAAACGGTTTAAACTAAATTAATTTAAACGATAAAGTTGATGAAATATCGCAACTGTTAAAAGCTAAAAAAAATTAATATTAGTTAATTCGAAATTTAAACCTAAAAATCGGTTCTAAATAACTGATTATCACAATACTTTTGTGTAAATAAAAAAAACATATTATTTTTTGGTATCACACTTTATTGTTACTACATTTGCAATCCCTTTTTTAAGGGGTTTAAACGTTCTTTAAAACTTGTAAAAAGCCGAAGTAGCTCAGCTGGTAGAGCTCCTGATTTGTAATCAGGCGGTCGGGGGTTCGAGTCCCTTCTTCGGCTCGTTATTTTGGGGTAATACCAGAGTGGCCAAAT
>JAHEYG010000074.1 GCA_023251725.1 Sphingobacteriaceae bacterium | reverse complement strand
TACTAAGCAATCAATGTCGCTTATCAATTCCCCATAGGAGTTTGTTTCGCAGGGTTTCGAAAAAATGTTGCCCTTCGAAGCTGATGAGATTGTAACGGAAATCGGCTTTTTTAATAATAATTTCAGTAAGAGAAGTAATTTGCGCGCTGCGGGAATCGAGTGCAATATTAAAACTATCGTAACGGCCGGTGACTTTAAAACTGAGCGTTTTATTATTGGAAATTACAATTGGACGAACATTTAAATTATGAGGAGCAATTGGTGTGATAATAAAATTTTCTGAATCAGGAATCATAATTGGTCCGCCGCAACTCATCGAGTAGGCCGTTGATCCGGTGGGAGTAGAAACAATTAATCCGTCGGCGAAATACGAATTTAAAAAAACGCCATCCACGTAAGTGTCGATATTAATCATGGCTGAAGAATCTTTTTTGTGAATGGCAAATTCGTTCAATGCATAATTTACATCATTAAAAAAAATACCGCCGTTTACATATTGCAAAAGTTCGCGTTTATCTAAAGTAAATTTTTCTTTTATTAATAGCGAGACTGCTTTTTCGATATCGTCTTTAGAAACGGAAGCTAAAAAACCTAATCGTCCGGTATTAACTCCCAGAACAGGTAATCCTGAATTTTTTACCAGTGCTAAAGTTTCTAGCATGGTTCCGTCTCCGCCAAGGCAAATTACGTAATCGGCTTTAGCGATGACATCGTCGCTATCAGAAAAGGTTGGAATTTTTAATCCGAAAGAATAATTTTTTTGAAGAAATTTTAAGTAAGGTTCAAATACAAGTAGTTTTACGCTTTCACTTTTTAATAAGTGATTAAGCTTTTCGAGGTAAAGTGGATGATTGTCTTTGGTGCTTCTTGCGTATACAGCAATAGTCATGGTGCAAAGATACGAAATTTTAGCCTCACCCCAACCCTCTCCAAAGGAGAGGGGGCGCATTGTTTTCCTCGAAGGAAAGGGTAAAAAATTGTTATTTGGAATAGAAGGGAACTGGATTGTTATTTGCAAATTATTTTTAATTTTAGAAAAACATTTGCACAACATTGAAAAAAGATAATTCAGAAATACGCATTGATACTTATTTGTGGGCCATTCGCATTTTTAAATCGCGCACGTCGGCGGGCGATGCCATTAAAGGAGGGAAAGTAAAATTAAACGAGGTTAATGTGAAAGCGGCGCACACTATAAAAATTGGCGAAACGTATTTTATTTCATTGGGAAGAGGCGAAAAAAAAATTATTGAAGTAGCAGGATTAATTGACAAACGCAAAAGTTTCGAAATTGCTAAAGAATATTACATTGATAAAACGCCCATAAAAATAAAAATTGACAGAGCCGAAAAAGCATTTTTAACTTTTGAAGTGAAGCGCGAAAAAGGAAGTGGCCGACCAACTAAAAAAGACAGAAGAGATTTGGGAAAATCGGGAGGATGGTTTTAGCCTCACCCCGGCCCTCTCCAAAGGAGAGGGAGTACATTGTTTTTTAAAGAAAAGAGCAGAAAATTATTAACAGTAAGGGAGGGGTGCTGACCGTTAGTTGAATTTTTTAGACTAATGAAATATCGAACTGAACCAGATCAATAAATTCCTGAACGCGCTCGTCAACATCTTTTTGAGTTAAACCGATTAAACGTTCGGTTCCAAATTTTTCTACTGTAAAACTCGCCATGGCAGAACCAAAAATAATGGCACGCTTCATATTCTCGAACGAAATATCTTTTGTTTTTGCTAAGTAACCAATAAATCCTCCTGCAAAACTATCACCCGCTCCTGTTGGATCATATACATCTTCCAGCGGCAATGCAGGCGCAAAAAACACTTCATCTTTATTAAACAACAAGGCACCGTGTTCTCCTTTTTTTATCACTAAAGTTTTAGGCCCCATTTTTAAAATTTTTTGTGCGGCTTTTACAAGTGAATATTCGCCCGACAACTGGCGCGCTTCAGAATCATTTATGGTTAAAACATCAATCATAGCAATGGTTTTTTTTAATTCATCCATGGCAATGTCCATCCAAAAATTCATAGTATCCAACACAATTAATTTTGGTTTAGCAGTTAATTGCTTAATTACTTTTTGCTGAACTTCGGGCGTTAAATTTCCTAACATTAAAAAATCGGGCGCCTTACAATTATCCGGAACAACAGGATCGAAAGTAGCCAGAACATTTAATTGAGTTTCTAATGTATCGCGGCTGTTAAGGTCGTTATGATATTTGCCCGCCCAGAAAAAAGATTTTTCTCCTTTTTTTATTTGCAGGCCTTGTAAATCCACTCCAACGCCGGTTAATGTATTTAAAAAAGTTTGCGGGAAATCGTCGCCAACCACAGAAACGAGGTGAATATTCCTATAAAAATACGAAGCGGCTAAAGAAATATAGGAGGCCGCTCCGCCAACAATTTTATCTGTTTTTCCGAACGGTGTCTCAATGGCATCAAAGGCTACAGTGCCAACAACTAATAAACTCATTTTTAATAGGGTTAAGAATTTTGCCAAAGATATTGTTTATTTACAAAATACGTAGTAATATTGCACCCCCAGTTTAGGGAATATTCCTTCTTAGCTCAGCTGGTTAGAGCACGTGACTGTTAATCACGGGGTCCCTGGTTCGAGCCCAGGAGAAGGAGCGGGAATCCCGGAACGATATTTATCATTCCGGGATTTTTTATTTTGTAAAACTATTCTATAATTATTTTACCCCGATTAATTAGTTTTTTATCCTGGGAAATTTCGTAGTAATAAATTCCTTTCGAAAAACCATTCAAGTTTATTTCATTTTTTCCTTCTCTTAAATTTTCTTTAACCAATTCTTGTCCTAACGGGATTATTATTTTTAGTTCTGTTGTAACCAAAACATTTTCTATGAATAAAACAAGATTACCGTTATTTGGATTCGGTGATAATCGAACATTTGAATTTAAATTTAATTCATGTATTCCTGCACAAGGAATAACATGAACGGTAAATGAATTACTTCCTATACATCCATTAGAAACGTTTATGACAGTAACACTATAAACTGTAGTAAGAGTAGGGCTAACATTAATAGAAGGAAAACCACCTCCCGTACTCCAGTTATAACCGAGAGATTGAGGTATACCGAATGCTAAAGCGGATAAAGTTTGTCCGGAACCATTACAAATGGTATCATTTCCCGAAATAGACACATTCATTAAAGTGCTTTGAATAACAGAAACAGTATTGGTATTGAAGCAACCGCCAATTGTGTTTGTAATAACTACTGTATAGATTCCGCTTGTATTTACTACAGAAGTGCAACAGTTAGGGCACGATATTCCTGCCGTTAGTGGTCCTGTCCAACTGTAACTATAATTAGTAGGTTGGGTAGTTGTTCCTGCATTAACAACTACCGTATTAGCGCTGCACGGAATGTAAACAGGACCAACAGCGATAGTTGTTGGAGGTACACATTGTGCTTTCGCGAAATCCGAAATGATTAGTAACCAAAAAATAAATTTAGAAAGAAAAAATATTTTTTTCATGCGCCAAATTTTAATAAAATAGATTTTCAAAAAACATTTGATATATAAACTAAATGCAACAAATATTAATTAAGAAAACTAATCCACAATTAAGTCAATGCAAAAATAATGCCAGCTTTAAGTCATTGATAAAAAATAACTACCAAAACTTATCCAAATTCCTCCCAATATACTTTTCGGTAGGCAACAAAGCGGTTTGAATTTTTTTGGCATATCTAATGCTGTCTAAAATTTCTTTCTGTTTCTCTTCAATAATTTCTTTTTGTTTTATAATGGCAATATTAGCTTTTTGTTTTTCAAGAAAACTTCTATAGGCAAAAATGGCGAAAGCAATTACTAAAATTAAAATTCCACATACACTCCAAATAATAATTTTTTGTTTTTTACTTTCGGCTAATGATATCGCTTCCTTTTTTTCCTGCTCTAATTTTGAAGCCGCTTCTTTTTTATCGAAATCAAATTGCATCTCGAGGCGAACTGTTTTTTTTGTATTGTCTTCATTAAAAATGTTATCACGGGCGCTGATGTAACGCTTATAACACTCTAACGCTTCTTTAGGTTGTTTTTTTGCTTGGTAAATTAAACTCAACATTTGGTTGCTTCCGGCCAAAGTATTTAATGACCCCAATTTAGAGGCCAGCGCTAAACTTTTTTTACAAAACACAATTGCGTCATCATATTTTTTCAAATCTAAGTAAGTTCCGGCAATGTTTCCCAACGACAGGGCCTCGCTGTATTCATCTTTAATTTCAACTCTAAGTGCCAATGCTTTTAAATCGGCCTCGAGCGACTTTTGTAAATTTCCCTCATCGTAATACACGCCTCCAATATTGCTCAACGAAATGGCCATCATTTTTTTATTTCCGCTTTCTTCATAAAATTTATAACCCCTGTTATAAAGCTCCAAAGCTTTATCGGGGTGTCCGGTTTGTTTATAAATCACTCCTTGGTTGTCGGTACTAATGGAAACCGTTTCTTTGTCACCAATTTCTCCGGCATTTTTTTCAGATTCCAAAAACATTTCGAGTGCTTTTTTAAATTCTTTTTGCTGAGCGTAAATAATTCCAATGTTAGCTTGCGCTTTTGCAATACCACCTTTACTTTTAGCTTGCGTCATAAATTTTAAAGCCAAAAAATAATGCTCCAATGTTTTCGGAAATTCTCCTTTGTCGAAATAAACATTGCCAATGTTAAGATGTATTAAACCAATTGGATTGACATCGTTATTTTTAGTGGCAATTATTAAGGCTTTTTCATAGTATTCCATTGCTTTTTTAAAATCGCTCAAATGATTGTAAGCAAGACCAAACGCAATTAACGATTCAATAATTTCTCTTTGTAAATTTAATTTTTCGGCTAATTTATATTCTTCATCCAATAAACGAAGCGCCTCGTTATATTTTCCATGATTAATAAGTTCATTATTTAACCGGTGAAGTGTGGCTACTTTTTTAGCATCTTCTTTACCGGTTTTTAAAACCGTTTGTAACGAATCTAAAACCTGGTTTTGAGAATAAGCAAAACCAAAACAGAAAATAAATAAATAAAAAATTTTCACGAATACAAGGTAAGAGTATAATTCAAGAAAATAAAATTACATTGGATAAAAATAAAATTATTCTGAATTGGAAATAATTAGTTTATGTTTTTTAAAGCGAATCTTAAAATAAAATACTTTTTGCTTCGGGTAAATTCATCTGTTCTTCGGATACCTTATCTTTAGAAGAGAAGGGCTAAACCATCACAATTCCATTCACATCTGTTGTTAAAACTTCACTCATGTAATCAAAAAACGGACGCATATTTTTAAAAGTGTTTACCGCTTCTTTTAAAAACGAAGGACTCAACACTTCTTTATCAGTAAAATTTTTATAGAGCAAATATTGTTTGTAACGCAATAAATCAATGGCCGAATTATCGGCATCAAATCCTTTGGGAGTAGTTTTTATTTTTTCGCCATCTAATTCGCCAAATGTTTTTATAAAACTTTTACTATTTAAAATTTTACGAATGGGTTTTGCATCGTACGCAAATTCGTCTCTGACGCGTTTTAAATCATTGGGTTCAGGTGCCCAAAAACCACCGGCAATAATGCTATTGCCCGATTCAATATGAAAATAATATCCGCCGCGCCGTAATTTACCTTCGCGCGAAAAACTTCCACTCCAATTGGTTTTATAAGGTGTTTTTTCTTTAGAGAAACGGGTGTCGCGATAAATACGGTGCAAACTTTTTTTTCCCGAAGGCGTTTCAATAACATCGTGCTTATTCATTTCGTGCAACAAAGCATCGGCAAATAATTCTATTTCGCTTCGTTCTTTTAAATAACGTTCTTTATGCGCATTAAACCAATCGCGGTTATTGTTTTTCTTAATGAGTTTTAAAAACTCGAGATTACTTTTATTTATTTGTACGTTAGGCATGTTTTTAAATATTTTTTGTTTCCCACTCAATTAATTCAAATCCGTTTTTAATGGCAGCATCTAATTGTGTAAAATAATTATTATCCATACCGGGTACATAATCATTTAAAAATTCGTCGGAAGCTGTTTGTCCTTTGTATTTAGCAAATTTCAAGTAATCTACATTTCTTCCCATAAGGAAAAAGAAAAATTGCATATAATAATATTCAACAATTTGATTTTGATTTTTTATTGGCAAAAGAGTAGAAATATTTTCAAGTAAATTCTTATACTCGTTAATTGAATTAGCTAAATGCGTAAAATTATAAGCCGTAAACGGATTGTCATAAACCGTAAGAACAGGAATACCATGATAAGAAAATTCGGCGGCCGCATTACCATAAGCGGTGATGATGGCTTTAGGCCGCGCATTCATAATTTGCAATTGAGATGTTTTTTTATCGATGAATTTAATATTAGTGTTCTTATATTTAATTTTTAATTCGGTAAATACTTCTTGGTTGGCGGGAAGACCGTTAGGATGTTCTTTCACCAGCACTGTTAATTGTTTTTGTTTTATTAATTCATCCAATGTGAAAGTCATCCAATCGTAAAAATCGGGAAACAAAAGATCGCGGTAAATATGCGGCGAATCAAAAAAGCAATGCGCTAAAACCACTACTGTATTATTCCAATCAATAGTATTTAGTTCAGTATTTGTATTGGAGGAAAAGGCCGATTCTTTCATATAAGTTGTGGCGGCGTCCACTTCTCCCTGAAAACGTTTTTCGAAAATAGTTTTATATTCTTTAATTAAATCTTCTTTATTATTTAAACGCTGAAACAATTTATTAAATAGAAAATGAGAATTGGCGTGGCCCGGAAATTCGATGTTTGATTTATGCACAAGCGAATAATACGCACCAATTGTATACACCGGAATATTTTTTTGTAAACATAAACGAACCGAAATGCCGTGATAAATATAGGAAGTGTACGAACTAACCAAAGCCAGAACATTAAATGCTTCGAGTTTTTGTTTGGTAACAAAATAAATATTTAATGCCTGAATAATAAGAATATCCAAAAAAGGATCTTTGATATTTATTTCGGGTTGGTTGGCATAACGCAAATAAGTATCGCCAATTAAATCGCCCATTTTAATTTCTTCAATACAAATATTTATTACACTTTGCTTAGAGGTAATTTGTTTTTTTATTTCAGAAAAACATTGATTTATTTTATTTTGGTCGTGATAAAGATCTGTATTTCTGTAAAGGGCTTTTCCTGCAAAAGACAAATATATTTTATCGAGGCGTGTTTTAAATTTTGAGGAAGAAATAAAATTACTCAGCCAATTTCTATTGTAATAATCATATTCGGTAGTGTAAACGGCAATGTTTGCCTTTTTTTGGGAAGCTAAATAATGAGAAGCTGCCGCCAATTTTATTCCCATTGCGTAATCGCTCACCGATTGTGTAAGCACCACGTTTTTGTTATTGGGGTTCCATTTAATTTTATAATGATTTAATTTGGTGATAAAATTATTTTGGGGAATGGAATTGCTTTTAAATCTTTTTAAAAGAGCGAATAAATTTTTTACAGAGGGAATAATCGTGTAGCGAACAAACGAAAAAGGAGTTTTTAAAAATTTTATAATGCGCTGAAGCATATTGTTGATAAGAGAAAAATAAATTTAATTAAACATCAAACTCAAAATTAGAAGCGTAAGATTTATTCGTTAGGCAAAATTGTTTAAATACTTTGGAGCTATTTTTAATTTTTAGTTTCGGATAATTAGCACCGAACATCGAGCTGGTGTATTCAAATTCAAGAACCAAACGATCTCCTTTTTTAAGCGGCGTTCCTTTATGAAAACATTTTGTATCGCCGGCAAAAACAGTTCCCGCGGGGGCACACACTTCCATAAAATCTTCTTTCTTATAATGTTTTAGCAAATCGGCATCGGGTATGCGGGCGTAACCTCTATTAATAATATCTTGCGGTTTTGCATCCGGTAAATGAGAACCTCTGATGTAACAATGAGGTCCGTTTAATGGAGTCACATCATTTACATAAATAAATATTTTGAGCCATTTTATTCTGTCCAAATCAAAATGATAAAGTTGCGCGGCTTCAGAAGAAGCTTCTTTTAAAAAAGCGGTGCTCCACCACATGGCCGGGAAATCGAAAATGGGTTCGCATCCCAAATAATTTCTTGCTACATTAATAAGTGCCGGATCCATTATTAAATTTTGAATGCTTTCGTTATTAATCAGATCCTGCATATCAAAACGATAAATTTCGGAAACGGGATGAGCAGGATTATAAATTATTGCCTGATCATAAAGCGGTGCTGTTTTGGTGGGAGTTTTTAAAGCGAAGGCCGTTAATTCAGTTAATGTTTCTTGGGTTAATTTTTTATCAAAAAAAACATAACCGTTTTTATTAAGCGTTTCATTTATAGTTTCATATTCTTTTGAATTAAAATTTCCGATGATGCCTTCGAGGGGAGCGATAATTTTGTTGGGAGGATTTTTAATTTTTATTTCTTTATTTATTTTTTCATTGAATTTGCCGTTACTCTCACAATACAAACCTAAAAGGGTGTTATAGCCTTCGGGCGGAGTTTTACCGGTTTTTAAAAATGTTTTATAATGCTGCTCAAAAATCTGTTCAAGAGTTTTGGGTTTGAAAATTATAGAAGAAATTTTATTTTTTATTTTGGAAACTATTTTTTTCATCCTCTGATTATAGTAATAGAATTTAAAATTCTTATATGTTAATTAGGCATCATTTTAGAAATAATAACACAACGCCCGTCGTCTTCGCAATAGTGATCATATTCATACACCAATTTGTGGCTTATAGTTTCATCCAACATTTTTTTTATTTCGCCACTCGAGTTAAGCGGATTCATTCGCGGGGGTTTTATTCCGTCAACATGTTGTTTCGGATTATGGTCGAGCCCAACTCCCAATAAACCTTCCGGTTTTAAAATTCTTTTACATTCTTTAAACACAGTGGCCGGATCTTTTGTGTAACTAATCATCCATCCCAACAAAACAACATCGTACAAACCTTCCGGGTAACCGGTATTATGAATATCACCTATGAGTGTGTATTTTGAATAGGTAAAAAGATCTAATCCATAAGTATCAGAAAAACCATAACTCCTCAGCCAAAAAACATCATCTTCGGATCTACAGCCAACTACCAGGATTTTAATTAAATTTCTATTTTTTCTATAATAAGATACAATCGGATAAATAAGGGGCTCCATTCTTCCGCCACAACCAAAGGCAGCGCGTGGAATATCAAATGCCGTTAAATTGTATTTTACCGTGAGCTCACCAATACTTTCATTCTCATAATTTAAAAAACGCATATTTTTTTCAAGAAATTTATAACGCGTGTTCACAACAAAATAACGAAGGTTGCCGTGTTTTAATAATGACCATAGCCAACTTTTTATTTTTTGAATTCTGAATAAACGGTAAAAAAATAATTTCATTTTTAAAAATCAATTAATTTTTAAATTAAAAGGAAGCGTTGCAAATCCAGCATTTTCGTGAACATCCATACTCACCGGATTAATATTTAACAATGGCATATTTATATTGGTATCGAGCACATCGTAAAAAATTTTGAAATCGTTGTTGGCCAATGCAAAGTACAAACCGTACTGTCCGGTTCGTAAAGTTTTTTTCGGTAGCGCAACAGTAAACGAAATACGCTCACCTTTGTTTAAAGTATTTTCGGTAATAATGGTTTTGAAATTAGAAATTATTTCTTCAGAAAAAGGGTTTCGAACCGCTAAATAAAATCCGAGCCCTTTGGTATTTTCACCGGCAATTAATTTAAATTGAAAAGTGATTTCATCGTCGTAATTAAACTCCCAGGATTCTTCTCCGTTTTTTACAGGCTTTAATTCTTCGAAAACAATATTTCCTGTTCCTCTTTTTAATCGGTCTTCAATTCCAATGGTTTTTAAAGTTTCGGTTCTTGAATTGGTCACGTATTTTTTTATGCAATCTTCAATATTACCCTGCGTTTCTATTTGGCCATTATTAAGCAATAGTCCGGTGGTGCAAAGATTGGAGATGGCCTGAATGTTATGGCTCACAAATAAAATAGTTCGTCCTTGGCCGGCGACATCTTTCATTTTATTCAAACATTTTTTTTGAAATTCGGCATCTCCCACAGCTAAAACTTCATCTACAATTAATATTTCGGGATCTAAATGAGCGGCTACTGCAAATCCCAATCGCACCATCATGCCCGACGAATATCTTTTTACCGGAGTATCAATATATTTTTCGATACCGCTAAAATCAACAATCTCATCGAACTTGCTCAGAATTTCGGGCTTTGTCATTCCTAAAATGGCACCGTTTAAAAAAACATTTTCACGTCCGCTTAAATCCGGATGAAATCCTGTTCCTACTTCAAGCAAAGCGGCAATTCTTCCTCTTATTTTTACTTGTCCGGTTGTAGCTTTGGTTACCTGCGATAATATTTTTAAAAGCGTTGATTTGCCGGCGCCGTTTTTCCCAATAATTCCTAACACATCGCCTTGCTTTACTTCAAAATTTATATCTTTTAACGACCACACATAATCGCTTTTGCCTTTTACACTTTTATCATTTACATCTCCGACTTTTAAATATGGATCTTCTTTGCCTCTTGCTTTATGCCACCAGCGGTTTAAATCGTCGGAAATAGTTCCCATGCCCAATTGCCCCAAGCGGTATTGCTTGGAAACGTTAGTGGCTTTTAAAACTATTTTACTCATTTTTATTTTTAATTAAATGGTATCCATAAATGATTTCTCTACTTTATTAAATACAACTAATCCAATAAAAAATAATGCAATTGTAAATACTAAACTATATCCCAAGTACATCCAATTAAATTCGCCCACTCCTAAAAATGCAAATTTAAAAGCTTCTACAATTCCGGTAACCGGATTGGCCAGAAAAAATAATTTAAGGTGAGGATATTTTTGACTAACGAGCGATAAAGGAAAAACGATGGGAGAAGTATACATTAAAAGCTGCACGCCAAAACTGATCAGAAATTTTAAATCACGGTATTTAGTGGTCATTGATGAAATAATAATTCCGAATGCTAAACCTAAAAATCCCATTAATAAAATTAATAGCGGAACCAATAAAATTGTTGTGTTGGGATGAATGGAGGAAGAATTAAAAACATAATACATCCAAATAACAATAAACAATAAAAACTGAATTCCGAATTTTATTAAATTGGAAACAACAATTGATAATGGCACTATCATTCGGGGGAAATAAACTTTACCAAATATTCCGGCGTTGGCGGTAAAGGTGTCGGATGTTTTTAATAAGGTATCAGAAAAATAATTCCACAAGGTGATTCCGCAGATGTAAAATAATATCGGAGGAATTCCATCGGTGGGAATTCCGGCGAGATGACCAAAAATTACCGAAAATATTAAAGCCGTAATTACGGGCTGAACAAAAAACCAAAGCGGACCTAAAATGGTTTGTTTGTAAACTGAAACAAAATCGCGCCGAACAAATAAAAGCAAAAGGTCTTTGAATCGTATAATTTCTTTCAATCGAAACGAATACCATTTAGAGTCGGGCTCAAGTACCAAATCCCAGGGTTCATTATTTTCTTCGATGTTGGAATGATTCATTATTTATAATAAATTATTTCCAAAAAATTTTAAGCAAAATTAATTTGGATTGGAGGCTCACAAATTTAACAGAATTAATTGAATAAATTTTGTTTTAAGAACTAAAAACAAAAGGAAAAGCGAAAGAAAAAATTAATTTTATAGAAGAGTAAAGGTGCAAATTTGCAAGAAACAAAACAGTTTAATCATCCGCATCTTTCGAAATTATTTTATACGGAACGTTCACCAAACAAAGCAAATCATCACCTAAACTTTTTAAATCATCATCATTTTCTTCGTAAAACCATTCAATGGTAACCGAGTGTCCGTTTTCCACCATTTTGCCAAGTTTTTTAAGAAGCTCAAATAGCATTTTTTGGGAAGCGGTATTTATGTAGGTGAAATCAAAAGTAAATTTAGAAGACGGATTTGGATTTTTTTCATATTGATCCAACCAATCTAATACCGGCATAAAAAATTCATAAGCATTAGTTAGAAAACAAATACCTCTGAAATCGAAAACCCCTATTTTAGAATCGAGAACAATCGCCGGTGATTGAAAAGAACCTTCTAGCTTTAATTTCTCCATTTTTGATTTGACAATTTTTTATACTGCAACTAATTTAGGCTTTTTTACCGAAACAGATGCAAGTGCAATAATATTTTTTGTTTTTTTAGTAAAATTTCTATTTCAGATTCATTAATTTAATGAATCCGGTATTATATAATGCTAAAAGACAATTAATTTTGGAACTTCGAAATATTAATTTACGGCGAACTTGGAAGCTATTAAAACTTTTATTACCTTTAATTTTAAATTGAAACAAAAATGAAAACTTTTATTGCATTAATTTATTGTTTAACCATGTGTATTTCGTCACTGGCGCAAAGCAAAAATGATTTGTTATTTCAGAATGTTGAAAACAATAAAATTGCCGATGTACGAAGTATTTTAAAGTCGGGCGGCGATGTGAACCATTTTGTGGAAGCCAAATCGCCATATGTAAAAGTAAATTTATTGATAACAGCCGTTAATATTAAAAGTGTAGAAATGGCGCAATTGTTATTAGATAATAAAGCAGACATTAACTGGAAAGACGGGTTTAATAATCGCGCCATCTATTACGCCGCCAGAAGCGGAAATTTAGATATGGTTAAGCTTTTGCTAAAATATGGTGCTTCTGTAAATGATAAAGACGGTAACGGAAATCCGGTTTTAATTTCTGCTAAAGAAAGTCAAAACAAAGAGGTAATTTCTTTTGTGGAAGCAAAACTTAAAGAAAACACTAAATAAATATTTTTCATTTTTCTTATCGAAAACCAAAAATAACAAAAACTTTTATTTTTTTTAGTTGCCTCATTTAGTAGTCTGAATTAAAACACCTTCCTTTAATTGAGTGAAATAGTAGTCCCTTCGAGTAAACTCATATAATTATTTATTCTAATAAACTTCCTTGGTGTTTATATTTCCTACATTAGTAGATTCCTATAATTGGGTTTAATAATTTTGTGATGAAAAATAGAAAGGCAATTAAATTATTCTGTTTCATTTTTTTAATTTTTGGTTCGAAGAATTTTTTTTCACAAATGAGTTATTATCAAGATCTTTTTGCCGGCGGGGTTACTGTTGCCGGATATTCACCCGATTATTTTCAAACCGCTCCTGTTACAGGTGTAATGACGATTAATATCCCACCGGGAAGTACCATTCGTAAAGCGTATTTAATTTGTGGGCGTTTGGGAAATGCCCCTGCAACTACTGTAACTTTTAACGGCACACCACTCACTTTTAATGCCGGAAATCAAATCACCCCTAACTTTAACACACTGTATGGTGGTCCGTCGGCAGTGCACATAATAAATGTGGCGGCTTTCGTAACTGTTGGTGTTAGTATTTATAATTTGGGAATTCCGGCGCAAGCTTCTACTTCTAATCGCTATCAGGATTATTGCTTGTATGTTTCTTATGATAATCCATTATTACCAAGTACCGCAACCGCTATTTTTCTAAACACTCTTAACGCTTCCAATTTTATGAATTTTGGAACACTAACTGTTTTATATCCGTTTAATACTGCAGCCGGCGATATTGGTTATTCTTATTTTGGTGGTTATGAGTGTGGGAATGGGGATGGCGAACAACCAATAATAAACGGAACAAATTTAGGTACCGCTTGGGGTCAGGATATTAATTCGGGTCAATGCGGAGGACCTGTTGGAAGTTTTTATTATAATTCAGGACTTTTAACTGCACTTAGCGATGATAACGTAAATCAGGCTGTAGCCGGACCGGAAGCTTTAAGCAGAATAAACCCTCTCATTACAAATGGAAGCACAACTGTAACCGTTGCTTATCAGCATCAAAACGTAGGAGGACAAGACAATCATCCGTGGGGAACAATTTTTGTTTGGAATAGCTGTCAAGTTCCAACTATTACTGCGGTGGCTTCTCCTTCTAATATTTGTCCTGGTCAACCTGTTACTTTAACTGGTGGCGGCGCTGCAACTTATACCTGGAATCCGGGAAACATTGCCGGTGCAGTAACTGTTGTTTCTCCTACGGTAACAACAATTTATACTGTTTCTGCCACTTCTGCAGCAGGGTGTACCGGAACAAAAACTGTAAACGTAATTGTAAACCCATTACCAACATTAACTGTTACCGCATCACCAACAGCAATTTGTATTGGACAAAACGCAACATTAACCGCAATTGGCGCCAATACTTATACTTGGAACCCTGGGAACGTTAATGGAACAAACATTACCGTGTCTCCCGTAGCAACAACTATTTATACCGTTATTGGAACTTCAACGGCAGGTTGTACAAATACAAAAACAATTTCATTAACAGTAAATCCTTTGCCGATAGTAAATCCAACAAGTAATAGTCCGGTTTGTGTAGGAGGAACTCTTAACCTTGGTGTTGGTGCAAATACATCTTACACCTGGGCCGGGCCGGGCGGATTCAATTCGAATTTACAAAACCCCACGATTGCCAATGTAACTGCAACCGTTGGTGGGGTATATAATGTGACCGTTACTAACGCATCAGGATGTAAAAATTCAGGAACAACAAATGTTGTAATTAGTCCGCTTCCGGTTATTAATCCAACGAATACAGGGCCCTTTTGTGCAGGAACTACAATTAATCTTGCAGTTACCGCGGCTACTTCTTATACATGGACCGGACCTAATGCGTTTAATAGTAATTTACAAAATCCTATTGTTGTAAACAGCCAAACAATTAATGCCGGTGCATATACTGTAACAGTTACTAATGCTGGCGGCTGTATGAGTTCAGGAACCACGAATGTGATTGTTAACAGCCTGCCAACACCGACAGCCTCAAGTAATAGTGCGGTGTGTGCAGGACAAGCTATAAATTTAACAGGAGCAGGCGCAGTAACTTATACCTGGACCGGCCCGGGAGCATATATTTCAACGAA
>JAHEYG010000073.1 GCA_023251725.1 Sphingobacteriaceae bacterium | reverse complement strand
TTAAACATACGGTTTACAATTTGCAAATCATCGCTGGTGACTCCGTTATTTTGACCATTCGAACCAATAACAATATCATGAACTACTTTTTTTAAATCGTTTAAATCGTTTTTCATTTCTAAAATTACCTTGTAAAAAATATCGCGCTCACTTACATCCATTTTATTAGTTTGGTAGGAAGAATCGTTGCGGGATAGAACAGGTAAATTATTTACGCCGTAATTGGGAAGGTAACTTAAAATAATATCCGCATTTATTTCGCGGTTCTTTTCGATAATGGAAATTTGTTCTGTAATGTTTTTTAACTGTCTAACATTTCCGGGCCAGTAATAGTTGATTAAAATTTGTTCTGCATCCGAAGTGAGTTTAATATTTGGCATGTGATATTTGGTGGCAAAATCGCTTGCAAATTTGCGGAATAATAAATGTATGTCTTCCTTTCTCTCTCGCAACGGAGGTAAAAAAATAGGTACAGTATTTAACCTATAATACAAATCCTCTCTGAATTTTCCTTTTTCTAAAGCCTGAAAAAAATTAATATTGGTGGCCGCAACAACTCTCACATCTGTTTTTTGAGTTTTGCTACTTCCCACTTTAATATATTCGCCGGCTTCTAAAACCCGTAACAAACGCGCCTGTGTTGCCAATGGCAATTCTCCTACTTCGTCTAAAAAAATGGTTCCGCCATTGGCTACTTCAAAATATCCTTTACGCGTTTCAATGGCACCTGTAAACGAACCTTTTTCGTGACCGAATAATTCGCTGTCAATTGTACCTTCAGGTATCGCGCCGCAATTAACAGCTATGTACGGACCATGCTTACGCGAAGAATTTTGATGAATAATTTGAGGAAAAACTTCTTTACCGGTACCGCTTTCGCCATTAATTAAAACATTTAAATCGGTTGGTGCTACTTGTCGGGCAATATCAATAGCTCTCTCCAATAATGGATTGGAGCCGATTATTCCGAAACGCTGTTTTATATCTTGAATATCCATTTTATTTTTTTAGATTAAAGATTAAAGTAGAAAGATTAAAGATTTATTCTAAAGTTTCTCTAAAACTAAAAATCATGTTTTTCAGTTCTCCTACTTCAACTAACATTTTGTTTCTTAATTTTTCATTTCCAAATTTTCTTCTTTCGCAAATCAAAAGATGAGTTTCTAATTCAAAACAAGAACCTAAAGATGTTGTCACAAATTCAGAAAAATGCTTTTTGGTTCTTTTTCCACAACCTTCGGCAATATTTACAGGAATAGAACAAGCGCAACTAACAATTTGCGATTTTAAATTAAATTTTTCCTCATTAGGTAATTCAGGAACAAAATCGTAACTCATATCTACAACATCCATTCCTCTTTGCCATATTTTCAATTCTTTAAAATTGTGAGCCATGTGATCTCTTCTTTAATCTTTTATCTTAATACTTGTATCTTACTACACAACTTCTCCAATCAAAGTACTGCTTGTGCACGAAGAAGCAAACACATTAACATAATCGCCTTTTTTATACTTTTCTTTTGGGAAAACCACGGTGATATTTTGTGAATTTCTTCCCGAAAACATATCTTTCGATTTTTTTGAAATGCTTTCAATTAAAACTTTATGAATTTTTCCGACATTTTGTTTAGTTCTTATTTCGCTGTGCTTCCTCTGCATATTTACAATTTCGGCCAATCGCTTTTGTTTTATTTCGGCCGATACATCATCGGTAAATTTTCGTTCAGCCAAAGTTTTTGGCCGCTCACTATAAGCAAACATATAGGCAAATTCATATTGCACCTCTTCCATTAAACTTAAAGTTTGCTGATGCTGCTCTTCTGATTCACCACAAAATCCTGTTATAATATCCGATGAAATTGCTGCATCCGGCATTATTCTTCTAATCGCCGCCACTCTATCTAAATACCACTCGCGCGAATAACCGCGATTCATTTTTTCTAAAACCTCGCTGCAACCGCTCTGAACCGGCAAATGAATGTATTTACAAATGTTTTCATATTTTGCCATCGTATGTAAAACATCATCGCACATATCTTTAGGATGTGATGTTGAAAACCGCACCCGCAAATCCGGATTTATTTTCGCCACCATTTCCAGCAGCTGCGCAAAATTTATTGCGTTGGCTTTTTGCTCGTCAGTTAAAATATCTTTTTTTAATCCGCCACCACTCCAAATAAACGAGTCTACATTCTGTCCCAACAAAGTTACTTCTCTGTAGCCTGCATCAAATGCTTCTTTGGCTTCTTTAATAATACTTTCTGGGTCACGACTTCTTTCCCGCCCACGGGTAAAAGGCACCACACAAAAACTACACATGTTATCGCATCCGCGCATAATACTTATAAATGCGCTCACGCCATTATGATCTAAACGAACCGGACTAATATCTGCATAAGTTTCTTCCTTACTTAAAATAACATTTACTGCTTTTTGTCCGCCCTCAGCAATTTCAATTAAGTTGGGTAAATCGCGATAGGCATCCGGACCAACAACTATATCCACTAATTTTTCCTGCTCTAAAAGTTCCGATTTTAAACGTTCGGCCATACAACCAAGCACACCAATTAATGCTTTCGGATTTTTTTTCTTTACTTTTTTATAATCCTGTAAACGCTGGCGGATTTTAGATTCAGCATTTTCGCGAATCGCACAAGTATTCACAAAAATGATGTCAGCCTCCAAAAAGTTTTGAGTAGTTGTAAAACCTTTGTTAATTAGTATGGATGCAACCACCTCGCTATCGGCAAAATTCATTTGGCAACCATAGCTTTCTAAAAACAATTTCTTTCCCTCAATATTTCCCTCTTTTGCAATTGCCGAGCCTTGCACACTTTCATCAATTATTTTGTTTCCAAATTCCATTATCTATACTAAAGACCACAAAGTTACAACTTTAATATGTCATTTTGACATATTAATTTTTTTTAACGAAAAAAACGCGGTTAAAAATTGATTTTGGTTTATTTGGATTTATTTTTTTTCCTTTGCACACTTTTAAGAAAAGTTTAAAGTTTAAAAAAGAAGTCAAGAGTTTTTTATTTTGTTCAGATTATTAAATTTTTTGATACTTAAAAGCGTTACTAATTATATTGAAATTCAGAATTTTAGTTATTAAAAACTGAAATTTTAATTTCAAATTAAAACCTCTAAAAACGAAATGAGTAAGAACTTAGTTATTGTTGAGTCACCGGCCAAAGCCAAAACAATTGAAGGATTTTTAGGGAAAGATTTTACGGTAAGATCTAGCTTTGGACATATTCGCGACCTTGTAAAGAAAGGCCACGGCGTTGATATTGAAAATAATTTTACGCCTACTTACGAGAATTCGCCGGATAAAGAAAAAGTAATTGCCGAATTAAAAAAATTAAGCAAAGGTGCCGAGATGGTTTGGTTAGCATCCGATGAGGACCGTGAAGGAGAAGCCATTTCGTGGCATTTATCGGAAGCATTAGAATTGAATCCGAAAAAAACAAAACGCATTGTTTTTCATGAAATTACAAAACCTGCTATAGAAAAAGCAATTAAAAATCCGCGCAGTATTGATATTAATTTAGTGAATGCGCAACAAGCGCGAAGAGTATTAGACAGATTAGTTGGCTTTGAACTCTCTCCTATATTATGGCGTAAAATTCGTCCGAGTTTATCGGCCGGCCGCGTGCAAAGTGTGGCGGTAAGATTAATTGTTGAGAGAGAAAGAGAAATTCAGGAATTTAAATCTACTTCTGCTTTTAAAGTTGTGGCCTTATTTAATGTTGGGAAAGCAATATTAAAATCGGAATTAGATAAACGTTTTAAAACAGAAGCAGAAGCACAATCGTTTTTAGAAAAATGCAAAAAAGCTTCTTACAAAATTGGAAGTTTAGAAACGAAACCTGCAAAACGTTCTCCGGCTGCACCATTTACAACATCAACTTTACAACAGGAAGCTTCACGTAAATTAGGATTTTCGGTTGCGCAAACCATGATGATGGCACAGCGCTTATACGAAGCAGGAAAAATTACTTACATGCGTACCGATAGTGTTAACCTTTCGGAAACCGCAATGGACCAAGCTAAGAAAGCAATCAATAGCGATTACGGTGCAAAATATTTTTCGCCACGACAATTTAAAACAAAAAGTAAAGGCGCGCAAGAAGCTCACGAAGCAATTCGTCCTACTTATATTCAAAATTCGTCGGTGGAAGGAGAACGTAATGAGCAGCGTTTGTACGATTTAATTTGGAAACGCACTATTGCTTCGCAAATGAGTGATGCCGAATTAGAAAAAACCACAGCTAAAATAAATGTTTCGGGCACTTCCGAAATTTTTGTAGCTCAAGGCGAAGTTTTAAAATTTGATGGTTTCTTAAAAGTATATTTAGAAGGAACGGATGATGATGAGGAGGAGGATGAAGAAAAAAGTGTAGACGACAGCTCGATGCTTCCTCCAATGAAAGTGGGTGATATTTTAGAAAGCAAAGAAATTACAGCGACACAGCGTTTCACCCATCATCCGCCAAGATATACAGAGGCGAGTCTTGTAAAAAAATTAGAAGAATTAGGAATTGGCCGGCCGTCGACTTACGCTCCAACAATTTCTACAGTGCAAAAACGCGGTTACGTTGAAAAAACCGATCGCGAAGGAACGCCTCGTAATTATGTAAATCTTACTTTAGTTAAAAATAATATCGCCAAAGAAATTAAAACTGAAAATACCGGCGCCGAAAAATCAAAATTATTTCCTACCGATATTGGGATGGTTGTAAATGATTTTTTATTACAACATTTTCCGGATATTTTAGATTTTCACTTCACTGCAAAAGTAGAAGAAGAGTTTGATGAAATTGCCGAAGGAAAATTGAACTGGACAAAAATGCTGAAAGAGTTTTACAAACCTTTTCATAAAACTGTAGAAAAAACAACTGAACATAGCGAAAGATCAAGCGGCGAAAGAATATTAGGCGTTGATCCGGTTTCTAAAAAAAATGTAATGGTCCGTATCGGTCGTTTTGGTCCATTATGTCAAATTGGTGAAACTGTTGAAGGCGGCGAAAAACCAAAATTTGCGAGTTTGCGAAAAGACCAGCGAATGGAAACCATCACTTTAGAGCAAGCGCTTTTGTTATTTAAAATGCCTCGTATTGTTGGAGATTATGAAGGAAAAGAAATGAAAGTGGGGATTGGAAGATTTGGTCCGTACATAATTCACAACAATGTTTTTACATCGTTAGGAAAAGAAGAAGACCCTTATACAGTTGCAGCACCTCGTTGTATAGAATTAATTGAAGCAAAACGCAAAAAAGATTTCGATAAAATAATTAAAACTTATCCCGAAAATGAGAATTTGAAAGTGTTGCATGGCCGCTGGGGACCTTGCATAGCCTTGGGAAAAGATTTTTTCAGGATTCCAAAAACAGTAGATCCTACAAAATTAAAATTTGCGGATGTTATTGAATTAATTGGCGGGATGGATGCTTATGAGCAGGTAATTTCAAACGCTCAAGCCAAACTGGATAAACTTACGGGAAAGGGAAAGAAAAAAGAACCGAAAGTTAAAAAAACCGAAGTTAAAAAACTAAAAACAAAAGCAATTGTAGAAACTGTTCCTGTAAAAAAAGCGGCATCTAAGAAAACGACTCCCAAAAAAATAGTATCTAATAAAATTACGGCTAAAAAATTAGGTGTAACCAGAGTTATTTCAAGAAAACCGGCTTTCAAAAAGTTGCCGAAAAAAAAATCTTATAAAAGATAATCTGATAATTTTAAGGGATTTTATTTAAAGAATTTATTTTCTAATTAATTCCCTATTTTTGCATGGCTTAAACGTTATGCAATTTGAATTAACCACATCTTATGTTGATGAATTAAAAGAGGCTATTGCCAATAAAAACAATGCTCTTTTAAAAACAAGGCTGCTTGAATTATATGCGGCCGATATTGCAATTGTATTTAACCAATTGGATGTTACCGAAGCCCATTATCTGTACGAATTACTGGATGAACAAGTGGCGGCGGATGTTATTCTTGAATTGGAAGACGATAAACGCGAAGAATTATTAAGTACGTTTTCTACCAAAGAAATTGCCGAACAAATTGATAACATGCAGAGTGATGATGCTGCCGATGTTATTAATGAATTACCCGAAAACATACAAGATGAAGTTCTTTCGCAAATAGAAGACGTTGATCAGGCGAGCGACATCGCCGATTTATTAAGTTTCGAAGAAGGAACGGCAGGCTCGTTAATGGCTAAAGAATTAGTGAGCGTGTACCTGCACGACACCGTTAGTACATGTATTGATGAAATTAGAAAACAAACCGATAATGTTCATGTAATGTATGCAGTTTATGTGGTGGATGAAAATCATAAATTAATTGGTATGTTGTCGCTTAAAAAATTAATTATTTCTCATCCGATTGCCAGGCTCCAGGAAATTTATAATAAAGATGTGCAGTTTGTAAAAACTTCTACCACCAGCGAAGATGTTGCAGAAATAATGCAGAAATACGATTTAGTGGTGTTACCCGTTGTTGATCAGCTCGGCCGTTTAGTAGGAAGAATTACAATTGACGACGTAGTAGATGTGATTCGTGAAGGAGCCGAAAAAGATATTCAACGAATGAGCGGAATTAGTGATGACGTGGATAGTAATGACAGGCTGTGGCGTTTATCGAGAGCACGCATTCCGTGGTTACTGGTAGGAATGTGCGGGGGAATTATTGGTTCGCGCATAATTGGTTCTTACGAAAGTCACATACAAATTCATCCCGAAATGGCGTTTTTTATTCCACTAATTGGTGCCACAGGAGGAAATGTGGGTGTGCAATCCTCAGCGATAATTGTTCAGGGTTTGGCAAACAATACTTTATTGGGAGATAAAATTGCCGGTAAACTTTTTAAGGAATTAGGTGTTGGCGTTATTAACGGATTAATTTGTTCGACTTTAATTTGGGGTTACGCTTTTATGATTGAAAGCTGGAAACTGGCCGCAACTGTGAGTATTTCTTTATTTGTTGTAGTTTTATCTGCTTCGTTTTTAGGAACTTTTGTTCCCTTAACCATGAACCGTTTTAAAATTAATCCTGCCCTTGCCACCGGACCGTTTGTTACCACATTAAATGATATTATTGGTATTTCCATTTATTTTTTAGTGGGAAGATTATTGTATCATGTTTTTTAATTAATTTAAAAGCACATTTAAAATGTTTAAAATAAAAAATATTCTGATTTTATTTTTTGTGATGTTATTTTTGGGCTGCAAAAAATATCCCGAAAATGAACTTTGGTTTGATGAGCCCAAAAAAGTGTTTAAAGGGGGGAAAATTACTTCTTACACTATGAGCGGGATTGATCAGATGCAAATTATTACCGATATGTATAAAAACTTTCCTTACAACTATTATGGCACTTCATTGCCTGATGTTTTTCTGTTGCCCTATACTTACGATAGTGGGGCCGATACCATTAGTACGAATTATGGCAGCGGACTATTTAAATTCACAGCCAATAAAATGGAAATTGAAATTGGCTTTATTCCAAAGAATGCCGGTTTTGGAGCAAAAAATATTTTTCTGACCGGATTAAATTGGAAAATTTTAAAACTGACTTCTAACGGTCAGCTTAAAATTCAGGCGCAATACAACGAACGGGTTTACGAAGTACAATTTAACTAACAAAAATGTAAACATCAAAAATGGTGTTGAAATGCTTTTTTGTGTTTAGCTTATAATTATTTTCTAAAGCTTGTAAAATTCCGTTTCCGGGATTTGAAAAATCGGCGGCAGCATCTAAATAAATAATTTTCCTGAATTTTTTTAAAATATCAGAATTGATTTCGTTAATAGTTCTAACAGGAAATACATTTTCGGAATTTAATGATTTATTCAGTGTTTCATATTCTATTCCGGGAATAACATTTTGAAATATTTTTTTATCATAATAAAAAGCAAAGTTATTTATAAAATCGTGTGCGCAAATAATAACCAGTGTTTCTGAATCTTTATTTTGCTTAACATAATCAATTACTTTTGAAGATTCTCTTTTCTTATCCGGATTGAGTTGAAGCGTAATCGCGAAACTTAAAATCAAAACAAAAAAAGCAACGTTTCTTAAATTCTTATTGTCGAATAAATAATTTACCAATGAACAAACTAATATGTAAAACGCCGGGGCAATAAAAATTAAATATCTTTCTAAATAAATTGGCACTTTAAAAGAAATAACAAACATTAAAACATAAGGCACAAAAAACCAAATGCCAATTAAATTTATTTTTTTATTAGTATTTGAGCCATCCTCCGAGTTTTCTTTTTTAAGAAGTTTTGAAGATGCTTTTTTTACACCTGCGGCAACTAATATTGCTAAACAAAGTACCACAACCACCGGCATGTTACAAAAACTCCATAAACGATTGTATAAATTTTCAATAGTTACCAATTCTTTTATCCAGGTGCCTTCTGAAGATGACTGTTTAAAGCGTTCTAAAAAAATCAAAATCTGAGGCAGATAAAATACTATACTTATTCCCAACAAAACAGCAAATCGCATAAAATATTTTCTCCCGTAAATTAAAACATAGGTAACCTCAATAAACCAAACTATAAATCCAAAATAATGCGCATAAATAATTAGAAGGTTACACGCACAAAAAAACAACTTATCCCAAAATGAGGAGCTCCCTTCAAAAAGTTTAATAAAAAAATAAACAGAAATTGTAGTGAGCAATAAAAACAAAGTATACACCCGGCAATCGTGCGAATAATAAATACTAATAGTAGAAAAAGTATAAAGCAGCGACGAAGCAATGCCTACCTGATAGGAAAATAATTTTTCTGAAATCCTAAAAATAAAAATAACTGCTAACGATCCAAACAAAAGTGGTAAAAATCTTACCGAAAAAGCCGAAATACCAAATACCTTAATCCAATAATGTAAAATTATTTCAAACAGGGGCGGATTATTGGTAGGTTTTAAAAATCGAATTATATCCTCTACTCCAAATTGAGAATGAAAAATACTGTAGGGCTCATCAATACAAATATCTTGCGTTGACAGAAATAAAATTTTTAACACAAAATTTAAAATGAAAAGTGAAATGAGAATTAAACTTCTATTTTTAAAAACCAGAGAATTAAAAACAGAAGAAATCATTTTATTTTAAAGCATAATGGTTTGCTTTCTGTCTGGTCCGATGGAAACAATCGTCATTGGTGTTTTAACAGCTGCTTCAATATATTTTACGTATGCTACCAATTCTTTTGGCATTTCTTCTTTCTTCGTGAATTTAGTTAAGTCACATCCCCATCCTTTTAAGTCTTCATAAACCGGCGACAAAAATTTAGGATCAATATCGTAAGGCAAATAATCTATTTTTTTACCTTTGTAATTATAATGGGTGCAAACTTTAATCACATCAAAATCCGAAAGTATATCGGCTTTCATCATCATCAATTCAGTTACACCATTAATCATGATGGCATATTTTAAAGCAGGAATATCCAACCATCCGGTGCGGCGTGGCCGGCCTGTGGTGGAACCAAACTCTCTTCCTATCTGACGGATTTTTTCACCAACTTCATCCTCTAATTCGGTGGGAAAAGGTCCGCTTCCCACTCTTGTGCAATACGCTTTAAAAATTCCAATTACATTTCCGATTCTGTTCGGCGCAATTCCTAAACCGCTACACGCGCCCGAACAAACCGTGTTGGAAGATGTCACAAAAGGATATGAACCAAAATCAATATCTAACAAAGAACCTTGTGCGCCTTCCGCCAAAATTCTTTTTCCGGAACTCATTGCATTGTTCAAATAATGTTCGGTATCAATAAACTGCAATTGTTTAAGCGCTTCAATTCCTTCGAACCAGGCTGGTTCCAATTCAGCTAAATTATATTCGAACTTATGATGCGCCAATAAATGTTTGTGTTTTTCTACAAGAACATTGTATTTTTCTTTAAAATCATTCCCTTCAATGTCGCCAATCCGCAAACCGTTACGTCCGGTTTTATCCATGTAAGTTGGACCAATTCCTTTTAAAGTAGAACCAATTTTATTTTTTCCTTTTGAAGTTTCGCTGGCCGCATCCAATAAACGATGGGTCGGTAAAATTAAATGCGCCCGTTTCGAAATTAATAATTTTGATTTTACATCAACACCCATTTTTGTTAAAGCATCCACTTCTTTTTTAAAAATTACCGGATCAATCACCACCCCGTTACCAACAATGTTTAATGCAGTAGGATGAAAAATTCCGCTGGGAATTGTATGTAAAACATGTTTTATACCGTTAAATTCAAGCGTGTGGCCGGCATTCGGTCCACCTTGAAATCGCGCAATAAAATCATATTTGGGAGTTAAAACATCAACAATTTTTCCTTTTCCTTCATCTCCCCATTGAAGTCCCAGCAGTACATCGGCTTTTAGCATTTCACAATAAATTAAGGCGCAAATTTATTAAAAAATTGAGGGTTAATGAGGTGTTTTAATAACTGTTGAAAAGTTCGCCGCGAATTTCACTAATGTTCACGAATGGTTTATCTACACAGATTGGTGTTAATTTGTGAAAATTAGTGGCCGAAGGAATCTCTCAGCACAAGCATTTTAATGGCTGTAACCGCCGCTTCATCGCCTTTGTTACCGTGCTTTCCTCCCGACCTTTCAATCGCCTGCTGCTGATTGCTTGTGGTTAAAACGCCAAACACAAAAGGCTTGTTATATTTAATATTTAAATTAATTATCCCATTGGCAACTGCTTCACAAATAAAATCGAAATGTTTTGTTTCACCCTCAATAACACATCCTAAACAAATAATTGCATCCGCTTTTGCTTTTTCAGCAATGTATTGCGCACCCAATATTAATTCATAAGTGCCCGGCACTTTTTTCTCAATAATATTTTCGGCTTTCACTCCATTCTTCAATAATGTATCGATAGCGCCTTTACAAAGTGCTTTTGTAATTTCGCTATTCCACTCCGAACATACAATTCCGAATTTATATTTAGAGGCATTCATCACTCTGCTTCCTTCAACAGCAGATAAGTTTTTATGAGCGCTTGACATATGTTTTGTTTTTAAAAAAAATATCCCGATAACAATCGGGATATTTTAATAAAAATTGTAATTAATTTTTTTTTGAATTACAAATTCCCTAATGTTTTAACTTTAGCAATGCTTTTGTCGATATCGCGAGCCTCAGTGCTCTTACTAAATTCTTTTTTAATTCGTTCATAAATATTTAAAGCCTCCGTAAAATTATTTTTTAACTCATAAGCAAATCCCGCTTTTTTCAAATAAATAGGAGTGGTAAAGTTGTTATTGCGTTTTTCGGCAGCTTTCAAATAATATTTAATGGCTTCATCAATTTTATTTAATTCCATATTAGCATCTCCAATGGCACCAATAGATATTGGTAAAATCATTTCATCACTTCCATCGTATTTTTGCAATTGCTCAATAGCCAAATCAAATTGCCCTAAACGTAAATGACAAATACCAGCGCAATAGTGAGCAAGACTTCCGGTTTTTGTTATACCGTATTCATCCGCCACCTGTTCAAATCCCATCATTGGTTTATCACCATCCGCTGTACGAATTAATTTTCCACCTTTCAATGCAACATTAAAACTGTCTTTCTCAAAATACATCTGTGCCCAAAAAACTTCATTCGAAGCTTCCTTTTCTTTACCCGGAAGCCAATAAAACGTATAGGTGCAAAACAAACCAATAACAAGAGCTAAACCGCCGCCCCAATAATTAATTATTTTCTTATTGCTTTCGTAAAAATACTGAATGCCTTCAAGCGTAGGGTCTAACTTTTTAGGGGCCGACTCTTCAGCAGTTTCTTCAACTACTTCGCTTTCATTAGTTTCAACATTCTCCAGATTCGCTTCTTCTTTAATATCAGACATTTTGTGCTATAATTTTAAGGTGCAAAAATAGATTTTTTATTTCAAATTTCGAAATTTATTTTAAGGGCTTAAAATAGAGCCAAAAATGGCTTAAATTTACCTTTTCTGCCATGCATTTAAAACAATTATCACTTATAAATTTTAAAAACTACTCTGATATTTCACTGGAGTTTAGTGAAAAAATCAATTGTTTTGTTGGGAATAACGGTTACGGTAAAACCAATATTTTAGATGCCCTCCATTATTTATCGTTTTGTAAAAGTTTTTTTAATTCAATAGATAGTCAGAACATTAAACACAACGAAGGTTTTTTTGTGGTTCAGGGAATTTATAATAAAAATGGTGAGCAAAGCGAAGTGTATTGCGGACAAAAACGCAATCAAAAAAAAGTGTTTAAACGAAATAAAAAAGAATACGATCGATTATCGGAACACATCGGGTTGTTTCCATTGGTGATGATTTCGCCGGGCGACAGCGAACTAATAAACGGTTCAAGTGATGGAAGAAGAAGATTTATTGACGGAATAATTTCGCAATACGATAAAGTGTACCTCGAAAAATTAATTGCTTACAATCAGGTTTTAAAACAACGCAATGCTTTATTGAAACAATTTCACGAATCCAGATCCTTTGATTCAATAACATTGGAAATTTGGGATGAACAATTAATTTTACATGGAAAAAGTATATTACAAACCCGAAATGATTTTTTGAAGGAATTTATTCCACTCTTCAATAAACATTATTCAAATATCAGCGAAAGCGAAGAAGAAGTAAACTTAAACTATGAATCTTCTATTGGAGAACGCGATTATAAAACTGCAGTATTAACTTCGCTTGAGCGGGATAGAATTGTACAATACACTACTGTTGGTCCGCACAAAGACGACATGGAATTTATAATAAACGGATTCAGTTTAAAAAAATTCGCTTCACAAGGACAGCAAAAATCGTATTTACTCGCTTTAAAATTAGCACAGTTCGAATTTATTAAAAGTAAAAAAAACACCAAACCATTATTGCTTTTAGATGATGTGTACGATAAGCTGGATGAAAATCGTTTTAAAAAATTAATTGAACTGGTGAGCAGCGATAATTTCGGACAGGTTTTTATTACCGATACGCATCCCGAGCGTATAAGAGATTTATTTTCGTTCAGCACCATCGATAAAAAAATATTTTTAGTAGAGAATGGTTCTGTAAAATTATGTAATTAATGAGAAAAAGTAATTTAATAAAAGTGGGAGATGCCATTACTCAGTTTTTAAAACAAGAAAAACTGGACGTGAAAATTAGCAGGTTTAGTGTAAAAAACAGTTGGAAGGAAATTGTTGGTGAGCACGTGGCTAATAATACAACCGATATTTCTTTTAATGATACTGCATTATTTTTAACTCTAAAATCGGCCGCTTTAAAACAGGAATTATCGTTTAGTAAACAACAAATAATAGATAACATTAATCGCTTTTGCGGATATAAATTAATAACCGATATTGTATTTAAATAAGCATATACCTTTATGAAAAAATTCATTTTTATTCTCTCACTTTTTGTTTTCTCAAAAGTTGATTCACAAAATACCGATTCATTAACACTAAGAAAAATTTACGATTTTTATCTTACCGAAAGTAAATGTTACAAAAACCTAGAACAACTCTGCACAACAATTGGAGGTCGTTTAAGCGGTTCGCCGCAAGCCGAAAAAGCAGTTTATTGGGCAAAAAAAGCAATGTACGATGCGGGCGCGGATACAGTTTATTTGCAACCCTGTATGGTTACTCATTGGGTGCGCGGTGCAAAAGAAACCTGCGTTTTAAAATCTTCTCAAATAAAATCATCACAAGATTTAAATATTATTGCCTTAGGCGGATCTGTTGCTACACCTTCAATAGGATTAACTTCAAAAATAATTGAAGTAAAAAGTTTTGATGAATTAGAAAAATTGGGAGAAAATAATATTAAAGGAAAAATTGTTTTTTACAATGTGTTCTTCAACGAAAAAAATATTAGTACCGGCCAGTCCTATGGCGAAACTGTAAAGTACCGTTATTCCGGAGCTTCTAAAGCCGCTAAATATGGCGCTCTTGCTACTGTAGTTAGAAGTATGAGTTCAGCCAAAAATGATTCGCCACATACCGGCGCTATGGGGTACGACTCGACCGTTAGTAAACTAAAAATACCTTCGTTCGCTTTAAGCTTTACTGCCGCTGATGTTTTATCTGAGGCGTTAAAGAAAGATGAAAGTTTAACTCTAACATTAAAATGCTATTGTCAATCTCTTCCCGAAGTTTTATCTTACAATGTTATCGGAGAAGTTAAAGGAACTGAAAAACCCAACGAATATATTATTACAGGCGGACATTTAGATAGCTGGGATAACGGTCAGGGTGCACATGACGATGGTGCAGGTGTGGTTCAAAGTATTGACGTTTTAGGTTTATTTAAAAAAACAGGAATTAAACCGAAGCATTCGGTAAGAGCTATAGCTTTTATGAATGAAGAAAATGGTTTGGGAGGCGCAAAAGCTTACGCGAAAGAAACCGAAGAAAAAAAATGGAAACATATTGCGGCCATTGAAACTGATGCAGGAGGTTTTACGCCCCGCGGGTTTAATATTGATACCTTAACCGGTTTGTATAAATTAGCTTTAAAGTGGAAACCCTTGTTTAGTCCTTATTTCATTGAGAATATTGATAAAGATGGTGGTGGAGCGGATATCGGACCGTTAGAGAAATTTGGTGTGCCTTGCATTGGTTACCGCCCCGATGGACAACGGTATTTCGATATTCATCATACTGCCGATGATACATTTGATAAAGTTAATAAGCGCGAATTGGAATTGGGTGCTGCAGCAATAGGAAGTTTAATATATTTAATTGATAAGTATAAATAAATTGTTTGTATGAGTGGGAATTATTTAGAAAGTATGAAACGGCAGTTTCTGTTTTATAAAGACCTCGCCGAAAAAGCAATCCTTCAGATACCGGATGAAAAATTATTCCTTCAGTTTAACGAAGAAAGTAATAGTATTGCTACTGTTGTAAAACATTTAAGCGGTAATATGATTTCGCGCTGGACGGATTTTTTTACAACGGATGGCGAAAAAGAATGGAGAGATCGCGATTCAGAATTCGAAAACAATATTACTTCACGCCTTCAATTAATTGAAATTTGGAACAAAGGTTGGGATTGTTTTTTAAATACTTTTGATGAGATAAAAAAAGAAGATCTCGAAAAA
>JAHEYG010000006.1 GCA_023251725.1 Sphingobacteriaceae bacterium | reverse complement strand
ATTCTTTTTCGATAGTAACGGCATTTACAATTATGTCGGTTACTTTTTCAACGGGCAATTTGTTTTTAATATGTTGGGTATACAGCATACACGCAAAATCACAATGCAAACCTTCGTCGCGACTAATAAGTTCATTGCTGAAACTTAGTCCGGGCATTAAGCCGCGTTTCTTAAGCCAAAAAATAGAGCAAAACGAACCCGAGAAGAAAATTCCTTCAACGGCTGCAAAGGCAATTAAGCGCTCGGCAAAACTTCCGTTACTAATCCACTTTAAAGCCCAAACGGCTTTTTTGCCTACGCAAGGCACTGTATCTATAGCGTGTAATAATTTATCCCGTTCAATCGGGTCCTTTATATAGGTATCAATTAATAAAGAGTAAGTTTCGGAATGGATGTTCTCCATCATAATTTGAAAACCGTAAAAGCAACGAGCCTCAGGCGATTGCACTTCATTTAAAAAGTTTACCGCCAAATTTTCGTTTACAATGCCATCGCTCGCCGCGAAAAAAGCAAGTACGTGTTTAATAAAATGACGTTCATTATCATTTAGTTTGTTAACCCAGTCGGTTTGATCGGAGGCAAGGTCAATTTCTTCGGCAGTCCAGAAACTGGCTTCTGCTTTTTTATACATTTCCCAGATGTCTTTGTGTTTGATGGGGAATAGAACAAAACGGTCTTTGTTTTCGGCGAGTAGGGGTTCGGTCATAGTTAACTTATATACGGGGTTTCAAAATATTTTTATTTTCGTCGATCTTATATGCAAATAACACGAAAAAATATTTTAATCGGGCAACAAACAAATTAACATCACGACTTACTTTTTAACAACGACGAAATCCACAATTTTTTGTTTAAAACCTCTGGAACCCTTGCTAATAAAGGATTTTATAAAAAATGAAAAATTTATGATTTTTTTTTGGAAAAGAGTTTTGATTACAGATTATTTTTTTTAAGTACAGAAGAGAGACTAGGAAATTTTGAATGGTGAATGATGAATGTTGAATTGGGGGAAATAGAAATTAGTAAATTCAGTAGGCAGTCGCAGTAGGCAGTTGGCGGTTTTTTTTGGTGTTTTTTTTTGAAATTTATTTTTTTGTATGGATTTAGCATTTTCATAATGCATCTGCGAAACTCTGCGTTTTTTAAATCCGCGTAAATCTGCGAGAAACGTGCACCCCATGGTTTCTCGCTGAGGCACGCAGATTAGGGCGCGGAGTTTCGCGGAAGTTTAAATCAATTTATGGAAAAAATTTATGTATTGCATCTCAATATAAAACACTAAATTTATTTATAATTAAAAACGCCATTTATGAAAACTCACAAACTTGTTTTATTTACCGGAATCGCTTTTATTCTTTTTTCCTGTAGTGGAATGGAGAAAAAGTCGGAGGCAATGGATTTTAAGAATAGCGGAATTAATTTTCCGGCCCCGCCACCACCGCCATTGGGCGCCAAACAAGAAAAGGACGGTGAAACCGGTGGGAAAGGAAATGCCGAACCGGCTGCAAGTAATATTGAACGCAAATTAATTAGGACGGGCGAAATTTCTTTTCAAACAAAAAATATTGTTGAAACGCGTACTAATATAAAAGCGGCTTTGAGTTCTTTAAAAGGTTATATCGCCAAAGAAAATGCTTTTGATTACCGCGAAAATCCCTCTGAAGAATTGGTAGTTAGAATTCCCGCCGAAAATTTTGATAAATTAATTGAGTTGATTGCAAAAGGTGCCGAAGAAATTGATTCGAAGCGAATTGACATTGAAGATGTGACCGAGCAATTTATTGATGTGGAGGCGCGATTGAAAACAAAAAAAGAATTAGAAACCAAATACCGCGAACTTTTATCTAAAGCCGGAGCGATGGAAGATGTTTTAAAAATTGAAAAAGAATTAAATGTTATAAGAGAAGAAATTGAATCAACCCAAGGGCGATTAAAATATTTAAGCAATCAGGTTTCGTTTTGTACACTTACAATACGTTATTACTCTAATAAACCGGTTGGATTTAATTTCGGAGGAAAATTAGGAAGCGCTTTAAAAGATGGCGGCACCGGATTTTTATGGTTTATTATAATTGTGTTTCAATTATGGCCGTTATGGTTAATCAGTGGATTGATTTGGTATTTGATTGTGAAATTAATTCGTAGAAGCAGAAAACGTAAAAATCATTCTGCATAAAAAATTCAACACAGAGTTACAGAGAAACAGTTTGCACAGAGGTCTAAGTGAACACTGTGGTCTCCGTATCTCTGTGTTGGTTATAAAACTTTACTCAACTTATAAGCTTTCAATAATTCCGAAAACCATTCTTTACCATATTTTCTTATGAGTGGTTCTTTTAAGAATTGAAAAACGGGTACATTTAATTTTGCACCGCATTCGCAGGCGGGTTTGCAAATATCCCACTTACTGTAATTAACAGCGTCGTAACTTTTGTGTTTTGTAATTCGTACCGGGTATAAATGACAGGAGATGGGTTTTTTCCATTTTATTTTTCCCTCGTTGAACGCTTGTTCAATAGCACACATTGCAATTTTTTTCTCATCAAAAAAAACAAAGGCACATTCGGCGCCGTCGCTTACTAATGTTGTAGTGAAATCGCCGTCGCTGTCTTTTACCCAAGTACCGTTTTTTTCGACCGACTTAATTCCTTTTTTAGTCATGTACGGTTTTACCTTTTCGAAAACGCTTTCTATAATGGGAAGTTCATCTTTATCGAGGGGCGCGCCGCTATCGCCTGCCACACAACACTCGCCTTTACAGGCATTGAGGTCGCACACAAATTTTTTTTGGAGCAAATCTTCCGATATTAAAGTATTTTGTATGGCTAGCATTATTGCACGAAGATAAAATAAAAAGCGATTGAAGAATTTTATAAATTTGATGTGTGAAGAAAAACATTTTGATATACGGTGCGGTATTGGGTTTACTGGTAGCAGGATTGAAACTGGCTGAGTATAAATTAATAGTTATTGATCATTCAATTGAAATTTACGGGGGATTAATTGCTTTATTATTTACGGTGCTCGGCATTTGGGCGGGATTAAAATTTGTAAAGAAAAAAGAAGTTGTGGTTGTTAAAGAAGTAATTGTTCAGGATCCGGCCGAATTTACTTTGAACGAAAATAATTTAAAGCTGTTAAACATCAGTAAACGCGAACATGAGGTGTTGATGTTGATGGCGCAGGGTTTAAGTAACCAGGAAACGGCGGATAAATTATTTGTTTCGCTCAATACGATTAAAACGCATTCTTCAAAATTATTTGAGAAATTAAATGTGCAGCGGAGAACGCAAGCGGTGCAGGAAGCAAAAAAATTAGGTTTACTGCCATAATTTTAAAACTTTGGTATGATAATTAAGATGTTATATTCAAAATCATACTAAAGCATGACATTTGAAGAAGATACTTGATATAGTTTTGTTGAATAAATCAAAAAAAAATTAATTTAAAAACTAAAAATTATGAAAAAAGTTGTATTAACCTTTGGCGTTCTATGCGGCGCAATCCCCGTTTTGATGTTTGTAATAGCGCCACTAATTAGTGCCGATTTAAAAAATTCGTTGGTATTAGGATGGACCACCATTATTTTATCATCCATTTTTATTTTTGTAGGAATAAGAAGCTATCGCGAAAATTATAACAGTGGTACTATAAGTTTTGGAAAAGCTCTTAGGGTTGGATTATTAATTACACTGGTGGGTGCCTTAATGTATGTAATTGTGTGGGAGATTGTCTATTTTAATTTTATGCATGATATGATGGATAAATATTTTGTTATGGAAATGGATAAATTAAAAGCAACGGGAGCTTCGCCGGAGGAAATGGATAAAAGCAGAGCTTTTTGGGATTCTTATAAACATAATCCATTCTTAAATGCCGCGATTACAATTTTGGAACCAACTTCTGTTACGATTCCGGTTGCATTTATATCTTCGCTCATTTTAAAACGAAAAACAAAAAAGGAAGATTAATAATTTTAAAGTCTCTGAATTTTATCTGAGACTTTTTTTAATTATTTTTTTCTAAAAAATCGTTTAGTGAAGTTCCTAAAATATGTGTCCATCCGACAACAAAATTTTCTTTTTTAAAATCAGGATTGTTTATTGGGAAAGTTTCTAAACCGGCGTGTGATAATTTTAATTTTGTTTTTTCGCCTTCTTCAAACAATTCAAATGTTACAAATGAATTTCCTTCATAACCATTATACCTCCAGCTATAGCTTAGTTTTTTGCCGGGAACAACTTCCGTTATTTTGCAAAGATGTAAATAGGGTTTGTCAGGTTCTTTTCCTCCGTAAAACTGAAATTCAAATCCAACTTCTGTTTTAAACTCAACCAAATCGAAATACCATTTTTTCATTTCGTTTTTATCCGAAATGGCTTTCCAAACTTTTGCAATCGGCGCATTATAAATTCGCTCAATAATGAATGGTTCGTTTTTCATATTAATTAGAAATTGATTCTTTTAATTTTTTATGATAAAAAAAGTAAGAACCGAATCCCAGTGCAACAAATAAAAATATGGGTACTGCATTGGCAATTCCTCCTACAGAAGCAACAGAATAAATAGCGCCAATTAAATCAAACATTAAGCCCGCGTAGGCCCATTCTTTTATTTTTGGAAATCCCGGAATTAAAATGGCAATTACTCCCAGCAATTTAGCCACTCCTATAAACGGAAGTAAATAAACCGGGTAGCCCAGGTTAGTCATAAAATCAACTGCGGCTGGAATACAAAAAATATCGGGTATCGACGAGAACAGCATCATTCCCACAAATAAAATAGTTGTAATCCAGTAAAATGTTTTTGTCTTTTTCATAATCGCATTTTTATTTTGTATTAAAAATTTCATCCAAATTACCGTGCGCCATCGTAAATCCGGTTTCAAAGCCCATCTCAAGCATTTTTTGTAATGCCTCTAAATTCGAAAATGTCATTTCAATTTCTACTAAAGTTCCATTGGCCGTTTCCGAAAAAGAATTTTTCCATTGCGTGGTCGGAAATTCCTGATTTATTTTTCCGTTCTCATCACAAAATGAATCTAAGCTCTCATAACTTTTAAACGAAATTATATTTTTGAAAGCGGCAATTCCCCAATGCTTTTCTCCGGCCGGACCTTCCATACAATACAACCAGGTTCCTCCATCTTTAAAGTTCATGGTTTTTGTTTTTGCTTTCCAGGGTTTAGGCGCAAACCATTGCTCTAATATTTTTGGGTCGGTCCATGCTTGCCAAACTTGCTCAAGCGGCGCCGAAAATTCTCTTGTAATAAACATTTTTTTATTAGCAAGATCTTTTGTGAAAATTGTTTTCATGATTTTTTCTTTTTAAGTTTTTTAGTTTTCGATTTTTTTTGTAATTTATCTAAATAGTTTTCTAACGCATCCAGTTTTGTGTTCCAAAACTTTTTGTATTGCTCCACCCAATCCGAAACTTCATTTAATTTTTCGAGTTGGGCTTCGCAATAACGGTCTCTTCCTTGTTGCTTTATAATTATTAGTCCGCACTCAGTTAAAATTTTTATATGTTTCGAAATGGCGGGGCGACTCACCTTAAAATTTTCTGCCACCGCATTTAAATTAAGCGATTGATGCGTTACCAGATTAATAATTTGACGGCGTGTAGGATCTGAAATAGCCTGAAAAACGTCTCTTCTCATTTTTGTATTAAAATAAATGCGTAACCATTCGGTTACAAATATAAATCTTATTTTTTATTCTCCAAATTTTCCGGTTTTTCCTTCTGTTTTTTTATGAAAATAGCTCTTGCACAAATACCCTAAATGTGGTATATTTGTATATGATTTAGAATTGGTCTAATTAAGATTAAGCTTTAAATATTTAATAATCAAATACTTATAAAATGATAACGGTTTCAGAAAACGCAAAAGAACACGCGATTCAATTAATAAAAAATGAGAATCGTCCGGCTAACACATTTATACGAGTGGGTGTAGATGGTGGCGGCTGCTCAGGTCTAATGTACAATCTCACTTTCGATCATGAGATGAAAGATGGCGATCAGACTTTTGAAGATAAAGGCATAAAAATTGTGGTTGACCGAAAAAGTTTTTTGTACCTCGTTGGAACCGAATTAGATTATTCGGGCGGCATAAACGGGAAAGGATTTACATTCATTAATCCAAATGCAAACAGAACTTGCGGATGCGGTGAAAGTTTTTCAGTTTAGAATAGATGAAAATTATTTTTCATAAAGAATCTGATTTGACTTCGATAGAAGAAAGACGTCTTCGGGAAAATTTTTCATTAACTCCGGAACAAAGAGTTAAAAAAATGTTCGAATTAATGAAAATGTCGCAGAAATTTAAAAGTAAAGAATTAAAAAATAAAACCCCAAAGGGAATTTTGTTAATCGTAAAATAAAAATAATGGATTTATTTGAAGAAAGTTATATTTCGTTCTTTGATCTTTTAAATAAACATTCTGTAAGATATATTTTGGTGGGTGGCTTTGCTGTTAATCATCATGGTTTTATCAGGGCAACTGCTGATTTGGATTTGTGGTTAGACGAATCAAAACCAAACCGTCAAAATTTAGTTAATGCTTTAAAAGAAAAACAAATTGAAGGTTGTGAGGCTTTTTTAACTTATCCCTTAATAGCCGGTTTTGCAGAAATACTTTTGGATAACGGTGTTTATTTGGATTTAATGGCCGATTTGCAATCTTTTAAACAGAAAGATTTTGAGGAGTGTTATAAAATATCTAAAAAACATAAGCTATCTGAAAATGTTGAAATAAATGTTTTGCATTTAAATCATTTAATTGCTGAAAAAGAAAAATCAAAACGACCGAAAGATAATGAGGACGCTGATACATTAAAGAAATTATACCGATTATAAAATGTTAAACGAAATACTACAAGAACATATTAATAACGAATATCAATTTGGCTTTGTTACCAATATTGAAACTGATGAAGCACCAAAAGGTTTAAGTGAAGATATTGTGCGTTTTATTTCGAAAAAGAAAAACGAACCCGAATGGCTTTTAGAATACAGATTAAAAGCATTTCGTCACTGGACCAATTTAAATGAAGCTGAACCGCATTGGGCGCATGTTAATTATACCAAACCAAATTTTAAAAACATTATTTATTATTCGGCGCCAAAAGCAAAACCCGAATTAAAAAGTTTAGATGAAGTGGACCCCGAACTTTTAAAAACATTCGAAAAATTAGGAATTTCATTGGAAGAACAAAAACGTTTAAGCGGTGTGCAAAGCACCATTGCGGTGGATGTTGTGTTCGACAGCGTTTCTGTAAAAACAACTTTTAAAGAAACACTCGCCGAGAAAGGCGTAATTTTTTGTTCGTTCAGCGAAGCCGTTCAGGAACATCCCGAATTAATAAAAAAATATATGGGAATGGTTGTCCCTTATACTGATAATTTTTATGCGGCATTGAACGCTGCTGTTTTTAGTGATGGATCTTTTTGTTTTATTCCTAAAGGCGTTCGTTGTCCGATGGAACTTTCAACTTATTTTAGAATTAATGCGAGTGGAACGGGTCAGTTTGAAAGAACATTAATTGTTGCCGAAGAAGATTCGTACGTAAGTTATTTAGAAGGATGCACCGCACCGCAGCGCGACGAAAATCAATTGCATGCAGCGGTGGTAGAAATTATTGCGCATAAAAATGCTGAGGTAAAATATAGCACGGTACAAAATTGGTATCCGGGTGATAAAGATGGTAAGGGCGGCATTTATAATTTTGTAACCAAGCGCGGTATTTGTTTAGAAGATAATTCAAAAATTAGCTGGACGCAGGTTGAAACCGGTTCCGCGGTAACTTGGAAATATCCTTCAGTAATTTTAAAAGGAAATAATTCGGTTGGAGAATTTTATTCGGTAGCAGTCACTAATAATTATCAGCAGGCAGATACCGGAACAAAAATGATTCATATTGGGAAAAATACGCGTTCAACAATTATTTCGAAAGGAATTTCGGCTGGATTCAGCAATAATAGTTATAGAGGTTTGGTACAAATTAGAAAAGGTGCAAGTAATGCAAGAAATTTTTCGCAGTGCGATAGTTTGTTGATGGGAGATAAATGTGGTGCGCATACTTATCCGTATATCGAAATAAAAGATAAGAGTGCTGTAGTTGAACACGAAGCAACAACAAGCAAGATTGGTGAAGATCAGCTATTTTATTGTAAGCAACGAGGAATTGATAATGAAAAAGCAATTGGTTTAATTGTAAACGGATATTGCAAAGAAGTATTAAATAAATTACCAATGGAATTTGCGGTTGAAGCACAGAAGTTACTGGCGATTTCATTGGAGGGAAGTGTAGGATAAAAAATTAACCACTGAGACACTAAGAACACAAAGAAACACTAAGCCTTAGTTGTAAAAAAAGAAAAGTATATGTTATCAATAAAAAATTTGCACGCATCGATTGAAGGAAAAGAAATTTTGACCGGAATTAACTTAGAAATTAAAGCCGGAGAAATTCACGCAATCATGGGACCTAACGGTTCGGGTAAGAGTACATTATCGGCGGTATTGGCCGGAAAAGAAGATTATGAAGTTACCGAAGGTGAAGTAATCTTTAACGGAAAAAATTTACTGGAACTTTCTCCCGAAGTAAGAGCGCGCGAAGGAATATTTTTGGCCTTTCAATATCCTGTTGAAATTCCGGGCGTAAGTAATATTAATTTTTTACGCACCGCTTTAAACGAAATCAGAACTTATAGGGGCAAAGAAGAAATTCCCGCAAAGGATTTTTTAGCTTTAATAAAGGAAAAACAAAAGCTTGTTGAGCTAGATGGAAAATTGGCCAATAGAAGTGTGAACGAAGGATTTAGCGGAGGTGAAAAAAAACGTAATGAAATTTTTCAAATGGCGGTGTTAGAACCAAAGCTGGCTATTTTAGATGAAACCGATAGCGGTTTGGATATTGATGCTTTGAAAATTGTAGCTAGCGGAGTAAATAAATTAAAGTCGAAAGAAAACGCCACAATATTAATTACTCACTATCAACGTTTGCTGGATTATATAATTCCTGATTTTGTTCATATTTTATATAATGGCAAAATTGTAAAATCGGGCGGCAAAGAACTGGCTTTAGAATTAGAAGCAAAAGGTTACGACGAAATTAAAAAGCAATTCGACGGTTCAACAAGTTCACCGCCAGCCGTTAAAATTTGACAATGACAATGCCGGTGGAAAATAAAAGTTGGGTGACTCAAAATTTAATTGACCAATTGCAAAAGCATTCGGGTAAAATTTCTTTTATACCTGATGAAGCAATTGTAAATGCCATTCGTTATGTCGAAGAAAAAGGAATTCCCAATAATAAAAACGAAGATTATAAATACTGCAATATTGAATCGGTTTTTCGTAAAGAATTCAAAACGCTTACCAATAAATTAAATTCGGTTTCAAACGCTGATGCGCATAAATTAAAAGAGTGTGTAAACATTATTGTTGTAAACGGCGAGTACAAAAAAGAATTATCAGACGCATCAATTGAACTTGTTATTTCAAATTTGGCGGAGGCGGATAAAACAATTATTTCAAAACATATCACCAAATATGCTGATGTAAATTTGGATGCCTTTATCGCTTTGAACACTGCTTTTAGTTGTTCGGGTTTATTTATTCTTATTAAATCTATTCTTACAACACCAATCCATATTATAAATATTTCTTCGGCGTGCGAAAACTCGGTGGTGAATCCACGCCAATTAATCGTTTGCGAAAAAAATTCGGAAGCTACCATCATTGAAAGTTTTGTTTCCGATAAAAATTCTGCAAAATATTTTTCAAATAATTTAAGTGAAGTTTTTATTGGAGAAAATGCAAAAATAAAATCTTACCGTTTACAAAACGAAGACGAAAATTGTTTTCAGGTTAATACCACTCAGGTTTCGGTAAAACGTTATGCTAATTACGAAACCAACACATTTTCATTCGGAGGTTCTCTAATCCGCAATAATTTAAATGTGGTTTTAGCGGAAGATTTGTGCGAAACGCATTTGAATGGATTGTTTATAACAAACGGAACTCAGTTATTTGATAATCATACTTTAGTCGACCATCAAAAACCAAATTGCCAGAGTAACGAATTGTATAAGGGAATTGCAAAAGATAAATCGACCGGTATTTTTAATGGAAAAATTTATGTTAGAAAAGACGCGCAAAAAACAAACGCTTATCAAAGCAGTAAAAATATTTTATTGAGTGATGATGCAACGATAAATACAAAACCACAATTAGAAATTTATGCCGACGATGTAAAATGTTCGCACGGAACATCTACGGGTAAAATTGATGAGGATGCATTGTTTTATTTAAAAGCGCGTGGTATTGGCGATGAGAATGCAAGAAAATTATTGTTGCAAGCTTTTGCACAGGAATTATTTGATAAAATAGAAGTAGAAAGTTTTAAAGAAAAAGTAATTTCCTTATTCGAAAAAGCGCTCTAGAATTTGTGTATAACATTAACGATATAAGAAGTGATTTTCCCATTCTTACAAAAACTGTAAATGGTAAGCCTTTGATTTATTTCGATAACGGCGCCACCACTCAAAAACCGAAACAAGTAATAAATTCTATTGTAAAATATTATTCGGAGCAAAATGCTAACATCCACCGTGGTGTTCACACTTTAAGCCGCGAAGCCACCATTTTATTTGAAGAATCAAGAAAGACTATTGCTGAATTTATCGGCGCCGATGAGAACGAAATTGTTTTTACGTCAGGAACAACCGACGGAATAAATATTGTAGCAAGCGGTTTTCCATTTAAGCAAGGAGGTGAAATTATTGTTTCAGAAATGGAACATCACTCTAATATATTACCGTGGCAATTGTGGTGCGAAAAAAATAATGGAAAACTAAAAGTAATTCCTATTAATGAGGATGGAACATTACAATTAGAAAAACTAAAAGATTTAATAACTGAAAAAACTTCTTTAATAGCGGTAACTCATATCTCTAATACGCTCGGAGTAATTAATGATGTAAAAGAAATAATTAAGCTGGCTAAACAAAATAATATTCCTGTTTTAATTGATGGGGCGCAATCTGTTCCCCACCAAAAAGTTAATGTAAAAGAACTGGATGCCGATTTTTTTGTTTTTAGTGCGCATAAAGTTTATGGTCCTACCGGTGTTGGAGTTTTATGGGTCAAAACAAATCGGATGAACGAATTGCATAATACAAAAGCGGGTGGGGGCACCATAAAGACCGTTAGTTTCGAAAAAACAGAATATGTTAGTGGTCCCATGCGATTTGAAGCAGGCACACCGAACATAGAAGGTGTAATTGCATTTGCTGCCGCAATAAATTATGTGAAGGCAATTGGAATAGAAAATATTTCAAAGCATGAACAGGAACTTTTAGAATACGCCACCAAAAAACTAAACGATATACCCGAAGTTGAAATTTATGCGAATCATTTAGGCAAAGCGGCAGTAATTTCGTTCAACGTAAAAGGCGCGCATCCGTTTGATGTTGGAACTTTATTGGATAAATACGGTATTGCTGTAAGAACCGGACATCATTGCACACAGCCCTTAATGGATCATTATAAAATCCCGGGTACGGTGCGGGCTTCATTTGCCATGTACAATACCATTGGAGAAATTGATATTTTTATTGACGCATTGAAAAAAAGTATTAAGATGTTGCTATGAGTATTGCGGAAACAGAAAATGAAATAATTGAAGAATTTGAAATTTTTGGTGACGACTGGGAAGGAAAGTACGAACATTTAATTGAGTTAGGAAAATCGTTACCTTTGATCGAAGAAAAATTTAAAACAGAAGATAGATTAATAAAAGGTTGTCAGAGTAAAGTGTGGATGCATTCGGAACTGAAAGATGGAAAAGTTATTTTTACCGCCGATAGCGATGCCATAATTACAAAAGGGATGGCAGCTCTAATGATACGAGTTTTATCAGAACAGAAACCGGAAGATATTTTAAAGACGGAATTAAATTTTATAAATAAGATAGGATTAAAAGAACATTTATCACCCACAAGAGCAAACGGATTAGTGAGTATGATAAAACAAATGAAATTAGACGCACTGGCTTATAGAGCGAAATAAAAGATGGCAGCAATAATAATTACAAAAAATACCGAACTAATGAACCGGGTTATCGAAGAGATTAAAACCTGCTTCGATCCTGAAATTCCTGTGGATGTTTGGGAACTGGGTTTGATATTTGAATTGGATTTAAATGATGAAAGTGAATTAAAAGTAGTTATGACTTTAACTTCGCCAAATTGCCCTGTGGCCGAAAGTTTACCGGCCGAAGTTGAAAATAAATTAAGATTATTGCAGGGAATTAAATCAGTAGAATTAAAATTAACTTTTGAACCAACATGGACAAAAGAAATGATGAGTGAAGTGGCTCAGTTGGAATTGGGGTTTATGTAATCCCCTCCTAAATCCTCCCCGAGGGGGAGGACTTGAGAGGCAGTTTTTTTATAAAGAGAATGGAAGATAATAATGAAATAATAAATAAAGTTGCAGGTAGCGGATTGGTAACAATTGATTTGGAAACATTTTATCCGGAAGGCGAACGAATTTTATTTGATATAAAACCACTATTGTTTCAGGAATTAATTTTAAAGGAAAAAGATTTTAGAGAGTTTATTAAGAATGAAGACTGGAGCAAATACAAAAATAAATTTGTAGGAATAATTTGTTCTTCTGAAGCCATTGTTCCCACCTGGGCTTACATGTTATTGAGTTTGCACTTAGGGCCTTTCGCAAAAAAAATTGTTTTTGGAAATTTGCAAGAATTAGAAATTATTTTATTTGAGGAAGCTATTAATAAAATTGATTTTTCTCAATACAAGGATGCACGAATTGTAATAAAAGGCTGCAGTAAAAAAACGGTCCCAATAAATGCATATTTAAAATTGAGTAATGCTTTACGGCCGATTGTAAAAAGCATCATGTATGGTGAGCCTTGCAGTACGGTGCCTTTGTACAAGGCTAAAAAAGATTAGCGCGAAATTATAACCGGAGAATTGAGCTCGAATTCCTTACTTTTTATCCTAACAAAATAGTATCCGTTTTGAAAATCAGTTAAATCAATTTTTATTGAATTTTCGCCGGCAAGTAATTTTTCGTTAATAATTGTTTTTACTTTTCTCCCACTAATATCATAAATTTCAATTGTGGTATTTATTTCGGAAAGCAAATCTATTTTTAAAATCGTTTCGTATGAAGAAGGATTAGGAGAAATATTTAAATTTCTTACAATATTATTCTCTTTAACGTTACTACAGGTATTCCAATAATTGCAAGAATCTAATTTAAAAATGCAAGGATTAAAAAGCGCAGCAGTGTAAGTACAGCTTTGAAAATATTTTAAATTATCCGACCATTTACAAGCCAATCCTAAATAATAAGGGTATTTGCACGTGGCCGCCCATAAAAATTGTCCCGGCCAGTAATTAGAATCATACAAATAAACCGGGTGAATAATACTGCCAATACTTTCAATGTATTTAAGAGTGTCGCTTGTTGGAGTTCCTGTTTTCTTTAAATTGAAAAGTTTTCTTACACCAATTACAGTGGTAACATTAGTAATTGATTTAACTTTATAATAACCATATGGAAAAGTACCTGAGGGCTGAGGAAAAGAATAATAAACACTATCTCCCACATTCAAAGAAAAATCATACAGCAAATCCTCCACAAAAGAAGTTTTATCTAAAAAGTAAACTTTTCTTGAAACAGTATCTTCTCTTATATAACCAACATGGCTGTTAGAATAAAAAAACTTTTTATAATTTTTAATGAATAATAGAGTATTTATTTGGGTGTCGGTTTTAGCAGTATATTTTCCCCAATTAACCGGCGGAGCATTTAAAATTGCAAGGCCTGGTTTAGGAGAGTAACTTATTGGAATCATGGCATTGAATATATACCAATCGGTTACGTTGTTGGCTAAAAGTTTATAATAAGGCGCTTGTGAATTAGAATCTAAACTTATTATAAAAAACAGAAGTAAAAGTTTTTTCATGCAATAAGTATTTATTGGTTAAATCAAATATAGTAAATATTTATCTAAGTCCCATCATTATTCCATTCGCTTTTCGAAAAATTCTTATTAAAGGCGAATGTAAAGTAAACTGTAAAGCCGCTGATAAAAATCAATAAATGAAAATAGGTGGCAATTCGATAACCACACCAATAGGGCGCCGAATGATCAAGTGTAATCCAGCGAACCGGTAAGGTTAAATCAATCAGCAAAGTTAAAAATGCAATACTTAAAAATAAAGTTTCAAAAGTGCGAATTGGAAAAAGAAATAATTTTCGGTACCATTTAAATTCTGAGCCCCAGGTATGAACCAAATAATAATTTCCTGTTAATGTTTTCGAAAACAATAGGGCCGGACTATTATTTTTTTCTTTCTGCGAAAAGTTTTCTTTCGTGGCTAACACTTTAAAACCTTTAAGGTCTTTATGATGTTTGGTATTTAAATCTTTTATTTTTAAAACCGATTCGTAGGGAATTTCGCCTTTGTAAAACTGGGAGTCTAAAAAACGCAATCTGTATTTTATGCAAATGGTTTTTATTTCTTCGGGTCTGAAAATAAAATTCCGATCTAAAGATTCTTCGTCGAGTAATTCAAAAGTCTTTTTGTAAAATTTAAGGTTCTCTAAAATGTTTGCTTCTTTCAATAAATTCGAATTCAAAATACTTTTCACTTCATCCAAAATAAAATCTTCTGCCTTAAAAATTTTACGCCGCTCTTTTATTAATTCAGAAGTAATATTTATTTTTTTAAACATAATTAGAGAAACTTGTTACTGGTCTTTTAATAGGGGATGATGGCAATGCCAATGGAATACGGTGCAATTCCTTTGGGACCGTTAGACGTAAATACTTCGCTCAAATAATAACAGCCGGTTAAACAAATAGATTCTAAGCCGATTCTAAAACTTAAACCAAACCTGAACGTATTAACATTTTTAATATTGTATCGCTGTATTTCACCATCGGCATCATCGGTTCTTTTGTAATCTGTAAAAACATAACCGAACTTAGCTCCAAAATGAACTTTAAACATGGTGGCGCTTTTGGTTCTGATTCTTATTTCTAAAGGAACCTCAATACTTGTTTCGCTATAACGATTATCTAAATACGGAATTGTTTTTGGTTGAATTAGTGTTCGGGTAGTATTATTAGTTGAATCGAGTTTGTAAATGATATCGGCATTAGAACTATAATTGTGCCAACAAACTCCCAAACCAAAACCGAAACTGAAATTGGAGGCGCCAATTGGTTTATCAAACATAAATGCCAAATTAAATCCAATACATTTCCAGTCCATTTTAATTTTATCTGAAGTGCCTAACCAACCGGTGTGATTGACTTCAAAAATTAATCGGTCGCGCGGATCGCCTTTATAATTTTTAATATCAAAAACAGATTTGCCTTTGTAGCCTTTTGGAGTAACCGTTGGGGTTTGCTGTGCTTTAGAAATAAAAAACAAAAGCGAAAAAAGTATAATAGGAATTATGTATCTTAGCATAGGATTACAAATTTAAGCCTTTTATAATTGTTATTATTTTTGTGGGTAGGAATAATTGACGTAAAATTGTATGTTATAACACATAATTAATTTAAAATGAAGAAAATTATACATTTTACCTTGTTATTTACCACTTTTATCATTGGTACATCGGCTTATATTAAGAGCAGCGGCGGCATCGTAAACCATTCTGCTTCGCCTGGCGAATCGGGATGCAGTTGTCATGGTGGGGGTGCAGGAATTACTTCAGTTAGTATTTCGGCTTTACCGGCTTTTATTAGTAATCAATTTATACCCTCACAAACTTATACTATTGATATTACAGTTATTAATAACTCATTTAACCTTTTTGGTTTCGATGCTGAGATTTTAAATGTTTCAAATACCAATGCCGGAAATATGACGCTTGCTTTGCCGGGTGTACAATTGGTAAATACGGTTCGTAAAAACGCCACTCAAACCGGTCCGAAATCGGGCGCCGGAGCCGCAAGCTTTCAATTTGTTTGGGTGGCTCCTTCGAGTGGAAATGTCACCATTTATGCTGCAGGAAATGCCATTAATGGTACAGGGGGTACAGGTGGCGATACACCTAGCGCTTCTAATTTAGCATTAACTCCAGACTTAACGGCTGGAGTAAAGGAAAAAATTTCATCCGATTTTTCGGGAATAAATGTTTTTCCTAATCCTATTATTTCCGATTTTAAAATTCAGTATAATTTATTGGAGGAAGGAAACGTAAAAGTATTATTGGTTGATATTCATGGGAAAGAAATTGCTGAAATTGCCAATGAAAAACAAAGCAATGGTTATCACCTTCTTAATGCATCCATTCCTTCCGACATTTCAAAAGGAGTTTATTTTGTTAAATTATCATTAAACGATAAACCTTCGAGCCAACGCTTAATTATCACACAATAATAATTTTCGTAATTCGTTTTAAGACCGAATTCTGTTTTTAGATTTCGGTTTTTAATTCTTGCCTATTTCTAAATATTATGTATTTTAAGGCTTTCATTTGAAAATTTATTTAGATTTGTCACTAAAATTATCGTATGCCATACTTATCACAAAGAGTAAAAGACATTTCTGAATCGCAAACTATTGCGATGGCAAGGAAGAGTCGCGAGTTAAAGGCTTCGGGCATTGATATAATAAGTTTAAGTTTGGGAGAACCTGATTTTACAACTCCGCAAATAATTAAAGACGCCGCAAAAAAAGCAATCGACGATAATTTTTCATATTACACACACGTTTCGGGCTATGTAGAATTGCGCGAAGCTATCTGCAAAAAATTTAAACGCGATAATAATTTAGATTATACAGCTGAAGAAATTGTTGTTTCTACAGGCGCCAAACAAAGTATTTCAAACGCTGTTTTATGTTTGGTGAATGAAGGCGATGAAGTAATTGTGCCTTCTCCGTATTGGGTGAGTTATCTCGAACTTTTAAAATTAGCCGGCGCAAAACCAATAATTATTAATACAACCCTCGAAACTAATTTTAAAATTACAGCAGCACAATTAGAAAAAAGCATCACACCAAAAACACGAGTTATAATTTTTAGTACGCCGTGCAATCCCACAGGTTCGGTTTACAGTAAACAAGAATTAAAAGAAATTTCAGATGTAGTTTTAAGTCATGAAGACCTTTATGTTATTAGCGATGAAATTTACGAACATATTAATTATGTTGGAGGGCACCAAAGTCTGGCACAATTTACAGGAATGAAAGAACGCGTTGCAACTATCAATGGCGTTTCAAAAGCATACGCAATGACCGGATGGCGCGGCGGAATTTTAGCAGGACCAAAATGGTTAGCGCAAGCCTGCGATAAAATGCAGGGACAATTTACCTCCGCTACTTCGAGCATCACTCAAAAAGCCATGCATACAGCAATGGAATTAGATTACGATAAATATATTAAACCCATGCGCGATGCGTTTTTAAAACGCCGCGATTTGGTGTATGAATTAATAAAACAAATTCCCGGGTTTAAAACTAATTTACCCGAAGGCGCTTTTTATTTTTTTCCGGAGATAAGTTATTATTTTGGGAAATCATATAACGGTTTTACAATTAAAAACGGAACTGACATGTCGATGTATTTATTAGACGTTGCCCATGTAGCTTTAGTTCCGGGTGCGGCATTTGGTGATGATAATTATATTCGTTTTTCTTACGCCACTAACGAAGATAATTTACGTGAAGCTTTGAAAAGAATGAAGGATGCATTAGAAAAGTTGAAATAAGAATGAAAAAATTTTCCATAAAAAAAGAACACGTTCGTGAAATTTTTCGCTCCTTCAATAATTTAAACGTATTAATTATTGGTGATGTAATGGTAGATAGTTATTTGTGGGGAAAAGTAAGTCGTATTTCTCCCGAAGCGCCGGTACCAATTGTTACGGTTAGTAAAAAAGAACGCCGCTTAGGCGGAGCGGCCAACGTGGCATTAAATGTTCAGGCTTTAGGCGCGAATCCTATTTTATGTTCGGTTATTGGTGTTGATCACGAAGGTCAGGCTTTTTTAGAATTATTGCGTTTGCAAAAATTAAGTCAGAAAGGAATTTTAAAATCACGCGACCGCGTTACCACCGTAAAAACGCGTGTCATAGGAAATAATTATCAAGTAGTTCGTGTGGATGAAGAAACAGAAGATGAAGTAACCACTGATGAAACACAAAATTTATCAAATTTAATTTCTTACATTTTGCATCACGATAAAATTGATGTAATTATTTTTGAAGATTATAATAAAGGATTAATTACATCTAAATTAATAAGTAAAGTAGTGGAGCTGGCAAAGAGCAAAGGCATTCCCACTTGTGTTGATCCTAAAAAAAGAAATTTTAATGCTTACAAAGGTGTGACTTTATTTAAACCCAATTTAAAAGAATTACGCGAAGGATTAAAATTAGATGTGGATGGTGAAGATATTGAAGAGTTGCAAAGAGCCATCAGTAGTTTTAGAGTAAAACAAAATTTTGAAACTGCGCTGGTGACATTAGCCGATAAAGGAATTATTACTAATTCAAGAAGCGTGAAAGAACATATTGAAGCACACATTAGAAATATTTCGGATGTTTCGGGTGCGGGAGATACGGTAATTAGCGTTGCCGCACTGTGCAGGGCGTTAGAGTGTAACCCGGTTTTAACGGCGTCTCTTGCTAATTTAGCCGGAGGAATTGTTTGTGAAGAAGTAGGCGTAATTCCCATCAGCAAAGAAAAATTGTTGGAAGAAGCATTAGCGTTGGATTTTGTTAGATAGAAACAACCAAAATTAAACGTCTGTGTCCTCTGTATCTCCTTATCTCTGTTTTGATTTTTTTATATGCCCAATGTAACTCCATACAACAATACCGATTCAAAAAAAGAACAAGTTGCCAAGATGTTCGACAACATCGCTTTTCGTTACGATTTTTTGAACGGACTTTTATCATTGGGAATTCATAAAGGCTGGAGAAAAAAGTGTGTTGCCAAATTAATTTCATTGCAGCCAAAACAAATTTTAGATGTCGCTACGGGAACAGCGGATTTTGCCATTGAATGCGCCAAATTAAAACCTCAAAAAATTATTGGGATAGATATTTCGGAAGGGATGATGCAATTTGGGAGAGAGAAATTAAAAAAACTAAAACTCGATAATTTAATAGAATTAAAACAAGGTGATGCCGAAACAATTGATTTCGTTGATAATAGTTTTGATGCCATAGTTGTAGGATTCGGTGTTCGTAATTTTGAAAACTTGGAAAAAGGATTAAAAAATTTATTCCGCATTTTAAAACCCGGCGGGAGTTTGGTAATATTAGAATTTTCCTACCCCCGAAAATTTCCTGTAAAACAATTTTACACTTTTTATTTTTCTTTTGTAACTCCAACCATAGGAAAACTTTTTTCGAAAGACAGTCGTGCCTATTCATATCTACCCGAAAGCGTAAAAGCTTTTCCCGATAACGAAAAATTTGTAGAAATTTTAAATAATTGCGGCTACAAAAATTCTAATTTTAAATCTCTTAGTTTTGGGATTTCAGCGATGTATGAAGCAAAAAAGCAGTGAGCGAACTAATGAGCGCAGCGAATGGCCTCCCGTGATTGTCCCCCGCCAGCGGGGGGAAGGGGGGTGGTTTTCTCCAACCCCTCAACAACCAAAATAATCTTTTCAATTACTTCTCCAATTTCACCCAGCACTTCATCATCAGTAAATCTTATCACCGTAAATCCTGCTGCTTCAAGATTTTTCTGCCTGATAATATCATTTTTTATTACCGGTTCAAATTGATGTGTGATGCCGTCAACTTCAATAATTAATTTTAATTTTTTACACATAAAATCAGAAATGTAACTCATAACTGGACGCTGCCGGCTAAATCTTTGTCCATTAATTTTTCGTGCGCGCAAAGCATGCTTCCATAAACAGGCCTCTGCTTTTGTCATGGAATTTCTGTTTTTGAGTGCGTATGGTCTTAGAACTTTATTGTAAAGTAAAAAGTTTTTTCTTGTTGCTTGCATTTTTCCGCCCCCTTGCTCCCCCGCCGGCGGGGGATAACGTTTCAAAATTACATCATGGTAAACAAAAACCTTGCTACATTTTATAGCAAAAGAAAAAATAATTTGGTTTTGGAAATGTAGTGAGCGCAGCGAACGGTTAAAGTGATTATCCCCCGCTGGCGGGGGGAAGGGGGGGCAGATTGCCGATTTGCACCTAACTACTTTTAGCTATTTGTAATCTTTTGGTCCAAAGACAAATTTGTAAATAAAAATTCCGTTTTTGTCTTTATAGTTATAAGCCATCTTCGCATTATTATCACGAAATGGTTTTAAGTCTGGATTTGTTTTAATTGTGTTTAGAATATTCTGTTTAATAGAAGCACTAAACAAACTTGTGTCTATCTCACTTCTTACTAAATTTATTAAAGTATAATTATATTGAAAAGTATTCTCTGGTAATGCAACTGCATTATCAATCCTAGTTTCTTTGTCGACCATAATTGGACAATGTTTATTGAATTCACTGGCAATTTTCATCATTTGTTCATCAAATGATTTAGTAAATAAAAACTGGTTTACAAGTAAGTAACCAACAATCGCGCCAGTTAAAGTATATGCTATTGATTTTATTTTTTTCTTTTCCATTTATTTTTGAACCAAATTATGTATCTCAATTAAAGGCTTCAAAAATTCTTCTAAATCATAAACACATAATTGAGAAGCCGCATCGCACAATGCTTTTGCCGGATCGGGATGTGTTTCAATAAAAACACCATCCACACCGCTAGCAACTCCTGCTCTTGAAAGCACGGGTAAAAATTCGCGTGCGCCGCCTTTCGCATCCGAACTTGGTATGCCATATTTACGAACGCAATGCGTAATATCAAACACAACAGGATAACCAATATTATTTAAATGATAAAAACTTCTTGGGTCAACAATCAAATCGTTATATCCAAATGTATATCCGCGCTCGGTTAAAATAATTTTATCGTTGCCACTCTCCACACATTTTTGCACAGGGTGTTTCATATTGTCGGGCGCTAAAAACTGACCGTGCTTAATATTAATTACTTTTCCTGTTTTAGCAGCCGCCACTAATAAAGTAGATTGCATACATAAATAAGCAGGAATTTGCAATACATCACAAACTTCTCCCGCGGCGGCGGCCTGATCGGGGTAATGAATGTCGGTAAGAAGAGGAAAACCAAATTGCGCTTTTACTTTTGCAAGGAGAGCAACACCTTTTGCTAAACCCGGACCATCATAATATTTTAAACTGCTGCGATTATCTTTTTGGAAAGACGATTTGTAAATTATTTTTATTTTTAATTTCTCAGAAACTTCTTTTAATTTTTCAGCAGTTTTCATCATAATGCTTTCTTCTTCAATAACACAAGGCCCCGAAATCAAAAACAATTCCTTACTTCCGCACTCAATATTTCCGACTTTTACAATTTTTTTTGTCATGTTTAAATTTACAATTAAATTATTTAATCACTCCTAATTCTTTTCCCACTTTTGCAAATGCTGCAATGGCTTTATCTAAATGTTCTTTTTCGTGTGCCGCCGATAGTTGTACACGAATGCGCGCTTGCCCTTTTGCCACCACAGGAAAAAAGAATCCAATTACATAAATTCCTTCCTGTAATAATTTATCGGCAAATGTTTGAGATAACTTTGCATCGTATAACATTACCGGAACAATGGCAGAATCGCCGTCTTTTATTTCCAGGCCAACTTGCTTAATTCCTTTTTTAAAATAGTTAATATTCCATTCTAATTTATCGCGCAACTCTGTGGTTTTGCTTAATAAATCAAACACGGCGATAGAAGCCCCAACAATATTTGGAGCCAATGAATTGGAGAAGAGGTAAGGACGAGACCGTTGTCTTAATAGTTCTATAATTTCTTTTTTACCGGTTGTAAATCCGCCCATAGCGCCGCCCAAAGCTTTTCCTAAAGTTCCTGTAATAATATCTACCCGATGCATTACATTTTTTAATTCTATTGTTCCGCGCCCTGTTTTCCCAATGAAACCGCTGGCGTGACTTTCGTCTACCATCACCATGGCATTATATTTATCCGCTAAATCACAAATTTTATCTAACGGCGCAACAAAACCATCCATACTAAAAACACCATCCGTAACAACAATTCTGTAACGCTGCTGTTGTGCTTTTTTTAATTGCTCTTCCAAATCGGCCATGTCGCAATTTTTATAGCGGTAGCGCTGCGCTTTGCATAAACGTACACCGTCAATAATAGAAGCGTGATTTAATTCATCCGAAATAATTGCATCCTCTTCGCCGAATAAAGATTCGAACACACCACCATTTGCATCAAAGCACGCGGCGTACAAAATAGTATCTTCTTGTCCCAAAAATTTGGCGATTTTTTCTTCTAAAGTTTTATGAATATCCTGAGTACCGCAAATAAAGCGAACACTGCTCATTCCGTAACCGTGACTGTCTAACGCTCTCTTAGCACCGTCAATAACTGCTTGGTGAGAAGATAATCCCAAATAATTATTGGCACAAAAAATAATTACTTCTTTACCATTAACTTTTACAACTGCACCTTGCGGTGTTGTAATAATTCGTTCGCGTTTAAATAAACCGTTTACTTCAATTTCGCTCAATTGGTTTTGCAAATGTTTTTGAAAGGCTCCGTACATAATAGAAATTTTGTTTAAAAGTAAGAATTAGCCATTGATTTTCACAGATAAACGGCAATATTATTTAATACTTTTAATTACCGATTTTCGTGAAATTATTAGTGAAAATTGGCGAAATTAGTGGCTATATTTGTCACTCGAAATGAGTAATTATTTTATTGCAGGCATACAACAGGTTGGCATTGGAGTTGCCAATGTGCACGAAGCATTTAAATGGTATCGTGAGCATTTTGGGATGGATATTCCTATTTTTGAGGAAGCCGCCGAAGCTAATTTAATGCTGCCTTACACGGGCGGGAAACCGCATAAACGGCACGCAATATTAGCCATCAATTTAAAAGGCGGTGGCGGTTTCGAAATTTGGCAATATACAAGTAGAACACCGCAAGCTAGTAATTTTGAACCTCAGCTCGGCGATCTAGGACTTTTTATCACCAAAATAAAAAGTGAAAATGTAAAAGCGACGTACGATTTTTTAAAAGCAAAAAATATAATTTTTTTAACGGAAATAATTGACGGTCCTAATAATGAAAAACATTTTTTTGTGAAAGATCTTTATGGAAATATTTTTGAGATTGTTGAAGGAAAAGATTGGTTTGGCAAAGGATTAAAAACTACAGGTGGCCCGGTTGGAATTACGATTGGCGTTTCTGATATAAATATTTCGAAAAAGTTTTATGGAGATATTTTAGGATACGATAATATTATTTATGAAAAAGAAGGCGAGTTTGAAGATTTTAAAAACTTGCCCGGCGGAAATAAAAAATACAAACGTGTTTTACTAACGCATTCAAAAAAGCGTACGGCAAGTTTTGCGCAATTATTTGGTTCGAGTTATATTGAATTAATTGAAGCGCAAAATTACACCCCAAGAAAAATTTTTGAAAATCGCTTTTGGGGCGATTTAGGATTTATTCATTTGTGTTTTGATATCAGAAATATGAAAGCATTAAAAGAAACCTGTGAGAAAGCCGGGCATCCATTTACAGTTGATGGTGGTTCAGGTTTTGAAATGGGAGAAGCGGCCGGACATTTTACTTACATTGAAGATCCGGATGGAACGCTAATTGAATTTGTAGAGACAAAAAAAATTCCAATATTAAAAAAATTCGGATGGTATTTAGATTTGAGAAAACGTTCGCCGGAGAAGCCGGTCCCTACTTGGATGCTAAAGACTTTAAAAATGAATCGGGTAAAAGACTAAAAATTAAGACTCCCTACTCTAAGTAATTGCAGCTATTAAAATGAGGATTCTTTTAACATGAATAAACATTACAAAGTACTGCATATTATTCCAATCGTATTTCACCCAATTTGGGTTATTTTTAATAATTATTAAAGCACTATCTTGTATAAAATTTAATAAACATCCGCCGTATGAATTTCAGATTATTTTCGTTCGCCATTTTATCCTCCAGTTTAATTTTTTCTTGTTCTACTTCAAAAAAAACAACAAAAATTTCTGAACCCGCTATAAATTTAGATACGATAAAAGTTGTTGCTAATAAAACACCCGAAAAAGAAATTTACAGGGGAAGCAATCCATTAACCAATGATATTATTCATACCAATCTTTGGGTAAGTTTCGACTGGCAAAAATCTCAAATGATCGGGAAAGCGGAGTTACATTTAAAACCTTATTGCTATCCCACAAAAATGCTTTACCTTGATGCAAGAGGAATGGAAATAAAAAGTGTAAAACTTTCTGAAGTGGTACTCACAACTAAAACAGTTTCTGCAAAAGGAAAAAAACTGGATGAAACTCTTGAAACATTAAAAGAAATTCCTTGTACTTATAAGTATGAAAACGATTCTTTAAAAATTAGTTTAGGAAGAGAATTTACTTCTAAAGAAAATTATTATGTTACCATCGAATACATCGCCAAGCCCAACGAACTTAAAAAAGGCGGCAGTAACGCTATCAGCAGCGACAAAGGTTTATATTTTATAAACCCGAGGGGCGAAGATCCCAACAAAATGCCGCAGATATGGACACAAGGCGAAACTCAAAGTAATTCAGCTTGGTTTCCTACTGTTGATAGTCCGAACGAAAAAATGACAGATGATATTTATATTACAGTCGAAAATAAATATTCTACACTATCTAACGGTTTGCTAACGGAGTCGAAATACATTGATGAAGGAACGAGAATGGACCACTGGCATATGGATTTGCCGCATTCTACTTATTTATTAATGATGGGAATTGGTGAATTTGTAAAAATTACTGACACCCCATGGAATGGAAAAGAAATTAGTTATTATGTAGAAAAAGAATTTGCCCCTTACGCGAAAGATATTTTTGGGAACACAAAAGAAATGATTGAATTTTATTCTACAAAATTGGGCGTTCCGTATGCTTGGCCTAAATATGCACAAATTGTTGTGCGCGATTATGTGAGCGGTGCCATGGAAAATACCAGTGCCACTTTGCATGGCGATTTTATGATTTACCAAACACCTCGCGAAATGATTGATGGTAAAAAAGGTGATGGGGTAATTTGTCATGAATTATTTCACCAGTGGTTTGGCGATTTAGCAACCGCCGAAAGCTGGAGTAATTTACCATTGAACGAATCGTTTGCAACCTATGGCGAATATTTGTGGGAAGAATATAAAAATGGGAGAGATGCTGCCGATGAACATCACGCTTCTTCACGCGGTGGTTATATGATGCAGTCGGGCGAAAAAGAAGTTAATCTAGTACGTTTCGAATATTATCACCGCGAAGATATGTTTGATGCTTTTAGTTATAATAAAGGCGGACAAGTACTGCACATGTTGAGAAAATATGTTGGTGATGATGCTTTTTTTGCTTCCTTAAAATTGTATTTGGAAACCCGAAAATTTAAAAGCGCCGAAATTCACCATTTGCGTTTGGCTTTTGAAGAAACAACCGGTGAAGATTTAAATTGGTTTTTTAATGAGTGGTTTTTAAATAAGGGGCATCCTAATTTAGAAATTTCTAAATTTTACAATGAAACGGATAAGATTTTAAAATTAAATATAAAACAAACTCAGGATTTTACAGAAGCTCCATTGTATAAATTACCCGTTTACATTGATATTTATGCCGGTGGAAAAAAAGAGCGTCAAAGAATTTGTATCGATGAAGCTTCCCAAACTTTCACTTTTAACGTTTCATCAAAACCCGAATTGGTAAATTTTGACGGTGAGCGTCAGTTGTTGGCCACCGTTAGATACGAAAAAACAAAAGAAGAATATATTTTTCAATACAAAAATGCAGGTTTGTGGAATGACAGAGATGAGGCCCTTGAATATTTTAAAAAACATTTGGGCGAAAAAGATATTTATGAATTGGTAAAACAAATTGCTCAAAACGATAAATGGCGTAACATGCGTACGGATGCAATTTATGTTTTAAGTGAAGAAGCAAAAGGCAGCGAAGATGATTTGAAAATTTTATTAATGAATATTGCCAATAATGATGCAAATACAAAAGTAAGAGCGTCGGCCATTGAAGCTCTGGCGGCTCATTTTAAAGGACCCGAGTTAGATGCGCTATACGAAAAAGCTTTGAACGAACAGTCGTATGCCATTGTTGGGGAGGCCTTAGCTGCTGTAACAAAAACAAATCCTGTTTTAGCAATGCAAAAAGCAAAGGGACTTGAGAATGACGGAGGTAAAAAAATAGTATTGGCCATAGCCGATATTTACGCTTCAAACGGCACAGATGAAAACTTGGAATTTTTTAATAAAGCAAAAAGTAAATTCAGTGGTTTTGAATTATTGGGATACGGAAGTTTGTATGGAAAATTTTTAAAGCGTTGTGTTAAACCGGAAACGGCATTGGCGGGGGCCGATGAATTAAGTAAAATGGCAAAGTCAGATAATAAATTTGTAAAATATACAGCATTAAAAATATTTAAAAATAGTTTAATAGATGAATGGGAAGAAAGAGAAAATAAATTAAAAAGCAATTTAGAAGCTAAACAAAAAGCAAATGCAAATGTTGGATCTTTAATAAGTGAAATAAAAATAGCCGGTAATACAAAAACTAAATTGGAGGAAATTTATAATACGGTCAAGTAAAATTTACAATTTTGTTATTTACAATTGACAATTTATTTTTTAGTTCAATTGTAAATCTTTTTTACTTTCCTTTTGGTTTTGGAGGAGCGAAATAATTTTTTTGCTTTTCGTTATTAGGATCGAGAGTTTTTAGTTCGTTAAATAAGGCATCCGCTTTTTCTTTATCTTTTGTCAATACAAAGAAGTAACCTAAATATTCCAACGATTCAATGGTTTCTTTTTTATAGGTACTTGTTTTTTCTTCCGGTTTTACAATACTTAGTGCTTTTTCGTAAAATGGTTTCGCTAATCCTTTTTCGCTGGTAGGATCTAAATACGAATTAACTCTGCCTCTCCAAAAATATCCTGCCGGAAAATTCGGACTCATCTGCGTGAGTTTCGAAAAGCAAGAATCAGAATTAATAAATAAGGGAACAGATTCCGCTTCTTTAGCCTGTTTTGCCTTTGCCTCTTTTATTAAAGCTGCTTCTCTTTGTTTTGCACCTGCCGCGTTATAATAAGCGCGACCAAACATAAAATTATCTTCGCCGGTTAATCCTTTTGCACAAGTTGATTTTTTCTCTAAGGCTCCTATGGCTTTAATGTAACTTTTTGATTTCATCCAAATTTTCGCCACCTCACTCCACAATTCGCAATTCCCGGCTGCATCCAATGCAATTGCTTTCTCAATTTCAATTACACCTAAAGAATCTTTTCCCATCTTAGCAAGTAAAACACCTTTGTATTTATAATCGCCGGGATAAAATTTAAAATTCGGCATGCTCTTTACCATATCAAAAAACTGATTCATGGATCTTAGTCCTTTTGAATAAGCCGTTGTATCATTTTTATTTCCCATCTCACCATAACTCCAGCCCAGTAAACGCTCAGTGGTAAAATTATTATAACCGTTTTTCTTTAAACTTTCGCCTTCGTTAATAGCGTCGGTATATTGTTTGTTATTAAACAAAGCATTCATATAACGGTAACGCGCGTGATTACTATTATTTAATTCCAAATATTTTTTCCAGTTGTCAATGGATTTAGCATTTTGCCCTGCTAAAAAATAAATTTCAGCAATCTCACGATAAGCCGGCGCAAAAGTCGGATCCAATTCAATGGCTTTTTTGTAAAGGTCTAATGCCAATTGGTAATTTCGCCCGCGACCATACAGTTTTCCTTGTCGTAAAAGTCCGATGGGCGATTTTGAATTAAGCTCACTCGCTTTTTGATATTGCTTTACCGATGGTCCTCCATCTGTAGGATTTTTTTCAAGCAAAGCATCTCCCAATAAAATATAATTCTCTGAATTTTTAGCATCAAGTTTAATAGCATTATTAATTAAAGTCATGGCCTCATCTAAATTTTTGGTGGGCGCATTAATATAAGCTTCAGCTGTTTTACGCATCGCATCACCATGTTTACCGGCTCCTAAAGTGGCAGCTTTGTAAAATTGTGTTTTAGCATCGGCCTCTTTACCTTTGTATAATAAAACTTTCCCAAGGCCAACATAATTTAGTGGATTAGTCGCATTTACTTCAGTGCCTTTTTGATATTGAATGTTTGCACTATCTAAATCACCTTTATTAAAATAATTTTCACCGAAGTAAAAATAATTTTCTCCCTTACTGGGCTCTCGGCTAAGTAGGCTCACAAAATCAGAAACCGCTGCATCGTATCGTTCGTTATCGGTTTTAATAATGGCTTGCTGTAATGTTTGCGACTTCATTAAATAAGCCAACACTAAAAAAAATATCGCTAATTGAGTTTTCATAGTTCTTTAAAATTGCTGCTCAAAATTAATATAATAATTGCACATACAATATACGGAACCATTATTTAAAAGAAAATTGTTTTGGCTTTTTTTAAGAATTTTATTGAGGCAAGGGTTCCATTTTAATTTCAATAATCCGTTCGGCCTGACGGTATGGTAATAGACCTTGTTTTAAAAAAGTAAGCTGACCTTTTGGCCCTGCAATGTAAGCTTCAAATCCTTTAGCCAAAGTAAAATCATCGCTTCTTCTTAAAAAATAAATAGTTCTGGTAAATGGATATTCACCGGTTTTAAAGGAGCTTTGGTTGGGTTCGTAAAATGCGTTATCTGTTTTACCAATAGCAATAAATTTAATTTTTCCCTCATACATTTTAAATAACTCATCATCTCGGTCGCTCAGCCAGGCAAAATCTATAAAACCAATTTGATTGGGAACTTCACTTATTTCTTTTATTAAATCTAAACTGTTGTTTAAGGCAAAACATTTTGGTCCGAATGATTTTGCCTGAAGAAAACTATCGAGCAGATAATGCGACACCGAAGAATTTTTATTATCGATTATTGCTGTAGGAATAAAAGTTTTATTTAAAGAGTCTTTTAAAATTAATTCGCCGTTCAGCAATTGTTTAATTTGTTCAAGAGTTAGTTTACTGATGGCGGAAAAACGATTGGTAATTAAAGCCACGCCTGTTTTTGCTATGGGAGAATATTTTGGAAAAAGATTTTTTTGCTCGAACCTTTTTTTTTCATTCTCACTTAATAAACGATTAATGATAATGGCTTTGCAGCTGTCTTTTAATAAAGCCTCCACTGATTCACTTTCGGTAAGCGAAATACTTTCAATTACCGAATGGGGATATAGAGAGCAAAATGTGTAAACCTGATTTTTTATATGCAGTTGAATTCCTTCGTTACAATACAATTTTAATTTTCCGGAAGTGGGTGAATTATTCTCATAGTCATTTTTGCAATAATTATCACACCCAAAAAAAAAGAGTAATCCTGAAATAAAAATTAAAATAATTTTGAATTTAATCATTGTTTATAGAATCCTTAAAAGATTTAAATATTCTGTACGCTCTAAAGGAAGCATAAATGATAAAAACAAATCCCAAATAAGTACGGTTGGGTTTTGGAATTTTTTCAATTAGAATAGTTGTAAAAAGTAAACCAATTCCCATCACCAAAATAAGAGCTACTACCATTGCACCTAATACTAAAGTTATTTTATTTCCCAAAGTCGAACGGTTTGATTTTATAAAATTAGATAAGATAATCCTATTTTTATTAAAAAATTATCTTATTTTTGTTTATACCCTAAATTAAATATCATGAAAAAACTTTTACTTTCAATTTTATCGTTGATTACACTCAGTGCATTTTCGCAATGGCAATCTACACCAATTACTTTAACAGGAATAGATTGTTATTCTGCTTTCGGTAATCTTTTATCTTCTGCAGTTTATGGGCCTCAATTAGACGTATCTAGCAATGAGGGCACAACTTTTGCTTCTTCCAATACAGGAAGCCCCGCTGGTGGAGTGAATTTCGGAACTTATAACGGAGGCACTTTATGTACCTTCAAGAACAATACGAGTTATCAATCGAACACCGGAAATAACTGGACGGCCTTAACCGCAGGAAGTATTGGTGTTAATGATTATATTAAATCTATGGCCTCTATTGGGGGAACTGTTTTTGCATCAACATCGCCATTAAGTGGTTTAGGTTTTAAGATTCATGAATTAAATGGTAGTACCTGGGCATTAAGGTCAAGCAATGGCGGTACCATTGTTACCTCTATTCATAATATGAACGGCGCTATGTGGGCCGGCACTACTGCATACGGATTATTAAAATCAACCAATGCAGGAACAAGTTTTTTACCTGCGCCCGGTACGCCAACCACTTTAACATTCGACAGATATATTACCTGTTTAGGTGCTACCCCTTCTGCCTTATTTTGCGGCACACAAGGCGGAAAAGTATGTCGTTCAATTGATGGTGGATTAACTTGGGCGGGCGTTTACAATATTGGCAATGGAGCAAATAGTGTTAATATAAACGATATTTATGTAATGAATAACAATACCATTTTGGTGGCTTGTGATTCGGGTTTTGTTTATAGCACCAGTAACGGGGCATTAGGTACCTGGATAAAAGATAATACAGGTTTAATTAAAACAGCAGGAACCTATCTAATAAATCATATTACTGTAACCGCTAATTATATTATTGCTTCAGATAAAAATGGCGTTTTAATGAGAAAGCCAATTAGTGAAACTACTATCGGAATAAAAGAAAATTCATTAGTAGTAATTGAAAGTAAAGTATATCCGAACCCCGTTACTAATTTTGCAACAATTGAATCGAGCGATTTAATTTTTGAAAACAATTGCGAAGTAAAATTAAATGATGTTTTAGGAAGGGAAGTGGCCGTGTTTGAAATGAAAAATGGTAAAGCCAATTTAAACCTCAGCAATTTTAGCAAAGGACTTTATTATTACAATATTTTAAATAATAAAACTGTAATGAGCAAAGGAAAATTAATTGTGAACTAATACCATCAGCTCATATAAAATAGCCCAATAAACTTGTTCTTTTTCATTTATGCTTCCTCAAAAAACGGTTCCATAGCTTTGGCTATGCAACAATTTTTTTCATCGCCTAAATAAAAAATAACGTCGTTTTTTCAGTCTATTTTATATGAGCTGATGGTATAAAAAAATAAAATCCATTCAATAAAAAAGCCGTTACAAATTAAGTAACGGCTTTTTTTTATAGATTTTTTAAATTATTATTTAATAGTGAAATTAATTGGTAAGTTAAAATAAACCGGAACTGCTCGTCCGTTTTGTTTACCTGCTTTCCATTTTGGCATTGACTTTACAACACGCATGGCTTCTTTATCGCAATCGGGGCAACCCGGTACGCCTTTTAAAATGGTGCCATCACTAATGGTTCCATCGCCATTTACAACAAATTTCAAAAAACATTTACCACTGATTCCGGCTTCTCGTGCCATTGCAGGGTATTGAATATTTTTTTGAATATATTTCATCATCTCCAAATTTCCTCCCGGAAATTCTGGCATCTCTTCAACAACTGTAAAAATTTCGCTTGCTTTTTCTGCCGGACCGGTTTCTTCAGTAGGAACAACCGGCAAATCTTTTTCGCCTTCCTGATCTTTTACGCCAACGTTAACGTCCTTCACTTCTTCCTGTAATTTTTGAGGTTCCTCTTCAACCGCATCGTCTTTAATAACCGGCGGCACAAATTTTACCATCTCCACTAATGGTGGCGGTGGCGGCGGCGGTGGTGGTGGCTGCTCTTCTTGTGGAGGCGGTGGTGTTAAATCCACAACAATATTACTCATGTCTTGCGAATTGTCTACTCCACTGGGTTTATTATCAATAAAAACTTTTAATCCAAATAATAATACGCTGAATACAATCATGCCTCCAATAATAAAAGTGACACGCTTATTATATTCTTTGCGTAATTCAAAGGCGCCGTAAGCCTGGTTTCTTCCTTCAAAAACCAATTCGTTGCGGGCGTCTAAAGTTAAGTTATTCCAATTCTGTAACATATTAACCTCCTGTTTTTTCGTGAACTAAATCTAACTCACTCTTCAAAATATCAACTACAACATATTTTCCAACTAAATTAATATTTAACTCATCAATCAAATCAATTACATTTTTATAAGTGGCTTGATCATCAGTTTTAATTAAAAAAGTGGGCGAACTTTTATCTGCTTTTGCATTTCTTACTAAACGTTTGTAAGTTGTATCCGGAATTTGTTTGGCTTGTAATTTTGCTTCCAAATTTTTTATCTCATCCTGCAATCTTTTATTTTTGTCGGCCAAATATTTATGTAAACTTTCCTGCGAGTAATTTAATTCTTTTACAACTGTTGCTTCGGGCTGGTCTTTCGCTTTATATTCTCCTTCGTAATAAAAAATCTTATCGTCTTTGGTTAATAAAAAAGTGATACCATTTTTGATGGCCGGTGGAGGCGGATCAAGTGGGTTAGGAGGAACCGGAAAAGTTAATTCCATTGATTTTGGTTTACTGAATGTTGAGGTTAAAACGAAAAATGTTAATAACAAAAACGCCAAGTCAACCATAGGAGTCATATCAATACGGGTTGACTGCTTCTTGGCGCGTTTTTTACCACCTTTTTCGCCACCACCACTATCTGCTATTTCTGACATATTTTTAAATTTTTAGCCGTAATATTAAGTCACGGGATACATAAAATTATTTTTTACTGGCCTCTAAAACAGTGCCGCCACCTTCCAATGATGTAATCAAGTTAAATTGAAAAATTTTTAAATCGGTAAAAGTTTTTATGGCATCTTTTACTAACATATATTTTGTTTTTGCATCGCATTTAATAGCATAACGGGGTTTCTCGGCTTTTAATTCCTGACCGGCCGCTTCTGCTTTTTGTTTGGCTTCCATATAAGCTCTTACAGCTTCCGAACCACCATTAGAAATCCAGTCTTTTAATTGATTGTTTAGCGAATCTAATGGTACACCTTTTTGCGGCTGAAATTTATTGCGCTCACTTTCGGTAGCATCAATATATCTTGGTAAATCTTTAATATCAATACCAAAACTGGCCAGTCCGCTAAATTTTTTGATCTGTTTTTCGGTGAAAGGCACTTTATATTTTTCACTCATTTTTACTAAGGCTGCCATTTTAGCGGTTGAATTGCTGATTCCAAAAAACACACGGCCTTTATCATCAATACTAATCATAATGTGATTATCGGGTAACATTACCTGGCCTATTGACGAGGGAGGATCTACCACTACAGGTTCTGCCATTCGAAAAGCAGCTGTCAACATAAAAAAGGTAACAAGCAGGAAAGCCAAATCCACCATGGGTGTCATATCCAGCGCCGGTGCTCCTCCTTTTGATGGTTTTCTTGACATTTTATTAATTTTATATTAAGATGAATACTTGATTAAAATTCCATAAAAAAATCGGAATTATTTTCCGCTCGACTGAAATTCCTGAATAATTGAGAATCCGGCTTCGTCCATCGCGTATGTAATCTGGTCAATACGGTTACTGAACAAATTATAAAATATAATGGCAAAAGCAGAAGTTAAAATTCCCACTAGGGTATTTACAAGTGCCTCAGAAATACCGGTGGCTAAAGCAGCAGTATCAGGTGCACCCGCGTTTGCTAAAGCTGCAAAGGCACGAATCATACCCACAACCGTTCCTATTAGTCCTGCTAAAGTACCAATAGAGGCCATGGTTGAAATAACCACCATGTTTTTAGATAACATAGGCAATTCTAACGCTGTGGCTTCTTCCAATGATTTTTGAATAGCGTGAACTTTTGCCTCTTTATCCATTGAAGAATCATTTTGCACAAACTGGTATTTAGAAATTCCTTCATGAACTACATTGGCCAAAGAACCTTTTTGCGTATCGCAGGCTGTTTTTGCCCCTTCAAAATCTTTCTCGGCAATTAATGATTTTATTTTGGAAACAAACTTATCCGTATTTCCTTTTCCGTTGGCTTTTTGAATAGTCATAAAACGCTCAACTGCAAACGTAATTACGGTAAATAAAAATCCCAATAGAATAGGCACAATAAACCCTCCCTTATACATGGTTCCTAAAATATTGTGAGGATGGCCTTCTGCATCAAAATTACTTGGGGCACCTAATACCATTTTATAAATAAAAATTCCAATGCAAATGCAAATTACAATTGCTAATGCCGAAACTACCAAAGGAAAACCGGCTGATGTTTTGTTCTTGCTCATAGATTTATGTATTATAAGTTATTATTAATTTTTATTGATTGCCAAACTTAATAAATAAGTTTTAATTGTAAAAGTTTTAAAATATTAATCCTGTAATTAACGCCCTAACATAGCAAATATTGTCAAAATTACAGGGCGGTAAGGCTTCACTTAATAAGTGGTCGGATTTTTACAACAAGTGGTTCTTTAATGTGGAATTTATTGACGAAATTTGTTAAAAGAGATTAATATAAAATTACCCCCATTTCTTTTAAATATATTTGATATAGAATTGAAAACCACCTTTAAATATCTTTTATTTTTTAGTTTTTACAGCTTTCTAGCAAAAGCTCAATTGCAGGTTTCAACTAATGCTAATGCTACCACTCTTGTAAATACAATTGTTGGAACCAATGTTACCATTACCAATGCGGTTTTAAATTGCGATACCAGGGCGAGCGGACTTTTTATTTCAAACGGCTCCAATATAGGCCTCAATAATGGTATTATTTTAAGCACCGGCAAAGTAACGGGAGCAACCGGGCCTAATAATAAAGCTAATTATGGAGATTGTTTTAATAACAATGCTAATTTTTTTGACCCGCAAATTATGGGAATCGAACCAAAGGCCACTTACGACGGATGTGTTTTGGAGTTTGATATTAAACCAATTTGCAATGTATTGCAGATAAAATATGTTTTTGGATCGGAAGAATATCCCGAGTTTGTTGGCAGCGTATATAACGACGCCTTTGGTTTTTTTATTACTGGCCCTAATCCATTGGGCGGCAATTATTCAGGTTATAACATTGCTCGTTTGCCTAATCTAACCCCGGTTGCTATAAATAATATTAATAATGGCGCCACTAACGCCGGGCCATGTAATAACTGTGCCTATTATGTGAATAATACTAGTGGTACCACTGTTCAATACGATGCATTTACAACTCCCTTAACGGCTTCAGTAAATGTTACACCCTGTTTTACTTACCATCTTAAATTAGCTATTGCCGATGCGGGCGACTGCGATTATGATTCAGGCGTGTTTCTCGAATATAAAGGAATAAGTTGTGCCAATGCACAAATTCCTATTACTTCAAGTAATACAACAGCGGCCTTGTGCGATTTAAATAATGGTACAGCCACCGTGAGCGTAAGTAATTACACCGGGGCCATTTCTTATTTGTGGATACCTTCGGCTCAAACTACTTCGGTAGCCACTAATTTAGCGCCGGGTAATTATAGTTGTGTGGTTACTTTTTCGAACCCTTGTCCTTTTACGCGCACCGTTACTGCTGTTATTCCGCACAACGCTGGATTTACTTTTACTAATTCTGTTACCAATATTAAATGTCCCCAAGATGTTAATGGTTCTGCAACGGTAACTCCCATTGGAGGAAATTCTCCATTTATTTATTCGTGGAATACAGGTCCTATTCAAACTACTGCTTTTGCAAACGGACTAAGCTTAGGAAATTACGTTTGCACAATAACCGATGCGTCAGGTTGTTTAAAAAGAGATACAGTAAAAATTTTCGCTACCACTACACTAACGCTTGCTCCAATTGCTACAGATGCATTATGTAATAATCCTACCGGAACAATTAATTCAAATGCGAGCGGTGGATTTACGCCTTACACTTTTATTTGGAACACCATTCCCATTCAAACAACCAGTATTGCAAGCGGTTTAATCCCTGGAAATTATTCGGTGAGCGTTACCGATAATGTGGGTTGCGTAAAAACGGCCAGTGTAACTGTCAATAATTTTATTCCCACCATTTTTTTTAACGATAGTTTAGTGCATGCAACCTGCAACCAAAGTAACGGCGCTATTATTATTAATAGTTTAATCGGCGGCACTTCGCCTTATGTATTTTTGTGGTCGGGCGCACAAACCACTCAAAGCATTAATAATATTGCGGCCGGAAATTATACCGTTAATATTACCGATGCCAATAATTGTCCGTCTTCAAAAATTTATACCATTTTTAATTTTACGTATTTACCCATTCAGGAAAATGTAATTAACGATCGGTGTAACCTTAATAAAGGTTCTATCACGGCTGTGGTTTTGGGAGGTACTGCGCCTCTAAGTTATACATGGAGTAACGGCCAAACTACTCAAACGGCTACTGGCTTAGGAGCCGGAACTTACACGGTACAGGTTAAAGATGCGCCTGGATGTACTAATACGGATGTAATTACCATTACCAACATTGATGATTTATTTAATGGAAGTGTTGAAATAAATCCGCGGCAGCCTGTGGCGGGAGAAAATTTTGAAGTGACTGTTCATCCTACCAGTTTATGGAATTTAGATTATGGCCTGCTTTTTACAGGAAATATTTTACGCGACACTACCAGTGTTTTAAACTTAAGTGATTTTGGAAATTATTTTATTACGTATTATTTAATTAGCGATAATGGTTGTAAAATTAATTTCAGATATAATTTTTTTGTGAAGGATTTGATGACACTTTATTTTCCTAATACCTTTACACCAAACGATGATAACGTTAATGATATTTATTTAGCCATAGGAACCATTGTTAAGGAATTTAAAATTCAGATTTTTACGCGTTGGGGCGGACAAATAATTTTTACTTCTAACGATTTATATAAAGGTTGGGATGGTAAATTAAACGGTGTTACTTGCCAGCAAGACACTTATATTTACAAAGCCTGGGCTAAAGATTATTTTGGGAAGGAATACGAATATGTTGGCCACATAAATTTAATTCGATGAACATTGAGGAGCTTCGTCATCACTGTATTGCAAAAAAAGGAGTAGAAGAAACTTTTCCGTTTGATGAAGAAACTTTGGTATTTAAATTAATGGGAAAAGTTTTTTTAATTGTGGGAATAGAATCCCAGCCGGTGAGTTTCAATGTAAAATGCGATCCCGAAAAGGCGGTAGAACTAAGAGAAAAATATGCCTGTATTCAACCCGGATTTCACATGAACAAAAAACATTGGAATACGGTTATTTGTGATGGCTCGGTAAGTAAAAAATTGTATAAAGAATGGATTGATGATAGTTATGATCTTATTGCCGAAGCTCTTCCCAAAAAAATAAAGGAAGAATTTAATTCGCTTTAAATCAGTTTTCCCAATATAAAAAGCCTCATTTTTATTTGCCAAATACCAAATTATTGTTACATTTGCCTCCCTTTTGCAACAAACATGGGCAAAAAGCAATACATAGTTAAATTTGCCGGTTTGCCTGTAGGAACTCACGAATTTGAGTTCGATATAAAGGATAAGTTCTTTGAGCAGTTTGAAGATTCTGAGATACAAAAAGCCGATTTAAAAGCCCGTGTGGTTTTATTGAAGCAAAATAACCTAATGCAAATGGAGTTTAACATTAAAGGTACTGTTGAATTGCCTTGCGACCGTTGTTTAATTAATTACGATTTCCCGATAGAAGCCGAAGATAAACTGGTGATAAAAAGCGGAAATCCTGATGACAGCAACGACCTTTTTTTAATCATGAATGAAGGCGAGGGTCAGGCCGATGTGTCTCATTATTTATATGAATATATTGTTTTAGCTTTACCATTTCGCCGCGTACCTTGTGAAATAGATAAAAAATTTAAATGCGACGAGGAAACGCTAAGTAAACTAAACGAAAACCTGGCCGAAGAAGAGCCAAACCCAATATGGGAAAAATTAAATAAATTAAAGTATAACAAAAATTAAAAATTAGAAGCCATGCCAAATCCAAAACGAAAACTGTCGCGTTCGCGTCGTAACTCACGCCGCGCAACGTATAAAGCACCACACATGACCATTGCAAAAGATACCACTACCGGCGAAGCACATTTGATGCACCGCGCGCATTGGTTCGAAGGCAAATTGTACTACAAAGGAAAAGTGGTAATGGAAAAAACTACAGCTTAATAATATTAAGAATTTTACGGCCCCGGCAATAAACGTCGGGGCTTTTTTATTTTTAATTTTTGTTTCCTTTCTTATTGGGAATCTCGATTGCTATCAGGATAAGAGGGATAACTAGGTTCATAAATTGCCGAATAAAATGTTGTTAAATTGCTCTGAAATTGCTTTTTTAGCCCTTTCAAATTTGTACACAAAACATGAAAATCGGATTTGATATTATGGGAGGAGATTTTGCCCCTCAAAATTGCGTGGAAGGCGCAGCAATGGCCATTAAAGTTCTTCCTGCGGATGTAACATTGGTTCTTATTGGCGATGAAGAAAAAGCTAAAGCCATTCTTAAAAAAAACAAAGCAGATTTAAATCGTTTCGAATTTATTCATACCACCGAAATTTTAGAAATGGGTGCTCATCCTACACGAGCATTGGCACAAAAACCAAACAGTAGCATTGCCATTGGTTTTAGGCTTTTAAAAGAAGATCAGCTTCAGGCTTTTGGAAGTGCAGGTAACACGGGTGCTATGTTAGTGGGTTCTATGTTTTCGGTAAAATCTGTTCCCGGTGTAATTCGGCCTTGCATCACTTCAGTTTTACCAAAACAAAATGGCGGTTTTGGAATTGTGTTGGATGTGGGAACAAATGCCGATTGCAAACCCGATGTATTGTATCAATTTGGAATACTGGGTTCGATTTACGCCAATGAAGTTTATAAAATTAAAGATCCGAAAGTGGGTTTGTTAAATATTGGAGAAGAAGCAGAGAAAGGAAATTTAGTTTCGCAAGCCGCTTACAATTTAATGAAAGACAGTAAAGATTTTAATTTTGTAGGAAACATAGAAGGCAGGGATATTTTTAGTGATAAAGCGGATGTAATAGTGTGCGAAGGATTTACCGGAAATGTAATTTTAAAAACCGCAGAAGCATTTTATACCGCCATTAAAAAACGCAAACGCAGCGACGAATATTTTGATAGATTTAATTACGAATTATACGGTGGCACTCCCATTCTTGGAATTAATTCTAATGTGTTAATCTGCCATGGCATTTCAAGTCCGATGGCGTTTAAAAATATGTTAGTTTTGGCAAAAGATATTGTAGAAGCAAAATTAAACGATAAAATAAAACAAGTTTTTCAATAATGATTAGAGCCGCTATAACAGCAGTTGCCGGATATGTTCCGGAGAACGTGATGACGAATACCGATTTGGAAAAATTTGTAGATACCAACGATGAATGGATTACCAGCCGCACCGGAATAAAGGAACGGAGAATTGAACTCGATCCAACAAAAGCCACTTCCGATATGGGTGCTGAGGCTGTAAAATTATTATGCAAAAAGCGCCACATTTCTCCAGAAGAAATTGATTTATTAATTTGTGGTACTGTTACTCCCGACATGAGTTTTCCTTCTACTTCTAATTTAATTTGCGCTAAAGTAGGAGCTAAAAATGCCTGGGGATTTGATTTAACTGCGGCCTGTTCGGGGTTTATCTACGGTCTCGCAACAGGGGCACAGTTTATAGAAACAGGCCGACATAAAAAAGTGGTTATTGTTGGAGCAGATATGATGAGTCGGATTTTGGATTTTACCGACCGAGCAACTTGTGTAATTTTTGGAGATGGCGCGGGGGCTGTTTTATTGGAGCCATCGGAAGATGGTTTAGGAATGCAGGATTTTGTTTTACACTCAGATGGAAATGGCGGGAAACATTTAAACATGCCGGCCGGCGGTTCTTTACATCCGGCTTCGCACGATACTGTAAATAATAAAATGCACTATGTATATCAAGAAGGACAGGCAGTATTTAAACATGCTGTATATGCAATGGCAGAAGTAACTACAAGTATTATGACGAAAAATAAATTAACAGCTAATGATATAAAATGGTTGGTGCCGCATCAGGCCAACAAACGTATTATTGAAGCTACCGCCGAACGAATGGGTATTGGTCCTGATAAAGTAATGATGAACATTGAGCGTTACGGTAACACAACGGCCGGCACCTTGCCCCTTTTGTTATGGGATTACGAAAAGCAAATAAAAAAAGGTGATAATCTTATTTTGTCGGCATTTGGCGGTGGATTTACCTGGGGATCGATTTGGTTGAAATGGTCGTACGATTCCAAATAACCAGGAACGATTCCTATTTTAAAAATAATAAAAAACATTAAACAAGAAACATTAAATGATAAAGGGAAGGTTTTTTTTAAATCTTAATTCCAAACATTAGCACATCATCCAATTGTTCAAGTTTTCCTTTCCAACTATCGAAATTTGAAGAAACCAATTTTAATTGTTCATCCGCGTTAAGCGAACTGTTTTCCACTAATAAATTAACCAGGTTTTTATATTTGAATTTTTTTCCTTTTGCTCCGCCAAACTGATCAGGATAACCATCCGAAAACATATATACACAATCGTTTTTTTCTAAAGAAATTTCATGTGTTGTAAAAGTTTTCTGAAGTTCAATATTTAATCCGATAGGATGTTTGTCGCCTTTAATTTCTTTTACAATTCCGTTTCTTATGTGAATGAGATTTAAATTGGCGCCCGAAAAAAATAATTTATTTTCAGGTTTATTCAATACACAAATTCCGGCTTCCATGCCGTCGTTAATTTGTCCGGTTTTTGTTTTGCTTTGAAGTGTATTGGGCAATTGTTCATTTAAATATTCGAGGGCATCGCCCGGACTTTGCACTTTTTTATTTCCAATGGTTTGATTTAAAATTGTACTTCCTATAAAACTCATAAAAGCGCCCGGCACTCCATGACCGGTGCAATCGGCAATTACAATTCCAACAACACCTTTGGTTCCCACTTTTGCACTTCCGCTTAATTTTCTAACCCAATAAAAATCTCCGCTTACAATATCACGCGGCCGGTAAAATATAAAACTTCCAGGTAAAAGTTCCTTTACCTCATCGGCATCCGGCAAAATACCTTGCTGTAATCGCGACGCATAAGTAATGCTATCGGTAATTTCGCGGTTTTTGGTTTCAATAATATTTTTTTGGGTTTTAATTTCGAAATGACTTATTTCTAATTGCTGATTTATTTTTTTTCTGATATTACTGTTTCGCATTGTAATAAATAGGAATGAAAGTAAAATTATGCCTCCACCAAAAGAAATATAGCTGATCAGTTTTTGATGCTTCAATTGTTGTTGCGACATTTCGTCTTTGCTTTTTTGAACAATTGCATCTTCTTTTTTTCGTTCATCGAATCGGTAATTTAATTCCTGTTCAGTTAATTTTTTCGCGGTTTCAGTATTTCGAATACTATCATTGTACTTATGATAAAGTTTGTACGATTCAAAAGCTTCTTTATAATTCCCAAGATTTTCATAGCACTGAAACAGTCCTGTATAATTGTAAATAAGTTCTTCAACAAAACCTAAACGTTGCGACATGGCTGTTGCTTTTTTCAAATAATTAAGCGCTTGCTTATAATCTTTTTTTTGCAAATAAACATCGGCAATGCTTCCATAGGCGATTTCGATATCCAGCGAATCGCTCGACATTTTAAAATATTCGATCGATTCAAATTGTTTGGCCAAAGCTTCTGCATAACGACCCATATCTGCATACACATTCCCAATATTGCCAATGGTGGCGCCATAAGCAGTTTTGTTGTTCTCTTTATTTATTATAGGAAGAATTTTAGTGTAGAAATATAGGGCCGAATCGTAATTACCTAAATTTCGATACGTGTTTCCAAAGGAAGTATAAAAAGCATATTTTTGGTCGTTGCCAACTTTGTCAATAAATTTTTTAGCTTCATTCAGTTGACTCAAGGCGAACTTAGCATTCACCTCAAGGTAAACCGCCGAAAGCGCCAGTAAGCATTGTACAATATTTATTTCATTATGAGTTTCTTTCGAAAACTTTAAACCCTCCCTTAAAACAACAGTTGCCTCGTTAAGTCGCCCTTGAAAACTAAGACATTTACCTTTGATATAAAGTAAAAGCGAAATCGATTTGTTGTTTTTACTTTTAATAGCAATAGGAATATATTTTTCGCAAATAAAAATAGAAGAATCGTAAATTGAATTGGCAAAATAATAACTGGTTAAGTCATCGGCCGCTTCCAAAAGATTTTCGACTTGATTATTTCTTTCAAAATACCCAAGCGCGGGTCTTACAAATTTTGAAACGTTTACATAATCGTCTTTTAATTTGTAATAACTTGCTTTTTGCAAATAAACGGAGTGTATAAGATTGCTGTCGGATTGAGATTCGGAAATTCTTTCGCACCTTTTAAGAAATTGAAGTGAAGAATCGGTAAGACCTTTATTAATGGATTTATAAAAAAGGATTTCGTTTGCTTTGAATTCTTTTTCGTAAGTATTATTTTGAGAAAATAAACCTGAAAAAAGAAGAATGTTTATAATAAGAATTGGGATTCTTAATGGCCTTGAATTCATTGGACCAAATTACTAAAAATTTAAAGCCCAAGGGTTCATTTAGAATAAAATATGACATTATTATGACAATAAAAAGACTAATTTTATTGATATTTACTGCCGCTTGAAAGCCTTTAAAATAATATCTATCAATCACAAAAATTTGTCGCTCGATCAAATCGGCAAATTGCATTTGAACGAAGAACTTCAGTCGACCCTATTGGGCGCCATCAAAATTAATTTTGATTTTGAAGAATTGATGCTGTTGAGTACCTGTAACCGTGTTGAATTTTTTATTTGTTCAGAAACTGAAGTTACAGAAAATCTTGTAAGGCAATTATTAAAATTTGTGAATTCGAATTTAGATTCTGCCACCATAAATTTATTGGCAGAAAAAACTCAAGTGTTCGAAAATGATGAAGCGGTAAAGCATGTATTTGAAGTAGCTTCTTCTTTAAATTCATTGGTAATTGGCGAACGCGAAATTATTACTCAGGTACGAAAGGCCTATGAGTTTTGTAATTTATTGGGATTAACCGGCGATTTTATTAGATTATTAGTGAAGCAAACCATCGAAACCGCAAAAGATATTTTTACTAAAACAGATATTTCAAAAAATCCTGTTTCAATAGTTTCATTGGCCTATCGGCAGCTTCGCGAATTGGGAATAAAAAATGATGCCCGAATTATTATGATTGGTGCCGGAGAAACAAATACAGTAATGGCCAATTATTTGCTAAAACATAAATTTGCCAACTTTACGGTATTTAATCGCACTTTAAAAAATGCGGAGAAACTAATGGACAAGTTACAAGGACAATCCTTTTCATTATCTGATTTAAATAAATACGAAAATGGCTTTGATGTTTTAATAACATGTACCGGTTCAACTGAGCCCATCATCAATGAAGTTATTTATAATCAGATGTTAGCAAACGATAAAACTAAAAAGGTAATTATTGATTTGGCATTACCTGCCGATGTGGAGGCAAATGTTTTAAAAGAAAATAATATTCATTACATTGATATTAACTCTTTAAAAACGCAGGCCGAAAAAAATCTGGAACTGCGTCATGCTGAAATTGAGAAATGTAATTACATTATTCAAAATAAATTACACGAATTTAAAAATTTGCATAAAGAGCGTAAAATAGAGTTGGCTTTTGGAGAAATTCCGAAGCAAGTGAAAGCCATTAAAGAAATTGCTGTGAACGAAGTTTTTATTAAGGAAATTAATTCGTTGGACGATAAAAGCAAAGAAATTTTAGACAAAGTATTAAACTACGTGGAGAAAAAATATAATGCTGTTGCAATGAAAACCGCAAAGGAAGCATTGATAAGTAAGAAAGAAATTAAGAATTAAGAATGCAGAATTAAGAATGTAAATTTCTAATACAAATTTCCTTTTCAATTTTCCTGTTTAAATGAAAAAAATTATAATTGGTACGCGCGGGAGCGATTTAGCATTATGGCAGGCTAATTATACAAAAAACCTGTTGGAGAAAAAGGGCTACGAGGTTGAAATAAAAATTATTCAAACTACCGGCGATAAATCTCAGGAATGGAATACGAGCTTCGATAAATTAGAAGGCAAAGGTTTTTTTACAAAGGAACTCGAAGAAGAATTATTAGCAGGAACAATTGATATTGCGGTTCATTCGCATAAAGATGTTCACACAACAAATCCCGATGGATTAATAATTGCCGGAGTCTCAATGCGTGAAGACCCATCTGAACTTTTAATTATCAGAAAAGACTGTGTTGACGAAAGTAAAAAATTTTCACTGAAAGAAAATTCGATAGTTGGAACTTCCTCGGCGCGACGTAAATCGCAATTACTTGCTTTTAGGCCCGATGTTGAAATTAAAGATTTACGAGGTAATGTTCCCACCCGAATAAAAAAATTGGCCGACAAACAATACGACGCTATTTTATTAGCCAATGCCGGAGTAGAACGTTTGGAAATTAATTTAGACGAATTTCATTGCGAAAAATTATCACCTTACGAATTTGTTCCGGCACCGGCGCAAGGTGTTTTGGCCTGGCAAATTAAAGAAACTAACGACGAGCTCTTAACAATTATTGATAAAATAAGTGAATTAGATATTTTAATTAAAATAAATGTTGAGCGCCGAATTTTAAATTTATTTGACGGGGGTTGCGCTTTACCGTTGGGAGCATATTGCGAAGCTGATCATGATAAAGACGACCGCTTAAAATTTAAAACATGGGTAAGTGTGGCCGATACATGGAATGCGCAGCCTAAACAATTGTATTTCGAATCTTTTTTTACAGATGAGTTAGCCGAAAGAATTACATCTCATATTAAACAAATATCTCCCAAAAAAGTTTTCATTACAAAAAATTTAAGAGAAAAAGATTATTTACCAAGAGCGTTAAAAAAATTAAACTTCCCAATAGAAGGAAAAAGTTTAATTGAGTTTAAAGAAATACCAATGAGTTTTTTGCCAAAAAGTGATTGGATATTTTTTAGCAGCAAACACGCTGTAAGATATTTTTTTAATCAGAAACCCGAAATCGGAAAAGTAAAAATTGGTTGTGTTGGAAAAGCCACGGCGCAAGAGCTCAGAGCTTTTGGTTTTAGAGCGGAATTCATTGGGCAAAGTACAGATACAAAACTAATTGGTAAACAATTTAGTTCCATCGCCGGAAACGCTACTGTTCTATTTCCTATAGCCAAGGATAGTTTACAAAGCATACAACACCAAATTATAAAACAAGACAAAGTAATTAATTTGCCGGTATATGTTACGTTAAAACATAGTATTGAAATTGATTCGAATGTAGAAATTATTGTTTTTACAAGTCCGAGTAACGTGGATGCTTTTTTTGAAAAGAATAAATTCAGTGTAACGCAAAAAGCAGTGGCCATGGGCGAAGCCACTCAAAAGGCATTAGTAAAGAAAAAAGTATTAGAAAAACAAATTGTCATTACCAATTCCTTCGACGATTTAGGTTTATTTCAGGCAATTTTGCAACTTAGCTAAATTTTAAAAACAAAATGAGTCCCTACGATAATCCCAGTATAGATATTTTTGGTTTGCGTGTGGATGAACCCATCACTGTTTTTACCGATTTAATTGTGGCCGCTATCGGAATCTATGCTTTTTATAAAACCAAATCTCACACCACTAAAAAATATATTTTGTACTACCGTTATTTTTTTCTTTTAACCGGAATTTCAACATTAATTGGCGGACTCATAGGTCACGCCTTCGCTTATTCATTGGGGCCCAATGCAAAATATCCGGGATGGATTGTTGCTATTGCAGGAGTTGTGTTTGCACAATTTGCAGTTTTGTTTCATACACGTGAAGCTATTGGCGAATGGTTTTTTTCGAAATTATTTATTTTAAACATTCTCGAAATTGTTGCCGCCTTAGTGCTTTTAATTATTTACAAGAGTTTTGCTATTGTCGAAATTCACACAGCATTTGGTTTGGTATTAATTGTAAGCGCGCTCGAAGGAATTAATTATTCGAAAACGAAATCTGTACTCAGCAAAAATATTATTTTGGGAGTAGGGTTCGCAATAGTTGGTGTGAGTATTTTAGTTTTTAAAGTGGCTTTATCAAAATGGTTTAACCATAAAGATATTAGTCATTTATTTATTGCCTTGTCGTTATTTTTAATGTATAAAGGATTAATTACAGAACAAAATCGTTCAGCAAATAATACCGTAAATAAAAACTCAATCGTATGATAACTCATCGTCCGCGCCGCAATCGTAAGAACCAAATTATCCGTGATCTTGTTCAGGAAAATTCGGTATGCGTAAATGATTTTATATTTCCAATGTTTTTAATTGATGGGAAAAATAAGAAATCAGACATTGCGTCCATGCCCGGAATTAATCGCTTAAGCAGTGATCTTTTATTAAGAGAAATGGAAGCCTGCATAAAACTGGGAATTAAATCATTCGTATTATTTCCCAACATTTCTGAAAAATTAAAAGATAAAAAAGCGACGGAAAGTTTAAATAAAAATGGTTTATATTTAAAAACCCTCAAGGAAGTTAAAAAACATTTCCCGGAGACCGTTATCATGACCGATGTTGCCATGGATCCATACAGCAGCGACGGCCATGATGGCATTGTAAAAAATAAAGAAATAATTAATGATGAAACTTTAGAAGTGTTAGGAAACATGGCGCTGGCGCAGGCGGAATGTGGTGCTGATATTATTGGTCCGAGCGATATGATGGATGGGCGTGTTGGATACATTAGAGAAATTTTAGATGAAAATAATTTTACTAATGTTTCTATAATGAGTTACACCGCCAAATATGCGAGTTCGTTTTATGGTCCGTTTAGGGATGCTTTAGAAAGTGCGCCAAAATTTGGAGATAAAAAAACGTATCAAATGAATCCTGCTAATAGCAAGGAAGCATTATTGGAAGCGGATTTGGATTTTGCGGAAGGTGCAGATTTTTTAATGGTGAAACCGGCATTAAGTTATTTGGATATTATAAAATCATTGAATGATAATTTTAGTATTCCTATTGCGGCTTATAATGTAAGCGGCGAATATGCGATGGTAAAGGCGGGGGCTGCGGAAGGATGGATTGATGGAAAAAAAGTACGCGACGAAATTTTATTAAGTATTAAACGCGCCGGTGCTTCTGTAATTCTTACTTATTTTGCAAAGGAGTGGGCAATTGATCACAAAAAATAATTGGATAAATTCCAAAAAATATTTTTGATTGGCTTTATGGGCTGCGGTAAAAGCACTCATGGAAAAAAACTAGCTAAAGTTTTAAGGAGAACTTTTATTGATTTGGATGTTTATATTTCAAAAGAAGAAGGAATTAGCGTGGAAGAAATTTTTGCGGAGAAGGGCGAGGATTATTTCCGGCAAAAAGAAAGCGATAATTTAAATAAAATCAACAATCAAACTTCAAAATTGGTTATTTCTTTAGGTGGCGGAACAGTTTGTTTTAATAATAATTTAAATAAAATTTTGAATGCGGGTTTAGTCATTTATATAAAAATGCCCGCAGAAGCTTTGCATAAGCGGTTAATAAATTCAAAAACACAAAGGCCGTTGTTGCAAAATAAAAATTCGGAGGAGAGTTTAGAGTATATAAAAAAATTACTTGAAAAGAGAGAGCAATTTTATAATAAAGCACACCTCACCATTAACGGTATCGATCTTACTACTGATAAACTAAAAGAAGCCGTATCTTTGTTTATTGCCAAGCATTAAAAAACATATTATTATTTTTTTTATTTTGTTAGGAATGAGTTTGCCTAATGCGGCCCAATTATTTCGTGAAAGCAACTGGGGATTTAATGTTGGCATCGTTTGCGCTTTTGGAAACCGGTTTCAGCGAATGGGTTTTACTTTGCAGGGATATTATTTTTACAATTTTGTTCAGGTAAATTCGGAGTTAAGATGTTATTATAATCTTAAAAATTTAGGCCCGAAAAAAGATTACGGCGAAATTGTTGCTTCGGCCGGAATTGTTTTTGGTTACGGCACCAGGCAAAAAAATTACAATCCTTTTTTAAGTATTGTTTCCAATCAAATGCGTTACAGATACAGCATCGGCTATTCTTATAATTTATATTTTAATCGCATCAAAACAAAACAACAAACCGGCACTATTGCTTTTCAGTTTGGTGATTTTAGTTTTATTTCCGAAAACGATTTATTGGCGCGTCCGGTTTTAGATCGCTTCAGAACGGCAGCGGTGTTGTTACAATACCAGTATAAAAATAAATATCAGTTCGCTGTAAATTGCACAATGTGGACCGGTAAAATGGGAAAGAATATTACGGATGATAAAAATTTTCCTTACAACTGTTATTCCGACACCACTGGTGGTGTGTACACAAATTATTCTCACGGATTACTTAGTGCGCAATTTAAAGCGGCGCCGGGCATGGGACAAATACTACAAGCCAATTTAGGTATTGATGCTGAACAAATAAGAAATGCTGTACAAAATCGTTTTATTCACGATATGATTCTCATTCCTAAAAAATGGTACAAGCGAAATAATTGTCATATACCAATGCTGGATTCAGGGGGAAATCCATATTTATATAGAGAAGGACAGAAAATTAAAAAGCCCGGATTGTATTGGAACGTATTTAGCGGCGCGGGAAATTTTTACTAATACAATTTTAATTCCAGTTTATTAAATCTATTTTAGTAAATTGCATAAAATAAAATTTTATTGGATCAGAAACCAAATAAGGCAATATTAATTTTCGGCTGGTTAATTGTAATAATTCAGTTAAATGCATGCCTTTTCAAAATACAGCATTGGCCTTTTTCAACCGCGCTATTAATGCTCGCGCCACTTTTACTTATTTTTTTTTATTTACCACTTTGGTTTTTCGGTGCCGTAAAAGAAAAAAGCGAAAAAGTTTTTATTATCATCCAATTCGTTTTATTTTTATTATATATATTTTACATTCTCTTCAAGTTTCAAAAATGGCCCGGCGGAACAATGTTAGGGAATTTAATGTTCTGGAGTACTTTTTTTATTCTGATACCGGTTTCATTTATTAAATTGTTCAGGTTTGGGAAGTCATCGTTGTTTAAATTTAATAATTTAATTCTGTTTATTTTTCTAATCTCGGGTATGCAAATGTACCTGATGCGTTCTTCTGAAACAAATATAGGTTCCGGTTCGATTGTTCTGAGTAGTATTAAAGCAGAAACGGCCTATTAAAAAATAAGGAATAAAAGTGGGCACCTTTATAAAGCATTTGAACAATTAAATGATAAAGAATTAAATAGTTATTATACTAAATCGCAGATTTTAAAATTATATACAGATTCAGTTGAAAGATATTTAGGGGAATTAAAAATCAGATTAATGAGTTTGGTTGACAAAGACCGGGATGTTAATTTTGATACCTTGTCGATCTCTGAATTATGGAACAGAGTAGAAAATAAAATTACTACAAGTTTTTTAATTGGAGATAATCCTGTAAAACCTTCAAATGGAATTTTTACGGGTCTTCAATTACAAGAAATAATTGAAACCTTCCGCGATTCGGTTTTGAAATTTGCAGAAGAAGATAAACGTGCTTTTATAGCCGCTGGAATTAATTTAAATACGGATGAAACTATAGATGAAGATGGCGAAACAAAAAACTGGCTGATTACTAATTTTTACCATATTCCGGCAATTACAGTGCTGATAACACTAACCAATATCGAATATGAAATAAAAAATGCGGAGACACAGGTGCTGACTGATTTATTAAATAATGCCTCAAAAGATTCTAAAGATAATTTGGCTTCAAAAGTCGCCGACCTTGGATACCGACTGGAAAGTGAAAAGAAAAAACGGGAAATTGAAATTCTTCAGAAAGATAAAGAATTTTCACAAATTAAAATTGATTCTAAGAACGCAGAGATAGCTGACCGCGATAAAGCTATTGCCTGGTTCATAGTTATAGTTTTGGCTTTTACCGTGATGATATTTTTTGTGATTCGAAGTAATATGTTAAGACGGAAAGCTAACAAACAACTTTTGGAGCAAAAAGAAATTATAGAGGTCAAACAAAAAGAAATTTTAGACAGTATTCATTATGCGAAACGCATACAAAATTCTTTATTGCCTAATGAAAAACAAATTGGGAAGGCGATTGATCGGTTGCAGAAGTAATTTTTAGTTATTTTACACAAATCGCCTCCGCACATTTCTCCCCATCAATGGCTGCACTCACAATTCCTCCCGCAAAACCGGCGCCCTCGCCGCAAGGAAATAAATTTTTTATTTCGGGATGCTGCAAACTATTTTTATCGCGCGGAATGCGAACCGGTGTAGAAGTGCGCGACTCCACACCAACAATTACTGCTTCGTTAGTTAAATAACCTCGCATTTTATTTCCAAAAGCTTTAAACCCTTGTTGCAGCGAATCACCAATCATTTTTCCTAAAACTTCTTTCATATTTACAGAATTGATTCCGGGTTGGTAAGAGCAATCGGGTAGGGAAGAGCTAAATTTGTTATTTACAAAATCTAAAAGTCGTTGTGCGGGGGCGGTTTGTGTTTTTCCTCCGAGCTGCCAGGCTTTATGTTCTAATTGTTTTTGAAATTCTAATCCGGCAAGTGCGCCAAAATATTTAAAAGGTTCAAAATCTTTTAAATCAAATCCAACTACAATGCCGCTGTTCGCAAAAGGATTATTACGTTTACTTGGCGACCATCCATTGGTTACAATTTCTTCCTGCGCGGTAGCGCAAGGCGCAATGATACCACCCGGACACATACAAAAAGAATACACCCCACGGCCCGCAACTTGTTGCACCAAACTGTAACTCGAAGCCGGTAAATAATTTCTTTTTTCTATCACTTCTTCCAATGAACCGCAGTGATATTGAATTTTATCAATTAATGATTGCGGATGCTCCACACGAACACCCATTGCAAATGGTTTTCCTTCTACCAGAATGTTTTTTTTGTAAAGCAATTCGTAAATATCGCGGGCGCTGTGGCCGGTGGCGAGAATAAGATTTTGAATGGGAAATATTTTTGTTTCGTTTGTTTTTAAATCCAAAACCGAAATTTCTTTTATGTTTTCATTCTGTAAAGTAAAATCAATTAATTTATGCTCAAAATAAATTTCGCCACCGAAATTCAAAACTGTTTCACGAATTTTTGAAATAATTTGCGGCAATTTATTGGTGCCAATGTGCGGATGCGCATCAATTAAAATTTCTTCGGAAGCACCGTGATATACCAGTGTTTTTAATATTTTTTCTACATCACCGCGTTTTGTCGAACGGGTGTAAAGTTTTCCATCGCTATAAGTTCCGGCACCGCCTTCGCCAAAACAATAATTACTTTCCGGATTTACAATTTGCTCTTTATGAATGGCGGCTAAATCTCTGCGCCGCGCTTGAACATCTTTTCCTCTTTCAATAATAATCGGTTTTATTCCATTTTCTAAACACCGCAAGGCCGCAAATAATCCTCCGGGACCTGAACCAATAATAGTTGTGAAAGGTGAGTGGTGAGTGGTGAGTTTGTAATTAGGTTTGTAATTAAAACCTTCGGGCGTTTCATTTATATAAACCTCCACCGTTAAATTTATTTTGATGCTTCTACCGCGTGCATCAATACTTCGTTTTACCGGCCGAATAAAAAACGGATCATTTGTTTTTACTGAAAGCTGAACAGAAATTTCTTCTTTAAGAAGCTGTTCGTTAAATGCCACATTGGGCGGTAATTGTAATTGAATTATTTTTTTCATAATCGAGGAAGGTTTTTGTCCTTCAAAAATTGTTCTGAATATTTATGAATTCATTTTTGTTTACTTTCGTAAATCAATAGTTTATTTTTATTGGTGATTGCTTTGTTTTCATCCTCTACATTTCAAAGAATAACATCCAATTCATTTTTCTTTTCCAAACTATCATTCACTTTCGCGCCATCTATATAATAATATTTGTTGGTTAATTTTCCGGTAGTATCAAATGAAAGCCCGTAGCCCGATCTTTTTCCCACATAATAATACATTACACTTTGAATCATTCCGTTTTCATAATAATTATTATAACTTCCGTTAATTTTACCATTTTCGTTAAAAGTAACTCTTGCTTTTAAATTACCATTCTCATAATACATCGAACTAATGCCCGCCTGAGTATGATTTTTAATTACACCTGTTTCTTTTAATTGGCCACTCTCGTAAAACGATTGATACATCCCATCCGTTTTCCCATTTGTAAAAAACTTTTTGCTTTTTATTTTTCCACTAGGAAAATAATGAATTACTAATCCTTCAATAACCCCGTTTTTGTAAGTGCATTCCATAAACTTTGTTTCTAATTTATAACCTGAGTTTAAAAAATTAGAAGCTAACTTATCGGCCGAACATTCATGGTCAGAACCGCAGCGGTGTAAAGTATCCATGTCTTTCCAAAACAAAATCCAGTTACCTTGCCTTAAGCCGCTCTTATCGGTAAAATTATTTATATTTTTGGGATTGGTTTGTGAGCGGGATGAAAATAAAAATCCCATAAAAAAAATCAAAAAAATGAAAACACATTTTGTGGTTAATTTCCCGAGAAGGATTTTCGGAGAATTGAATTGGATTGGTATTATTTTTTTCATACGTCCGGAAGGTTTTTGTCCTTCAAATTATTTTGCTATTTGATTTACTGTAGCCGTCCCGATAGCTATCAGGATAACGAGGCTAACCTTCAAAAGTAATAGAGAAAACCACCATTTGTGAGTTTACTTTATCTACACTTTTTGTAAAAATACTATTTTCTTTATACAATAAATTATTGGTCCCATTTAAAATTTTTATTTCCAATCCCAATTTAAAAAACGGCAAATAAAAATCTACCCCTCCGCCTGCGCTGTAAAAATAATCTTCGCGTTTAATTTTTACTGCATCATCTAATTGATTACCGTCACCAACACTCGACGTGCGTTTGTTCGATGCCAAATCTAAAGCCAAACCGCCGCCACCGATTACATAAGCGCTAAAATTTCCCATGCGTTTCGACTGCAATTTTAATTCGAGTGGAAAAATTAAAAAAGTAGACTCCACAATTTTTGTAAAAACTTTCGTACTGTCATGTGTGCTGTTTTGCATAGTATATTGTAACGAGCGTGAGGCAAAACTAATATTAGGAGTAAATCTTAATCTTAAATATTCGTGAATACGTAAATCTGCTACAATTCCTAATGCAAAACCGGGTTGGCCTTGTGTATAAACGCTTTTTATTTGATAGCGTGTGGCGTCAATAACGGTATCCGGGAAACTGGAATTTTTTACAGTGTGAATTCTGAAATCAGTAAAATTTCCGGAGATGGTAAATCCAAAATGAATTCGTGTTTTGTAAAAGTTGGGTAAATTGGTGCTCATCCCATCGCTGTGCTGAGAAAAACCATTTAACACACAAAAGTTAAAAAGAAATATGAAGCTTAAAAATCTCACTATGTACATAACGTTTAAAAACGTGTTTTAGTATGATTTAATCGTTCAGTTTTAACACGGCCATAAAGGCACTTTGAGGTATTTCTACACTGCCCACCTGCTTCATTTTTTTCTTACCTTCTTTTTGTTTCTCCAGTAATTTACGCTTACGGCTTATATCACCACCATAACATTTTGCAGTTACATCTTTTCGTATGGCACGAATGGTTTCGCGTGCAATAATTTTTGCACCAATAGCAGCTTGTATGGGAATTTCAAATTGCTGGCGCGGAATTAATTCTTTTAATTTTTCGCAAATCTTTTTTCCAAAACTGTGCGCGTTGCTTCTGTGAATTAAAGCCGATAAAGCATCCACAGGTTCTGCATTCAATAAAATATCAAGTTTTACTAAATCACTTGCTTTCATTCCGGTTTTATGGTAATCAAAAGAAGCGTAACCTTTTGAAATGGATTTTAATCTGTCAAAAAAATCAAACACTACTTCTCCCAAAGGCATTTCAAAAATTAGTTCAACCCGGTCGGCCGTTAAATAATTCTGACCAACAATTTGTCCGCGTTTTTCAATACACAAACTCATTACCGGGCCAATAAATTCCGACTTAGTAATAATATTTGCTTTTATGTATGGTTCTTCAATATAATCAATTCGTCCAGGATCCGGTAAATCACTAGGATTATTTACGATTACATTTGTACCGTCGGTTTTATAAGCAATGTAAGATACGTTGGGAACTGTGGTTATAACGGTCATGTTAAACTCCCGCTCCAATCTTTCCTGAACAATTTCCATGTGCAACATTCCTAAAAATCCGCAGCGGAAACCAAAACCTAAAGCGGCAGATGACTCCGGCTCCCAAGTAAGTGATGCATCATTCAATTGTAATTTCTCCATGCTTTTGCGAAGCTCTTCAAAATCTTCTGTGTCTACCGGATAAATTCCGGCGAACACCATTGGTTTCACATCTTCAAAACCTTTTATAATATCAGTGCAAGGGTCGGCAACGTTAGTAATGGTATCTCCCACTTTTACTTCGCGCGCTTCTTTTATTCCCGAAATAATATATCCCACATCACCGGTCATAACTTTATCGCGAGGTTCTTGTTTTAAACGGAGTACACCAATTTCGTCGGCATTGTATTGCATACCCGTATTTACAAATTTTACTTTGTCGCCTTTTTTTATCGAACCGTTATAAATTCTGTAATAAGCAATAATTCCGCGGAAGGAATTAAAAACCGAATCAAAAATTAAAGCTTGTAATGGTTCGGTCTCACTTCCTTTCGGGGAAGGAATTCTTTCTACAACAGCTGTTAAAATATCCATTACGCCTTCTCCTGTTTTTCCGGAAGCAGAAATAATTTCTTCGCGCTTGCATCCTAACAAATCTACAATCTGATCTTTTACCAACTCCGGTTCTGCACTCGGTAAATCAATTTTATTTAAAATGGGAATAATAGTTAAATCATGTTCAAGCGCTAAATATAAATTGGAAATGGTTTGCGCTTGAATTCCCTGCGCCGCATCAACAATTAAAAGTGCGCCTTCGCAAGCAGCGATAGAACGCGAAACTTCATAACTAAAATCAACGTGACCGGGCGTATCAATTAAATTTAAAACATATTTTGTGTCATTAAATTTATAATCCATTTGTATAGCGTGACTTTTAATTGTAATGCCGCGCTCCTTCTCCAAATCCATATCATCCAAAACCTGGTCCTGCATATCGCGTTTCGAAATGGTTCCCGTATATTCTAAAAGGCGATCTGCCAAAGTACTTTTTCCGTGGTCGATGTGGGCAATAATGCAAAAGTTCCGTATTTCCTTCATAAAAAATTTTCAGTCAAAACAAGTGGCAAAGATAGACATTTAACTGTGAAAAACGGTAGTTTTGAGAGTGGGATGAAGGTGAAATTCCGATAAATAAGTAAAAAAACAAGTTTTTCGCCGATAATTTAAAAATTTGCACCTTTGTGCTCTTATATTTTAATTATGTCGAGGGTAAAAATTAAAGAAGTTTTAGGCTTAGCGCCTCAGGAAAAAGAATTAACGGTAAAAGGATGGGTGCGAACTTTTCGCAACAACCAATTTATTGCGTTAAACGACGGTTCTACCAATAATAATTTACAAGTGGTAGCTGATTTTAATAAAATTGATGAAACTATTTTAAAAAGAATTACAACCGGCGCAGCAATTTCTGCAACCGGAAAATTAATTGAGTCGCAGGGAAAAGGACAAAGTGTAGAATTAACTGCAACAACAATAGAAATTTTGGGCGACAGCGATGCAGAAAAATATCCGCTGCAGCCAAAAAAACACAGTTTAGAATTTTTGCGGGAGATTGCACATTTACGTATGCGTACAAATACTTTTGGCGCTGTATTTCGCATTCGCCATAATTTGGCTTACTCTATTCATAAGTTTTTTAACGATAAAGGTTTCGTTTATTTGCATACGCCAATTATTACGGCAAGCGATGCGGAAGGAGCGGGAGAAACTTTTAAGGTGACAAATTTCGATTTAAAAAATATTCCGAAAACTGATTCAGGCGAAATTGATTTTAAAAATGATTTTTTCGGGAGAGCAACCAATCTAACGGTCAGCGGACAACTCGAAGGCGAATTGGGTGCGATGGCGTTTGGAGATGTTTATACTTTTGGTCCCACTTTTAGAGCAGAAAATTCTAACACCACTCGACACTTGGCTGAATTTTGGATGATAGAACCCGAAATGGCGTTTTATAATTTAAATGACAATGCCGATTTGGCTGAGGAATTGTTGCAATATGTTATCAGTTATGCTTTAGAGCACAACAAAGAAGATATTGAATTTTTAAATACGCGTTTGCTCGATGAAGAAAAACAGAAACCGCAAAACGAACGCAGCGAAATGAATTTAATAGAGAAATTAAAATTTTGTACCGATAATAAATTTGAACGTCGTACTTACACGGAAGCGATTAATATTTTAAAAGACAGCAATCATAATAAGAAAAAGAAATTTCAATATTTGATAAACGACTGGGGAACCGATTTGCAAAGTGAGCACGAAAGATATTTGGTAGAAAAACATTTTAAGAAGCCCGTTATCTTAACCGATTATCCGAAACAAATAAAATCGTTTTACATGCGGCAAAATGACGATGGAAAAACGGTTCGCGCAATGGATATTTTATTTCCTGGCATTGGCGAAATTGTGGGGGGTTCGCAGCGTGAAGAGCGTTTAGAAAAATTAGAAACGCGAATGAAAGAAATGAATATTCCTGCCGACGAATTGTATTGGTATTTAGATACGCGTCGTTTCGGAACCTGCGAACACGCCGGATTTGGATTGGGATTTGAACGCTTAGTTTTGTTTGTTACCGGTATGACAAACATAAGAGATGTAATTCCGTTTCCGCGGGCGCCGAAGACCTGTGAGTTTTAAAAAATTAAAGCCCCGAAATTTAGGGGCTTTTTTATTGTAAATTTGAGTGTTGACAGAAAACTCCTCAGAACATATTCAATCTATTATTAAATCGCTGCCCGAAACGCCGGGGGTTTATCAGTATTATGATAAAGAAAATACTTTGTTGTACGTTGGAAAAGCAAAAAATTTAAAAAAACGAGTTAGTTCGTATTTTAATAAAGAACATTTAAGCGCACGATTGCGCATACTCGTAAAAAAAATAAACGACATTAAAACCATAAAAGTTAATACCGAACTGGATGCGCTGTTACTGGAAAATAATTTAATTAAAAATTTAAAGCCGCGTTACAATGTTATGTTACGCGACGATAAAACGTATCCATGGATAGCAATAAAAAAAGAAAGATTTCCAAGATTATTTTATACCAGGCAATCTAAAAGAAATGATTTGGAATATTATGGTCCGTATGCATCGGTGCAAATTATGCACGCTTTATTAGATTTAATTTATCAATTATTCCCATTAAGAAATTGCACTTACGATTTATCGGATACAAACATAAAAAAGAAAAAATTCAGAGCGTGTTTAGAATTTCATATTGGCAAATGTAAAGCGCCTTGCGAGGATAAACAAAGTGTGGAGGAATATGATGATAACATAAAACAAATTCGTCAAATCATAAAAGGTGATTTTCAATTTGCGGTTCGTGATATGAAAAAGCAGATGAATTTGTTTTCTGAAAAAATGCAATTTGAAGAAGCAGAATTACTAAAACGTAAAGTCGATTTATTAGAACGTTACCAGAGTAAATCTACCATTGTGCATCCTTCTATTACCGATACCGATGTGTTTGCTATTGTGAGTGAAGAAAAAGCAAGTTACGTCAGTTATTTTAAAGTGATGAATGGCACCATCATTCAAGCGCAGACTATTGAACTAAAAAAACATTTAGAGGAAAGTGATGAAGAGATGTTGGTGTTTGCGATGAATGAAATCCGTTTGCGTTTTAATTCGCAAAGTAAAGAAATATTGTTGCCGTTTGAACCGGAGTTTATTTTCCCCGACGTAAAATACGTTGTTCCAAAAATTGGCGACAAAAAAAACCTTTTAGATTTATGTTTCCGTAATGCAAAAGAGCATAAGCGTGAACGCGAAAAACAAATTGCATTAACCGATCCCGAAAGGCATACCGCAAGAATAATGCAGCAAATGATGAAAGATTTGCGAATGAAAGAAGAGCCGCGGAGAATTGAAGGTTTCGATAATTCAAATATTCAGGGAGAATTTGCGGTGAGCGCAATGCCCGTGTTCATCGACGGAAAGCCGGCCAAAAAAGAATACAGGCATTTTAATATTAAAACAGTTGTTGGTCCGGATGATTTTGCTACCATGGAAGAAGTTATTTTAAGAAGATACACCCGCGTACTCGAAGAAAAATTACCAATACCCCAATTAATTGTGATTGATGGGGGCAAAGGCCAACTTAGCGCCGCCATCAATAGTTTAGAAAAATTAGGTTTAATGGGAAAGGTGACGATTATTGGAATTGCAAAACGTTTAGAAGAAATTTATTTTCCCGGCGATTCTATTCCTTTGTATTTAGATAAACGCAGCGAAACTTTAAAAGTAATTCAGCAAATTCGCGATGAGGCGCATCGTTTTGGAATTACGCATCACCGTAGTAAAAGAAGCCGCGAAACTTTTAAAAGCGAACTCAGCGAAATAAAAGGCATCAGCGAAATTACCGCACAAAAATTACTGACCGAATTTAAATCGGTAAAACAAATTAAAGAAACGCCTCTCGAAGAATTAACCAAAGCTATTGGTCCTGCCAAAGCGAAATTAGTTTGGGAGTTTTTTAGGAAAAATTAGCCTTCCTTGAATATCTCGTCGGGATCAACACGATACATATTCATTAAGTTAATAAATCTTTCTTCATTCCGAATTTTGAAATAAATATCTTTCGCTGAACGCAATTCTCTTGATGTAATTCCTTTAGAAAGTGCAACAGTAAGGTTTAAGTAAAATTCCTCTTCTTTGCCTTTAGATAGATAAATTTCTGCCAACGTTCCAAAAAATATTGGATTATTTGGATCAAGTGAAATCGCCTTAAAAACATCTTTTGAAGCTTCCTCAAGTTTCCCGAAATATCTGAGTAAATCTGCCCTACTATTATAAAGATTTCCTGTAATTAAATTTTTATTATCTATGGCATTATTTAGAGTTTCCAACGCTAGTTCTCTTTTCTCAAGTTTTGTAAGGGTAACTGCAATGTTTTGATATGCATGCGGCATATTAGAGTCAATTTCCAAAGCCTTTTCGTAAAATTCAATTGATTTTTCAAATTCATTAATATTAAAACTTGCAATTCCTCTGTTAAAAAGTAATGAGGCATCCTTTGGGTTAAGTTCAAGCGCTTTGTCATAATCAATCTGTGTTTTTTTCCACTCTCCCAGTATACTATAAGCATGACCTCTATCCCAGAAATAGGAATATTTTGTTGGATCTAATTCAATCGCTTGATTTAAAAATTGAATTTTTTTAGGGATGTCTTCTTCATTAAGAGATTTAAGAAATTCTTTCTCTGCAATTTTCGTGTTTTTAAATTTTATTTTTTCAACATCATTCAATATTTCACTAGAAATTTTATCAAAAAGAACCAAGTAATCATTTTCAATAGAAGCGGTTTTTTCTTGATACTCATATCCAATTAGTAAACTTTCTTTTTCTTCTAGTCGTCGATCTGAATGTATAACTGAAATTTCAAGATCGTTTAAGCCAATGTTTTTCTTCAACTCATTTTTTCTATTTTGAATCAACTTAAATTCTTTTTCTTTGTCTCCAGGTTTGTCTGTAAATGGTATTCGAGTTAAAACAAAATTGATTTTTGGCACTTTATTGAATAAAGCCTTTGATGTGTCTAAGAGACTTTGAATTATTTTCTGACTTCCAAACATATTTTCCTCATTATTTGCTGCAAAAACAATAACTTCATCGGCAAGCAACCTAAGCGTAACTCCGGAAATATCTGTAATTCCAGTTCGCGAATCTATCAATAAAACATCAGGTTCAATTTCTTTTTGAATTTTAGCTTTTAGATCAAGAAAGAATTTTACTCCTTGAGCATTTTCTGAATAGAACATTTCAAACCAGTTAATCTCAGATAACTTTTTCCAGTATTCATTGTTGTTTATATTCCCAGAAGCTATAAACTTTATAGGTTCAAATATTTGGTTTGCTGGTTTTAAAGTAATTGCATAATCATTGATTTTTTCGGTATGTGAACTATGATTGCAGAAATTATGTATATAATCAACAATTCCTTTTTGTATGACTGGTCTTGAATAACCATTAAATTTGAATTGTAACCCGGGAGCTTCCAAGTCAAAATCTAGTACGCATACTTTCTTGTTATATTCTGAAAGTCGTTTAGCAATATTACTTAATGCCAAAGATCTTCCTACGCCCCCTTTGTATGAATAAAAAGTTATGGTTTTCATTTATCCGAATATTAATGAGTGACTGTTTCTAACCCTTATAGATGCCGTTTCTGCTAATTCACTTGTTATATCTTGCGGATATAAAAATTCTTCTTCACACGAAAGATTATAAAGCATTATTTTATTAAAGTAAAACCTTAATTCTAGTACTATTGCAATATTCATAATTCTAGTCCAAGATGCAGTTTCATAATCAGTTGCTTCGTATCGTTGAATCTGCTGCTCTTTAACCCCAATTTTTTCCCCTAATTCTTTTTGTGAAATTTTCTGTGCAAGCCTTGCTGAGATAAGAATTTCAGAAATATCTTCTAAACTTTCCGGTTGAAAACAGTGGAAATTACCTTCGCAAAGAGACTTGTATTTCTGCATCTGCCTTTCCAAGTCTGAAATCATTGAATTAAAGGAATTCAGGCTAAGGTCGAAGCTATCATTATTGATTTTACCTCGTTGTTTTTCAAGCTCTTCTTTGCCTTTTATTAATTCTTTAATTTTTTCTTCCGTTATTTTAACCTGTTTTTGATTCTTTATCATTGTTTTCTTATAAATTAATTTTAATTATTCCTTTTTGTTGTCCTGTGTTTTTGTCGATTTGAAAAAAGTCTTTAAAAAATTTCTTTGATGAAACCTCTGGAATGTGAGCAGGAAAAATATCTGCTTTATATATGTTTTGTTGAGCCAATCTTGCGGGTGAATCATTCATTAAAATAGGCATTATCTCTTTAACAAATCCAAAGTCAATTCCGGCATTATCCCAGCAAATATCAATATCTTTTGGGAGTTGTTTTTTAGTAACAAAACTGCCGTCAATCCAAATCGCTTTACAACCTATTACTTTCAAATCATCAATTAGTTTTTTAAGACCTCTAAACAATTCCTGTCGTTTTGGATTGTAAACAAATTTTTTTTCAAACTCTTCTAATGTTGTTTCGTGTTCCCCTATTGGTAGTAGGTCCCCCTGAAAATTCGGTATCATTATTACTTTTTGTTTTCATATTATTTATCAATTCTTTGTCTTTAGAAGTAAAGGTATGGCGAAATTTATTAAAACACAACAAATTTGTTGTGTTTTAATAAATATATTTTAATATATTAATAATCAATAACTTATAAAATAATATTTGGTTTATAATATAAACTACTTTACGTTTGTAATGTAATTATGAAATCAATATTTAATATGAAAACAAAAACTTTAATCTCCGCTTTTATTTTTATGAGTGCAATTAGTTTCTCACAGAATAAAAAGTATATCGCCTCCATGAAAAAGTATATCACACTTTTTGATTCTGCAAAAACAGGACCGGAATTAGTGGCCGCAGCAAAATGTTTCGAAAAAATGGCCGCCACAGAAACAAAAGAATGGTTACCCAATTATTACGCCGGACTTTGCTACGTTTTTATTGCTTTCGAAAAAGATGAAAGAGAAATTGATACTTATGCTGATAAGGCAGAAAAATATATTGATAAAGCAGATTCTCTTAGTAAAAATAATGCTGAGATATATGTTTTAAAATCGATGTGTTCTACCTCCCGAATTATGGTTGATCCCATGTCGCGGGGTTTCGGTTTCGGAAAAATGGCTTACGATTTTTCGCAAACTGCCATGACTTTGGATCCAACTAATCCTCGTCCGTTTGCCAACAAAGGTCAGGGAACTTTTTACACTCCCGAATCATTTGGCGGAGGGCCCGCAAAAGCAAAACCGCATTTAGAAAAAGCAGCAGCACTCTACAAAACTTTTAAACCGCAGTCGGAGATACATCCTAACTGGGGAAAAAAAATGTGCGACGATCTTCTTAAAAAATGTAATGAAGATTAATTGGAGAAGAAAATTAAAATGAAATTTAAATTACATAATCATTTATTTCTTAAAACAGTTTTGACGCTGTGTTTGTTTTCCTCAATGGGAAAAGCACAAACTACCGTTAGCGGAAAGGTAATCTCCAATAAAAAATTACCCATAGCAGGAGTAAATGTTTTAATAAAAGATTCGTACGACGGCGCTACTTCCGACAAAGAAGGAAATTTTAGTTTTGTTTCGGCCGATACCGGAAAATTTATTTTGCACGCCGCGCTTTTAGGGTACATTGATTTTGATCAGGAAATTCATTTAACCGGTAAAGAAATTAAATTAGATATTTTATTATTCGGCGCCGATGTCGAATTGCAAGCGGTAACTATTTCAGCCGGAATGATAGAAGCCAGCGACGAAAAAAAAGCTACTGTTTTGAAACCGTTAGATATTGTTACAACGGCAGGCGGACAAGGCGACATAGTTGGCGCGTTAAAAACTTTGCCCGGCGCGCAGCAAGTAGGAGAGGGCTCAGGTCTTTTTGTACGCGGTGGAACCAATAACGAAACCAAAACATTAATTGACGGCATGATCGTAAACAATCCGTTTTATAACGGCGCGCAGGATGTTGCACAGCGCGGAAGATTTTCTCCATTCTTATTTAAAGGAACCGTTTTTAGTACCGGCGGCTATTCAGCACAATACGGGCAGGCTTTATCTTCTGTTTTGGCACTCGAAAGTGTTGATTTGCCCGACCGCGGTTCTTCCAGTGTTGGCATTTCTCCACTGGGAATTACACTTGGCACAAATCGCTTGGCCGGCAAAGGCAAATTTAGTTATGGAGGTGATGTAAATTATTTTAACGTTGGTCTGTACAACTCAGTGGTTAAACAAAGTTTCGATTGGAAACGCAGCGCGCAATTAGCTGGAGGTTCATTTAATTTCAGAAAACGTTTTGCCGAAACGGGAATTTTAAAATTTTATACCTACTTTAATTATTCCGATATGGCCACGCTTCGCCAGAACATTGATAGCGTAAATGTTTATAAAGATTTATTCGATTTAAATAATTTAAATATTTTCAGCATTCTTACCTATAAAGAAAAATTAGGAAATAAATGGTTGTTGAATGCCGGCGCCTCTTATTCCTATAATAAAGACAATATAAAAATAAATAAGGATACTATTAGTGGTCAAAACGAAATGCTTCAAGGAAGAGCAATGCTGAGCAGAAGTATTTTCAGAAGCTCTATTTTTAGAATGGGTGCCGAACATCAATACGTTCCTGATCAGGGTTCTTACAATAAATATAAAAGAGCGATGTTTGAAAATTACACCAGCGCTTTCGCTGAAGCAGATATTTATTTTTTTAATCGTTTAGTACTTCGTTTGGGTGAGCGTTACGAGTATTCGCAATGGTTACGCAAAGGCGTTTTTGCTTATAGAGGAAGTGTTGCATTTAAATTAAGTAAAAATTCTCAATTGTCGTACGCCCAGGGCGATTTTTATCAGAAACCGGATCGCGATTTTTTGTGGAACGATCATTCACAGCAATTTCAAAAAGCAACGCATTATGTTTTAAACTGGCAATACGTAACCGATAGCATTACTTTTAGAGCAGAAGTGTTTTATAAAAAATATAATAATTTAACTTCTTACACTCCTTATCTTAATTCCCAGTATTATAGCGGTCTTCCTTTGAGTCCTGATACAATCAATAACGGAAATGGTTATGCAACCGGTTTCGAATTATTTTGGCGGGATAAAAAAACTTTTAAAAATATTGATTATTGGATTTCTTACTCTTATCTCGATACAAAACGTCAGTTCAACAATTATCCCGAAAATGTTCAGCCCACATTTGCAGCCAATCACACCGCTTCATTAGTTTTTAAAAAGTTTTTTAAAAAAGGAATTGCCACCGGCTTAACTTATATTTATGCGAGCGGCCGTCCGTATTACAATCCCAACAATCCGTTTTTTTTGGGCGACAGAACCATCGATTATCACACGCTTGGTTTAAATGTGAGCTATATCCGTCAGATTGGAAAAGCATTTTGTGTTTTTGTGTTTAGCGTTACCAATGTAATTGGAAATGATCAGGTGTTTAGTTATAAATATTCTTACGATGGAGTAAGAAGACAAGAAGTTGGATTACCGGCGCCGCGTTCATTCTTCTTCGGGATATTTTTGAGTTTTGGAGTAGATAGAACAAAAGACATTATAAATAATAACACTTAAAAAATTAGAAATTAAAAATGAAAATATGAAAAAAGTAATGATGATTACCGCCTGTTTAAGTGTTATAACGCTTTCGGGTATTGCGCAAAGTAAAAAGTACGAAGATGCAATGAAAAAGAATCTCGCTTTATTTGATTCGGCAAAAAAGGCCGACGACTATGTTAAAATTGCCAATGGATTTGAAAGAATTGCTTTGGCCGAGAAAAAAGACTGGCTTTCTAATTATTACGCTGGCATGTGTTATGTTTTGGTAGCGTTTGAAAAAGCAGGCGACGATATAGATACCTGGTGCGATAAGGCCGATGGATTTATTCGCAATGCCGATTCTTTAAGTAAAAATAATTCGGAAGTATTTGTTTTAAAATCAATGAGCGCTTCGGCACGAATAGGAGTGAACCCTATGTTGCGCGGACAAAAGTACGGCGGTTTGTCGGGCGATTATCAGGATGCAGCTATTAAATTGGATGCTAAAAATCCGCGCGCTTATTTACAAAAAGCGCAGGGCATTTATTTTACTCCCGAAATGTTTGGCGGCGGCGCAAAAAAAGCAAAACCTATTTACGAAACTGCAGTCGAAAAATTTAAAACATTTAAACCCGCTTCAGCCATTTATCCTGACTGGGGAAAAGACATGGCGCAAAAGCAATTGGCGGAAATAAATGAAAAATTGAATGAGAAAAAA